>NZ_JBVAXQ010000013.1:0-179291 GCF_055419425.1 Mycobacterium sp. IDUB_21 | reverse complement strand
TGTCACCACCAAGACCACCGGAACTGTCACCGATGTCCTGATGCAGAACTGTCACCGATGTCCTGGGAGATGACACGATCCGCGAACGTGTCCCTACCCATATCTCGAACACTAGTTCGATCCACCGACAAGAAAGGGGGCTGCTTTGAGCCGATTCATTAAGGAAACGGTAATGAAATCGGAGCATCCCGCCTGACCCGCGTCAGGCCGTGAACAGCCGGCGCGAGCAGTCCAGCAGCATCCGGTGCAGCTCATCGTTGGCGATCTCGGCAACCGTGGGATCGGCTGCCGCCCCGAGGATCCCGGGCACCAGCACGGCGATCGCGATGAGGGTGGCCGGGTCGGGGTCCGGGCCCGCCAGGATCGCCTGCAAGCGGCGGGAGGCGTCCCGAAATTCCTCGACGGCCTCGACGACCCCTACGACGGCGGGATCGGTGTGGGCCAGGGCCGTGGTGCGGCGGTGCCGGACGGCCAGCTCGATCAGGCCGCTGATGGTGGCCTCCCGCTGCACCTCGCGGGACGTGATCGCCTCGGCGATATTGACCACCCGGGCGATGTCCTCGAACACCGGGCGGAACACGGCGACGACGATGTCGTCCTTGGAGTGGAACTGGTAGTACACCGCTGACTTATTGACCCCCAGCCGGTCTGCGATCATCTGCAACGTCGTGCCGCTCACCCCGTGCTCGGTGAAGAGCGTCTGCGCAGCGTCGAGCACCCGATCTCGCGCGAATACGCGCGGGGCCATCGTCCTCGCCACCGCATACCTCCCGGGCGCCTGCGTGAGCCAGAGTGAGCTACACCGCATAGTTGAACTAACCGACCGCTTGATTCTACTTTATTGATCGTATAACTTCGCCTTCGAATACACGCAACCATCGACTCGGGGGAGGGAGCGTCGCCGATGCTGAAACCACAGGTCCGCGGGCGCGCGGAGCTCGCCGGATGAACGCGCTGAAGCGCGGGTGGCTGCCGTTGCTGATCGTGGTCGTGGTGGTGCTCGGCACGTTGACCGTGCTGCGACTGCGGACCTTCTTCGGCGGCGAGAATTCCAACCTCATCAGCACCAAGGTCGACGACACCAAGCCGTACGACCCCAAGGTCGTCACCTATGAGGTCTTCGGCCAACCCGGCGCGACCGCCGACATCAGCTACCTCGATCTCGACAGCAAGCCGCAGCGCGTCGACGCCGCGACGCTGCCCTGGTCGCTGACGTTGAGCACCACGTTGTCCGCGGTGTCGCCCAATCTTTACGCGCAGGGCAAAGGCTCCACCCTCGGCTGTCGCATCAGCATCGACAACGAGCTCAAAGACGAAAGAACCGCCACCGGCGCCAGCGCCCTGACGTTTTGTTTGGTGAAATCCGCATGAGCACTTCAACCGACCGCGTCTCGCACGGCGCCGAGCGCGGCGGCATCGCCAAATGGATTCGGCGCCTGGCGATTCCGATCATGCTGGGCTGGATCGGGATCATCGTCCTGGCGAACGCCACCGTTCCACAGCTGGAAAAGGTCGCTGAGACGGCTGCGGTGCAGATGACGCCGGAAGAGGCGCCGTCGATGATCGCGGTCAAACGCCAGGGTCAGCTGTTCGAGGAGTTCAGCTCCAACAGCTCGGTGATGCTTGTGCTCGAGGGCGAGCAACCGCTGGGCGCCGATGCCCACCACTACTACGACGAGATCATCGCCAAACTCAAGACCGACACCACCCACGTCGAACACATTCAAGACTTCTGGGGCGATCGGCTGACCGCCGCGGGCGCCCAGAGCCCCGACGGCAAGTGCGCGTACGTGCAGATCTACACCGCCGGCAATCAGGGTGAGGCGCTGGCCAACGAGTCGGTCAAGGCGGTGCAGGAGGCCGTCGACAGTGTCACGGCGCCGGCGGGCGTCAAGTCTTACGTGACCGGGGGTGCCGCGCTGGCAGCCGACCAGGACAAGGCCGGCACCCGCAGCATGCACCTGATCGAGGGGATGACGTTCGTCGTCATCATCACCATGTTGCTGATGGTCTATCGATCGATCACCACCGTGCTGCTGGCGCTGTCGATGGTGGTGACCGGCCTGATGTCGGCGCGCAGCATCGTGGCGCTGTTGGGCTACCACAACCTCATCGGGCTCTCGCCCTTCGCGACCAGCCTGTTGGTGACGCTCGCGATCGCTGCGGCCACCGACTATGCGATCTTCCTGATCGGCAGATACCAGGAGGCCCGCAGTGCCGGTGAGGACCGGGAACGCGCCTACTACACCATGTTTCGCAGCACCGCGCATGTGGTGCTCGGCTCGGGGATGACGATCGCGGGGGCAACACTGTGCCTGCACTTCACCCGATTGCCGTACTTCCAGTCGTTGGGTGTTCCGCTGGGCATCGGCATGACGGTCGTCGTCGTCACCTCGCTGACGATGGGGTCGGCCGTCATCTCGGTGGCCGGCCGGTTCGGCACCCTGCTGGAACCCAAGCGGGTCAACCGGGGCCGAGGCTGGCGCAAAATCGGTGCGGCCGTGAGCCGTTGGCCGGGACCGATCCTGATTGCCGCCACCGCGACCACCATGATCGGTATCCTCGCCCTGCCCGGTTACCAGCCCGGCTACAACGACCGTGCATACATGCCCGACGACCTGCCGGCCAACCAGGGCTTCCTGGCCTCGGATCGGCATTTCCCCTCGGCGCGGATGAACCCCGAGATGCTGATGATCGAAACCGATCATGACGTGCGCAACTCGGCCGACTTCCTGATCATCGAGCGAATCGCCAAGCGGGTCACCGCGGTACCAGGCATCTCCCGGGTCATGTCCATTACCCGGCCGCAGGGCGTACCCATGGAGCACTCCACCTTCGGCTACCTGTTGGGCATGCAGGCCGTCAGCCAGGAGATGACGCGGAAGTTCAACGACGACCGCACGACGGAGATGCTGGCGCAGGCCGAGGAGATGCAGGGCTCCATCGACAACATGACCAAGATGATCGAGCTCATGGAGCAGATGAACGCCACCATGGGGCGCATGGTGGGCAAAATGCACCTGATGGTCTCCGACATCGAGGAATTGCGCGATGACATCGCGAACTTCGACGACTTCTTCCGGCCGATACGGAGCTACTTCTACTGGGAGCCGCACTGTTTCGACATCCCGGCCTGCTATTCGCTGCGGTCTGTCTTCGATGCGATGGACGGCGTCGACACCATGACCGAGAGCTTCAGGCAGATCGTTCCGGACATGGACGCGATGGCAGCGCAGCTGCCGCAGATGCTCACCCTGATGTCGCCGATGATCCAGATGATGAAGTCCAGCAAGGCGATGATGATGAACACCTATGCCACCCAGAGCGGGCTGGCCAAGCAGCAGCAGGAAGCCCAGGGGGATCCCGCCGCGATGGGGGAGGCTTTCGACAAGGCCCGCAACGACGACTCCTTCTACCTGCCGCCGGAGATCTTCGACAACGCCGAATTCCAGCGCGGCATGAAGATGTTCGTGTCCCCCAACGGACGCGGGGTACGGTTCGTCGTCACCCACGAGGGCGATCCGCTCAGCGCGGACGGCATCGAGCACATCGACGCGATCAAGCTCGCCGCCAAGGAGGCCATGAAGACCACTCCGTGGGAGGGCTCCAAGATCTACGTCGGTGGTACCGCGGCGATGTTCAAGGACATGCAGGAGGGCTCCAACTACGATCTGATGATCGCCGGAGTCGCGGCGCTGTGCCTGATCTTCATCATCATGCTGCTGATCACCCGGGCGGTGGTGGCCGCCCTGGTGATCGTGGGCACCGTGGTGGTCTCCCTCGCCGGTGCTTTCGGGATGTCGGTGTTGTTGTGGCAGGACATCATTGGCCTGCAGGTGCACTGGATGGTGCTGGCCATGGCGGTGATCATCCTGATGGCCGTGGGCGCCGATTACAACCTGCTGCTGGTGTCGCGCCTGCGAGAGGAGATCCACGCCGGATTGCATACCGGCATGATCCGGGCGATGGGCGGCAGTGGGTCGGTGGTGACGGCAGCGGGATTGGTGTTCGCCTTCACCATGATGACGATGGCGGTCAGTGAGCTGCGAGTGATCGGCCAGGTCGGCACCACCATCGGATTGGGTCTGCTGCTCGACACCCTGATCATCCGTTCGTTCATGACCCCGTCGATCGCGAACCTGCTCGGCAAGTGGTTCTGGTGGCCGCAGGTTCCGCGGACGCGACCCAAGCCGGCGCCCTGGCCGGCGCCGCTGCAGCGGGACCCGCGTGAGGAGCTCGTCGGATCCGGAGCCCATCGCGACGGCTGGTGACGACGCTCAGGCCAGCGGTGCCGTCACCCGCCGGGCGCTCTCCAGCAGGACGCGGTGCAACTCGTCGTCGCCGATATCTTCGAGTTCCGGATCTGCTGCGGCGGTGAAGGTTCCGGCCAGAAGAGCCGTCGTGATGATGCGGTCCGCTGCCGTCGGTGAGAGCCCCTGCAGGAGCGCTGCCACGATATCGTGGATCGCCATGAAATCCTCACGGGACCGCACCGCGTACTCCACGGCGCGGTCGTAGAACAGGAAGGTGAGCCGCCGGTACCGGACGGCCAGCTCGACCACTCCGCTGACCGTCACGTCACGCTTGCCCTGCGGTGTCGGCATGGACTCGGCGATCTTGATCACCCGCACGATGTCGTCGAACATCGGTTCCACCAGGGCGACGACGATGTCGTCGCGGGAGCGGAATTGGTAGTACACGGCCGGTTTGCTCACGCCCAGCCGGTCGGCGATCATCTGGAACGACGTCCCGCCGACACTGTGTTCCATGAACAAGGCCAATGCCGCCTGCAGTACTCGCTCGCGCGCAGATCCGCGCGGCGCCACCGGCTTGGCCACGACATTCCTCCCGTCGTCGCGGTCAGCCTATCTCGCCGGGTTCCGGTGACCGTCCAGCTACGCGATTGCCTTGGCGTGCCGGTGCTGGCGTTCAATGGTCGCGAAGTAGAACGCGTAGGCGAAGGCGCAACTGGTGAACAAGCTCGACACGAAGTACAGCCACGGGCGCCGCAGCCCGCGCCGATACCCGTCCACGATGGTGAACAGCGGCAGCAGAATGACATTGATGATCGTGTAATCCTGGCTGGCCGAGCCGGCCGCGGGGTTGGTGAACATCAGCTGGATGTACTGGGTCCAGCTGCCCGGCCCCCAGATCGGGTTGTGGTTGGGGCCTTGGGCGTACTCGTTGACGAAGCGGATGTTGAAGTACCAGCCCAGCCCGATCGAGGCTATGCCGATCACGTAGTACACGACCTCCATCGGCGAGAACAGCCCGCCCTGAGGCGGTTTCGCGAAGAGCGCGCGGTTGGATGCCACGATCCAGCCGATGGTCGCCAGGCCCAGCACTGCATGCACGAGGAGCGAGATCATGCGCCCAGTCTCACCACCCCTCCCAGGTTTTGTCAATATTGTCATTCTGAACGGCAGTGGTGCTGCGGTACCTTTAGCCGCATGCCCCGAGCGCCGCAGACCGCGCGCAGTGAGCGCACCCGCGAAGCCTTGCGCCAGGCCGCGCTGGTGCGGTTCCTGGCCCAGGGCGTCGAGGACACCTCCGCCGAGCAGATCGCCGGCGACGCCGGCGTCTCGTTGCGCACGTTCTATCGGCACTTCACCTCCAAGCACGACCTGCTGTTCGCCGACTACGACGCCGGGCTGCAGTGGTTCCGCAGCGCACTGGCGGCCCGACCACCGGCCGAGCCGATGATCGAGTCGGTCCAGGCCGCTATCTTCGCGTTTCCCTATGACGTTGAGGCGGTGACCCGCATCGCCGCGCTGCGCGCCGAGGAACTCGACCCCGAGCGGATCGTGCGCCATATCCGGCAGGTCGAAGCCGACTTCGCCGACGCGGTGGCCGAGCGACTGCGGGAGACTCCGCCGTATGGAACAGGCGACCAACTCGGGGTCGCGGTGACGGCCCGGTGCATCGCGGCAGCGGTGTTCGCCGCGATGGAGGTCTGGATGCTCAGCGAGGACCGCTCGCTGGCCGAGCTGGCCCGGATGTGCCGGACCGCGCTGAACTCGCTGCAGAACCTCTAGTTACGTCAATATTGACAAAACTGGCGCCTCCGTGTCAGCCTCGGCTCAACGGAAGGGCGGGTGCAGGGGTGCGTTCCAAGACCGATTACGACGCGATCGTCATAGGCGCCGGGCACAACGGGTTGGCTGCGGCGCTCATCCTGCAGCGCGCCGGGTTGCGCACCCTGTGCCTGGAGGCCGGGCTGTACGCCGGCGGGATGGCCTCGACCGTGGAGTTGTTCGACGGCTACCGGTTCGAGATCGCAGGTTCGGTGCAGTTCCCGACGTCGGCCGCGGTCAGCGCGGAGCTGGGCCTGGACACCCTGGACAGCATCGATCTCGAGGTCATGTCCGTGGCGATGCGCGGTGTGGGCGACGACCCGTTGATTCAGTACACCGACCCGATGAAGCTGTTCACCCACCTGTCTGAGGTGCACGGCGCCGAGGCGGTCAACGGGATGGCGGGGCTGCTGGCCTGGAGCCAAGCCCCCACCCGGGCGCTGGGCCGCTTCGAGGCCGGCCGTCCGCCGAAGACTCTCGACGAGATGTATGCGTGTGCCACAAACGAATTCGAACGCTCAGCGATCGATGACATGCTGTTCGGCTCGGTCACCGACGTGCTGGACCGCTACCTGCCCGACCGGGAGAAACACGCGGCGCTGCGCGGATCCTTCACCGTGCTGGCCGTCAACACCCTCTATCGCGGACCGGCCACCCCCGGCAGCGCCGCCGCCCTGGCCTACGGTCTCGGCGTCCCCGACGATAACACCGTGCTGATGAAGAAGCTGCGCGGCGGGATCGGGGCGCTCACCGGGCATCTGGCCGATACGTTCACCGGTCTGGGTGGTGAGCTACGGCTGCGCACCAAGGTGGCCGAGATCGTCATTGCCGACGGACGGGTGTCGGGGGTGCGCACCGACGCCGGCGGTTCAGCGAGGCTCGACGGAGGAGAGGTGAAGCTGGGACCGTCGCGTGGGCTCCGCGACACCGTCACCGCACCGGTGGTGGTGTCGGCCATCGCCCCCGACGTCACCGTCACCCGGCTGATCGACCCGGCCGGCATGCCCGAGGATGTCCGCGCCCGATACGCCCGCACCGACCACCGCGGCTCCTACCTACAGATGCACTTCGCGCTGGACGAGGCACCCGAGTTCGCCGCTCCCTACGAGGCGCTCAACGACCCCGCCATGCAGGCCTCGCTGGGGATCTTCTGCACGCCCGAGGAGGTACAGCAGCAGTGGGAGGACGCGCGGCGCGGCATCGTGCCGGCCGATCCGACGGTCGTACTGCAGATCCCGTCGCTGCACGACGCCGATCTGGCCCCGGCCGGCAAGCACGCCGCCTCGGCGTTCGCATTGTGGTTCCCGATCGAGGGTGACGGCAACTACGGCGAGATGAAGGTCGAGATGGGTCAACGGGTGATCGACAAGATCACCCGGCTGGCACCGAATTTCGAGCGCAGCATCACCCGGCACACCACCTTCACGCCACGCCATATGGGCACCATGTTCGGTGCGCCCGGCGGCGACTACTGCCACGGCTTGCTGAACCCGGACCAGATCGGGCCCAACCGGCCCGGCGCGCGGGGTTTCGTCGGGCAACCGCTACCGGTCGACGGGCTGTATCTGGGCAGTGCGGGCTGTCAGGGTGGCCCCGGGATCACGTTCATTCCGGGCTACAACGCCGCTCATCAGGTGCTGGCCGACCGGCAATAGGTCACCCGGCCGCAAGCCTTGTCGCACCGCGGCGCCTGCGGTCAGCGGTATCGGTGGTCGTCGGTGATCGTCGGTGGTGCACGTTTGCCTTCCGGGTCGATCAGTGCCGGAGTACCGGGAATCCGGGTGTCCACGTGCGGCAGGTCGACGTCCCCGACGAATGGGATGTGAACCTTCTCCGGCAGACCGATGTGGGCTTGGCGGCGGCCTTCCCCGATCAGGCCGCTGTCGGCCAGCGACGACGACTTGCCCGAGGAGATGTCGGTCATCGCCCGCAGCGATTCGCTGCCCATGTCGTAGTAGCGGGAATGATCACCGAACGCCAAGCCCTGGTGGCCGACCGCTTCGGCGTGGAAACGCACCGACCCGAAGCCATCGCCGGCGGGGTCGGTGCCCAGCCCGGCCATGTCGCCCAGCGGGTGGTGCATCGTGTGATTGATGAAGTCCGGCACCAGCCCGGATTCACCCAGCCAGGAGACCGGGTCGCTGGATGCCGCCCCGACGTAGACCTGGCCGCCGTCGAGATGGAAATCGCCGGCGCTTTTGGCCACATCCGTTCCGGGGCAGCCGATCAGCACCGCGTCATTGGCGTGCATCCCACTGTTGGCGAACGCGTCGGCCACCGTCGTCGCGCCGTAGGAATGGCCGATCACCGTCACATGCGACGACAACCCGGCGTCATGGGTGGCCGACAACCCGTTGACGTCGCCGGCCAGCATCGCCCCGCCGTCGCGCGCCAGATCCGGGGTGGCGATACGCAGATCATCGGGTGCGTCCGGGGCGTCGTATCCCATCCAGGCGATCACCGACGTCGACTCACCGGGATTGGCCAACCGCATCTGGTCGTAGAGGTTGGTGGCGTCGGTGCTTTCCAGCCAGCCCTGCTGAACGCTGTTGCCGGTGCCGGGAACCACCACCGCGGTGTTGGCGGCATGGTCGGGGTTGCCGATCGCGACCGCCGCCTTGCCCTGCCCGTTGAACGCCAGCGGATCGTAGGCCCACAACAACGCCGGGCGCTCCGTGCTGCCATCCGGCTTCGTCTTTCCACCCTCGCTGATCAATCCCTTTTCGGTCTGCACCGCATTGCCGTACCGGCTGACGTCACTGGCCGACAATCCGTAGGCACCGGGATTGTTCAGCACGTCGTCGACGGACACCCCGCGCAGGTTGGCTAGGTCGCGGACTCGGTTCAGGTCGTCGTGCAGCACCGCGAGGTTCACCTCGTTGCGGGCGTCGGCCGGAATACCGTTGAGGTTGCCCAACCCCGAATCGTGTTGGGCGATATAGGCCGCTCGCTGCTGCGGGGTCAGCGAATTCCACCAGTTCGTGACTGTCTGCGGGTCGGTGTCGGCCGGCGGAATCGGCATCAGCGGATCACCCAGCGGGGACGTCGGCTGGTCGAGGTTCTTGATCAGGCCCGGGTCGTAGCCCTCAGCGCGCAGCCGGGCCTCGGCGGCGCGCAAGGTGGCCAGGTAGGCGTCGCGAACGACTTTGATGCGGCGCAGCGTCTCCTTGGTGTCGTCGATCGCCGCCTGCTGAAGATCGGCGATCTGGTCGTGAACCTGCCTTCGCTGCTCGGCGGTCAGGTCCGGATTCTTGTCCACCTCGAACAGATGCGTCAGGTTGGCGTCGATGCCCTCGAGCACCGTTTCGAGTTCCGAGATGCAGCCGGCCGACGATTTCTGCGCCTCGGCCAGGGCGGCGGCGACGGTCTCGAGGTCGGCGGCGATCTTCGGCAGCTGGGCTGCCTGCACCCCCAGTGAGGTGGTGACCAGCTGCACCTGGGCGGCGTCGTTGATCGGATGATCGCCGTTCTCCCGGTTCCAGGCGCCCTCGAACCGCTTGCGCGCCTGTTCGAAGGTGGCGTCGGCTTCGGTGGCGGACTGCCCGGCGTTGTGAAACGCCCGGGCCAGATTGTCGATCTGGGACGGCCGGCCGTGCTGCAGCGCGGCGTTGATCGCCCACGGATCACCGCCGGCCTCGGCGACCAGCAGGGGAATGCTGATCGACTCCAGGTGCACCGATCACCCCTTATCGTCCAGCGGCGATCAACGCTACCACCGCCATGACCAGCGTCAATTCAGGCTTTTAGTGGTCGTGGGTCACCGGGTGATTTCTTCGGTGATGTCCTGATATACCGGGCCCTGGTCTTTGCGATGGTCGGTCAGGTTGCCGCATTCACCGTAGATCTTGACGTTCCCGTACCGATGGTCGTCGGGCAGCGGTGCCATGATCGCCATCAACTGTCCTTGGTGAAGCACTCGGCCGTAGGGCAGCTTGCCCGGCGGCGGGCCGTCGCTCCAGCCGATGCCGACCATCGCCGTCGCGACTCGCTCGACATAGGCCTGCACGTCGGCGTCCGTCGGGAACGTGAAACCGACCTCCGCCACGCCCCGATACGGCGCTTCGTTCTGGTCATTGCAGGATTCGAACCGGAACGCAGCGAATAGCCCCTCCAGGCCCGCGGCTTTGACGATCTCCTTGGCCGGTTCGACGACCTGTGCCCGGGTCTGTCCGTCGGTGAGTTCCGGCCCTTCGAGTTCGCTTCGTCGGTCGTGGGGAAACATCGCGCACCCTCCAATTACGAGTGCCAGTGCAAGCAACGGCCCGGCCAAGCGCCACCTGCGGTCAGCGGTAGCGGTCATCGGTGATCGCTCCTGGTACGCCGTTGTCTTCCGGATTGATCCACTTTAGCTACTGGACCGCCAATAGTTCGTCGAGCAACTCGCGGAACGTCTCCGGGTCCGCCGGGGTGAACGCCGGCCGCGGCCACGGGCTGCCGTCAAGATCCAGGGTGATCAGCGTGCTCCGCAACGGCCGCTTGACGTCCAGCGGGAGCCAGCGTCGCAGGTCCGAGCTACCCCAGATCCGGAACCGGTGAACCACGCCCAGCGACTCGGCACGATAGCCGCGAATCGCCGACAGCGGGATCACCTTCGACGTGCCGGACGGAAAGTGGTAGCGACGCAACGTTATCGCGCTGTGGTCCAGGGCTACCAGCCCGTCATCGTAGGAGTCGCTCACAGCTTCTCGCAGCGCAACTCGTGGCCCTTGGCGGTCAAGCAGCGGCCGGTGTTAAGGTCCCACTGCCAGCCGTGCTGATTGCACGTCAAGGTGGTGCCATCGACGACCCCGAACTTCGACAGGTCGGCTTTCATGTGTGGGCAGCGGCGCTGAATCTGCCAGTCACCCAGCGTGATCGTCGCCGAGTCGTCGTGGCTTTCGCCGAACCAGCCATCGGCGTAGACGATCCGGTCCTCGGTCAGGCATTTGAAGAACGTGTAGAGGTACTCGTTGTAGCCGCCGACCCGCCAAGCCTTGAAACGGGTGGACAAGAAAATGGTGTTGACCCAGTCGGGTTCGCCGTCGCGCAGCACGGTGCGCACCAGCTCGGGAGGAATTCCGAATCCGTAGCGGAACTTCTCTCCCGGAACCGGTTCGCGCACCATGCGTTTGGGGAAGTCCAGCACCACGGTTTCGGCATGGCCATCCCCGTCGAGCACCAGCTCGACCGGATAGCCGATGCCGTCGCAGATCTCGTTGCTGTGCGCCATGATCGGCTCGAACAGCGCGCGCAGCGGCTCCAGCATCGCCGGGCCGGCCGCCGGCGCCCAGGATGCCTTCTCGGCGGCCAGTACCGGAGCCATCCGATCGGCGTAGGCGGCGATGTAATCCGCTTTGCCGGTCGTGAAGATCGTCTCGACCTCGTCGTCGCCCACCGGGTGGGTCAGCGAATCCAGTTGCGCCCCGGTGAAACCGGCTGTGGTGCCGGGGATCATCAGCAGTCCGCGGTCGTGGCCGTTACGCCGCAGCTGATCCAGGAACACCATCTCGTCGGGGAAGATGTTGGCCGGATCGCCGTGGTCGTCGTTGAGGTAACGCAGGTCGGAATCCAAGAAGCACGGCGGGCCGGCCGACGGCACCACCCAGGTCGCGCCGACGTGGGCGATGTATTGGCGGGCACGGTCCATCTGGCGTTGCCGCTTCTGGATGCCGAACGCCTCTTTGGCCCGAGCCGGCATGTCGTAGACCATCGGGTACCAGATCGCCCCCGAGTACTGCACCAGGTGCACGTCGATGGCGTCGAAGGCCTTTAACACGTCCAGGTCGATCGGGCGTGAGTCGTTCATGTTGAAAACGGTGGTGACACCATCGGAAACCACCAGCCCGGAGTCGCCGATCGGACCGTCGGCCGGGGCGCGCAGCGCGATGATCATCACGTCCAACTCGCCCTTGAGCCCGGTCACGGTGTGCCGCACCGAGTCGGTGGTCTCGAAGAACCGGTGAAAGCCCAGCTTCTCCAGTTCCCCGCGCAGGTCCGGCACCGGATAGTCGGGCAGCAGCACCACCGCGTCTTTGTTGACGTGGGCCGCCAGGTGCCGCGGGTCGAAGTGGTCGTGGTGCAGATGGGAGATGTAGAGGTAGTCGCAGTCGCCCAGGGCGTCCCAGTCCAGGGTGGAGTTGTCCGGGAACGGGAACCATGACGCGAAGTAGGCCGGATTCACCCACGGGTCGCACAGGATGCTGCCCGCGGCGGTCTCGATCCGGAAGCCGGCGTGTCCGACGCTGGTGACCCGCACTTGTACCTTCCTCGACGCTGTAGGCGATTCCTCCCGAGCTTAACGGCGGCGCGGTCGGCGCCATCGCCTAGGCTTTAGTGCTGTGGAGCCGTGGTACGCGACGATCGCCAGAGTTACCCGCATGGTGTGGCGCTTTCAGGGCGTGAAGATCAACATCAGCGGCGCGGAGAACGTGCCTGCCGCCGGGGGCGCGGTGATCGCGATCAACCACACCAGCTACCTGGACTTCACCTTCGCCGGACTGCCCGCCTACAGTTTGCGCCCGCACCGCTGGGTGCGGTTCATGGCGAAGAAGGAGACCTTCGACAACCGGTTCACCGGCCCGATGATGCGCGGCTGCCGGCACATCCCGGTCGATCGCGGCCAGGGCGCGGATTCCTTCACCTCTGCCGTCGAATACCTCAAGGCGGGAGAGCTGGTCGGGGTCTACCCGGAGGCGACGATCAGCCGCAGCTTCGAGCTCAAGGAGTTCAAGAGCGGCACCGCCCGGATGGCGATCGAGGCACAGGTGCCGATCATCCCGCACATCGTCTGGGGCGCCCAGCGGATCTGGACCAAGGACCACCCGAAGCAGTTGGGTCGGACCAAGGTGCCGATCACGGTCGCGGTCGGCGAGCCGATACCGCCGACGTTGCCGGTCGATGACCTGCGGGCATTGCTGCACACCCGCATGCAGCACCTGCTCGAGCAGGTGCAGGACGGTTATCCCGAGCATCCGGCCGGTGCGTACTGGGTGCCGCATCGCCTCGGCGGCGGCGCCCCCACACCTGCTGAGGCGGCCCAACTCGACGCCGAAGAAGCCGCGCGTAAAACCGCCGAGCGGGCCGCCCGAAACCGGCAGCTGCCGGGTGCGACGGGCGCCGCGGAGTAGGGCTGGCATGCAGCCGGTTTTCCGGGCGCTGGAGCTCGCAGCGGTGACCTTGGTGAAGATCACCGGAGCTCGGCTCGAGTTCGTCGGCCTGGAACACATCCCGGCCGACGGCGGCGCGGTGATCGCGATCAACCACACCGGCTACGTGGACTTCCTGCCCGCCGCGCTGGCGGTGTATCGCCGGGGACGCCGGATGCGATTCATGATCAAAGCCGAGATGCAGCAGGTGAAGGTGGTGAATTTTCTGATCAACCACACCGGCACCATCCCGGTGGATCGCGGGGCCGGTGCGGGCGCCTACCGGCATGCGGTGGCCGCGCTGCGTTCTGGTGAGGTGGTCGGGGTGTACCCGGAGGCGACGATCAGCCGCAGCTTCGAGCTGAAGGAATTCAAGTCCGGGGCCGCCCGGATGGCCGTCGATGCGCAGGTGCCGATCGTCCCGCTGATCGTGTGGGGCGCTCACCGGTTGTGGACCAAGGATCACCCGAGGGCGCGGCTGATCGGCAGCAGGATGCCGATCACCGTGCTGGCCGGCCCGCCGCTGGCCCCGACCGGCGACGTCGCCACCCTCAGCGCGCAGTTGCGTGCGCAGATGGCACCATTGCTGGCCGAAGTGCAGCAGCAGTATCCGCACCCGGCGGGCCAGTACTGGGTGCCGCGACGAATGGGCGGCGCCGCCCCCACGCCGGAGGAGGCCAAGATTCTCGACGAGCGGGAGCTGACGCAGCGGATGCGCAAGCACACGGGGCACTGAGGATGGCGGAACCCTTCTTCCGAACCCTGGAGATCGTGATCCCGCCGCTGGTGCGCGCCAACGGGCCGCACCCGACGTTCGAGGGTCTGGAGAACATCCCCGAACGCGGCGGGGCGGTGCTCACCCTCAATCACACCAGCTACCTGGACTTCTACCCGGCCTCGCTCGCGGCCCTGCGGCGGCACCGTCGACTGCGGTTCATGATCAAGGCCGAGATGACGCAGGTGCCGGTGATCAACTACGTGATCAAGCACATCAAGCTGATCCCGGTCGACCGCTCCGCCGGGGCCGGCTCCTACGACGTGGCGGTGCAGCGACTGGTCGATGGCGAACTGGTCGGACTGCACCCGGAGGCCACCATCAGCCGTAGCTTCGAACTGCGGGAGTTCAAGACCGGCGCGGCGCGGATGGCCCATGCCGCCGGTGTCCCGATCATTCCGGTCATCGTCTGGGGTATGCAACGGGTCTGGGCGAAGGATCACCCGAAGCATCTGTGGCGCAACAATATTCCGGTGCTGGCGAAGATCGGTCGGCCGATGGCCGTCTCGGACGACATCGAGGCGGCCACCGCAGAGCTGCGCAATACGATGGCCGCGATGCTCGAAGAGGCGCAACTGGAGTATCCCCACCCCGCCGGGGCGTACTGGGTGCCGCGGCGGCTCGGCGGCGGCGCACCCACCATGGCCGAAGCCATGGCGCTGCGCGAAGCCGAGCTCGCCGAACGCGACCGCAAACGCATGCAAAAGGCGCACGGCGGCCGGCTGCGGCGGGCACTGGCCGGGCTTGGGCGACGTTGATGACACACCCGGTCCCCGCGTTGATCGCCAGCGACGTCGACGGCACCCTGCTCGACGACGCCGAGAACATCACCGCGCGCACCCGCGCGGCGGTGCACGCGGCCATTGATTCTGGCTCCGGCTTCATTTTGGCGACCGGGCGTCCGCCGCGCTGGATCGCCCCGGTCGTCGACGCGCTCGGTTTCGCCCCGCTGGCGGTCTGCGCCAACGGGGCTGTGCTCTACGACCCGGCCGCCGACCGGGTGATCTCGGCGCGGACGCTGTCGGCCGACAGCCTGGTCAAACTGGCCGAGGTCGTCGGGCGCGTCATCCCCGGCGCGGGCTTGGCGGTGGAGCGCATCGGCGAGCGCGCCCACGACGCGGCGACGCCGCAGTTCGTCAGCTCCCCGGGCTACGAACACGCCTGGCTCAACCCGGACAACACCGAGGTCTCGCTCGAGGACCTGCTGTCCCAGCCGGCGATCAAGCTGCTGATCCGCAAGGCGGGGGCCTCCAGCGCCGATATGGTGGCGGAACTGGCGGCCCACATCGGCAGCGCCGCGGAGCTCACCTATTCCACCAACCACGGTCTCGTCGAGGTGGTGCCGGCGGGTATCACCAAGGCCAGCGGCATCCAGGAGCTGATAACGCCGCGGGGGATCGGTATCGAGCAGGTGGTGGCTTTCGGGGACATGCCCAACGACCTGCCGATGTTGCTGCAGGCGGGCCACGGTGTGGCGATGGGCAATGCGCACCCCGAGGTGCTGGCCGCCGCCGCCGAGATCACCACACCCAATACCGACGACGGCCTGGCGCGGGTGCTGGAGCGGATTTTCGCCCGTTGACGCTGCGAGTGAGCGAGATCAGCTCACCGTGAACGGATCGATCACCCGGGAGAAGCGCTCCAACTGCACCGGCGGGCCCTCCGGTGGGGGCGGGGGCAGCTCTTCGGCGTTGCCGTCGATGACCCGGATGACGGTGCCACTGGCCCGGTTGTAGTTCAGCGTGCCGTGTTGGAAGTTCTGGCCCACCCACTCCGGTTCGGGGATCTCGGCGCTGGTGGGCAGCCCGAGCATCCCGCGCTCGTAGCCCAGCGACGCCCAGGCGTCGTAGATCGCCCCGGTGATCGGCTGGGCGCCGGTCTCCGGTGACCAGTACACCGCGCCGCGCTCGAAGGTCGCGTACTTTGTGGAACCCTCGCCGATCGCCTCCGGCGAGGTGGGGCCGCCGAGCATGCCCTCGGCGCCGCCCAACTCCAGCCAGCGGGTGTGGATGGCGCCGCCCTGCATCGTCCTGGCGAGGTCTTCGGGACCGGGGGGTTCGCCGAAGCGGGCCGCGATCTCCCGTATCTCGTTGAGTGCCACATATCCCTGCTCACCGGGGCACTCGGTCTCGTCGACGTCGCGGTGGCCGATGATCGCCGGCAGCGCCAGCGACGCGCCGCGGGGAAAGTGGGTGAAGGAACCGCCGCCCGAGGTCAGTTGGACGACGCCGCGCGGGTCGGCGCGGTCCAGCCCCAACCGCCAGCCCAGCAACCGGCCGACGGTCTCGAGCTGAATCGGCGGTGGCGGCGCCTCGTCGAAGGTGCCGATCATCGACACCCCCCAGGTGTTCTTGTTGAACCCGCCGGCGTGACTGCCCACGATGCCCTTGGTGACGCCGCCGGCCCGGCCCTCGAACACCTGGCCGTACTTGTCCACCAGCGCGTTGTAGCCGATGTCGCACCAGCCCAGCGCGCGGGTGTGGTAGGCGTAGATGGCCCGGATGATCGCCGCCGAGTCCTCGGGGGAGTAGTCGTTGGAGCCCGCGGTGTGATGCACCACCGCCGCCTGGAGCGGGCCACTCTCCACCGGCTTGCCGCACCGGCCGTAGGCGCCCGCACCCCATTGGCTACGCGGAATGATGTTGGGCGGCTGGCCCGGGGCCAGCACCGCGCTCGGCGGGGACCATTGCGCGTCGACCGGGGCTTTTGGCGGGGTGATCAGCACCGCGGAGATGTTCTGGGCGAACGGCTGTGCGGCGGTGGCCGGTATGTAGCCGAGGCCGGGCCCGGTGAGGGCGGCGCGGGGCTCGGGTGGGGATTTTTGCGGCGTCTTCGATCCGGTCGTGGTCTTTGTCTTGTCGCCGGCAGCTTCGGCCTCGGGCCGGGTGACCGCGATCTGCACCGCAGTGGTCCGCCCGACGAACACCGGCTCGGTCCCGTCCGGCCCCGGGGCGGGCGCGTCGGCCGGGCGGGCCTGCGAAGTCGCATCCTTGACCTCGTGGGCGGTGGCATACCAGGGGCCCCACGACCCGTCGACACGCTTGGCGCGGACCTTTGCCGAGGTGCCGCGCAGGTCGGCGCCGGTGAGCGCGACCATGGTGAACGGCTCGTCCTGGGTGATCTCGCGAACGGTGACGCCCGGTTCCAAGCCCTCCAGCGGTTGCTGGCTCAGCTTGGTCGCGGCGGCGCTCGGGGGAGTCGGTGCAGGCCCAGCCGCCTTGAATCCCGGCCCGGAGCCCAGTGCCCACGGCAGGATCAGCACGGTCGCGACGGTAGCGGTCAGCTTGATCGTCGGCGGTGGACGACGGGTTGGCACGTGCTGATGTTACGTATGTGTCTCGTGTTGTTAGTGATGCGACACGCGTCTACCCGAGGCGGCCGATTGTTAAACGGCACCGCAGAGTCTCACGTTGCCCGGCTGAGCGGGCTGACTCTGCGGTGCCGTTTGGGAAACAGGTTCCTTGATTACGGGACCGGCACTGCGGCGGGTGCTGCTGCGGCGGCGGGAGCGGCGCCTTGCGCGGCCTGCGCGATGGACGGGATCACCACACCCTTGAGCATGTCGATTGCCTGTCCGGCACCCAGCTGATTGGCCGCACTCATCAGGTCGCTGACGACTCCGCCACTGCCACTGCTCTCCGGCATACCCAGCGAGGGGTCGCCGAGAATCGGGTAGGTGCCGTCCAGGCCCGGGTCCAGGCCCACCGGCGAGGTCAGCGGCATGTCACCGGAGCCCAGCAGGCCGGTGTCGGGGCTGGTCAACCCCGGGCTGGTCAAGCCGGGGCTGGTCAAGCCGGGGCTGGTCAACCCCGGGTTGGTCAGCGACGAGTCGGACAACGACGGCGTGGTCAGACCCGGCGAGGTCAGACCGGGCGTGCCCAGCGACGGCGTGGTCAGTCCCGGCGACGTCAAGCCCGAGGTCGAGACACCGGGGGTGCCCAGCGGCGGCGCGGACAGTGACGGCGCAGCCAGCGACGGGTCGGTGAGCCCCGGCGAGGTCAACCCCGGCGAGGTCAGGCCCGGGGAGGCGGGGTACATGCCCGGCGAGGTCAGGCCCGGCGAAGCCGGGAACATCCCCGGTGAGGCGGGATATGCGCCGGGCATCGAGCCCGCCCCGCCGCCGAAGCCGGGGACCGGGGGAAGGTTCACCCCGAACTGGGACAGACCCTGCGAGAGGGCCGAGATCAGCTCATTGGGCAGGTCGGCCACCGATGAGGCCGCGACGAAGTCGTGGTGCTGCGGGGCGCTGTTGTGGGCGGCCAGCTCGGATACTGCGACAACTGCAAACGGACTTGCGACCGCTAGGGCGGCGACTGCGCTCATAGTCGTCGAGAGCCGGCGTCGACGTCGGTTCGGCACGGAAGTCTCCTCAATATGTTTTGCCCTTCAGTCCCAAGGGGCCGTCGAGCGTTTACTGCCTACCCGATCGACGGTACGCGTGTGACTGATGTGAAAAGAGTGACGAGATCGAATCGTGAGGAAACCGCGACCAACCCTTCCTCGGGGCCGGTGGCGCCGACCGGGTGCCGAGATTGCACTGGTGCAGGGAATCGGCGTGTTTTCCCTGCATGATCGCAATCTCGCGGTGCCGACGCCGCTGCGGACGAGGCGCCGGCCGGTGGCGGTCCTCGGCGAACGGGGGGAGCGGCGGGGCGCCGACGATGCTCGCGGCCGCTGTTCAGATACCCTTGGCGCCGATGACTTCATCTGCTAGTCGCTACGACCTCTATGTTGTGGGTTCCGGATTCTTCGGCCTGACCATCGCCGAGCGCGTGGCTACGCAGCTCGGCAAGCGCGTCCTCGTCGTCGAGAAGCGCCCGCACATCGGCGGTAACGCCTACTCCGAGGCCGAGCCGCAGACCGGCATCGAGGTCCATAAATACGGCGCGCACCTGTTCCACACCTCTAATAAGCGGGTCTGGGATTACGTGCGGCAGTTCACCGACTTCACCGGCTACCAGCACCGGGTCTTCGCGATGCACGCCGGGCAGGCCTATCAGTTCCCGATGGGCCTGGGCCTGGTGTCGCAGTTCTTCGGCCGCTACTTCACCCCGGACGAGGCCCGGGCCATGATCGCCGAGCAGGCCTCGGAGATATCAGCCACCGAAGCCGCCAACTTCGAGGAGAAGGCGATCAGCCTGATCGGCCGCCCGCTCTACGAGGCGTTCGTCAAGCACTACACCGCCAAGCAGTGGGAGACCGATCCCACCGAGCTGCCCGCGGCCAACATCACCCGGCTGCCTGTGCGCTACACCTTCGACAACCGCTACTTCAACGACACCTACGAGGGTCTGCCGGTCGACGGCTACACCGCCTGGCTGGAGAACATGGCGGCGCACGAGCGCATCGACGTCCGCCTTGACACCGATTGGTTCGACGTCCGTGACGAACTCCGTGCCGCGAACCCGCAGGCGCCGGTGGTGTACACCGGACCGCTGGACCGCTACTTCGACTACGCGCAGGGCCGACTCGGCTGGCGCACCCTGGACTTCGAGCTCGAAGTGCTCAACACCGGTGACTTTCAAGGCACTTCGGTGATGAACTACAACGACGCCGACGTTCCGTACACCCGCATCCACGAATTCCGGCACTTCCACCCCGAACGGTCCTACCCGACCGACAAGACGGTGATCATGCGGGAGTACGGGCGATTCGCGCGCGACGACGACGAGCCGTACTACCCGATCAACACCCCCGACGACCGTGCGATGGTCGAGGCCTACCGCGGGTTGGCCAAGGCCGAGATGGAGTCTGCGAAGGTGCTCTTCGGCGGGCGGCTGGGCACCTATCAATATCTGGACATGCACATGGCCATCGCCAGTGCGCTGAGCATGTACGACAACATCCTGGCTCCGCATCTCGCCGAGGGTGTTTCGCTGCACGAGAACAACAGGGAAAACAACCGATGACCAAGCCCCCCAAGAGTTCGCTTGCGGTGAGCCGACTTTCGCGGATCATTCTGCCGCGCCACGGTGAGCCGCTGGACGTCCGCAAGCTTTACATCGAGGAGTCGGAGACCAATAACCGTCGAGCGCACCCGCTCACCCGCACCAGCCTGGAGATCGGCGAGGAGTCGGAGGTGTCGTTCGCGACGTACTTCAACGCCTTCCCGGCCTCTTACTGGCGCCGTTGGTCGACGGTCGAGTCCGTGGTGCTGCATCTGGAACTGACCGGGTCCGGCCGCGTCGACGTCTACCGATCCAAGGCGACCGGTGCACGTATTGCGGTGGACGGCAAGCCGTTCGACGGAAATGGTACGCCCGCCATCATCGAGTTCGAGGTCGGCCTGCAGCCGTTCGAGGACGGCGGATGGATCTGGTTCGACATCACCACCGACACCGCGGTCACATTGATCGGCGGCGGTTGGTACGCGCCGACCGAAGCACCCGGGCGGGCCGACGTCGCCGTCGGCATCCCGACCTTCAACCGGCCCGACGACTGTGTCAACGCACTGACCGCGCTCACCTCCGACACGTGCGTCGACGAGGTGATCAGCGCGGTGATCGTGCCGGACCAGGGCACCCGCAAAGTGCGTGACCATCCCGGTTTCCCCGCGGCGGCCGCAGCCCTGGGCGACCGGCTGTCGATCCATAACCAGCCCAACCTCGGCGGGTCCGGCGGGTACAGCCGGGTGATGTACGAGGCGCTGAAGAACACCGGCTGCGAACAGATCCTGTTCATGGACGACGACATCCGCATCGAGCCGGACTCGATCCTGCGGGCGCTGGCACTGAACCGGTTCGCCAAGACGCCCACCCTGGTCGGCGGCCACATGCTCAACCTGCAGGAGCCGTCGCACCTGCACATCATGGGCGAGGTCGTCGACCCCGAGGTCTTCATGTGGACCAACGCCCCGCACACCGAGTACGACCACAACTTCGCGACCGACTCGCTGGCCGAGACCCCCGAGCTGCACCGGCGCATCGACGTCGACTTCAACGGCTGGTGGATGTGCATGATCCCGCGCTCCGTCGCCGAGGAGATCGGCCAGCCGGTGCCGTCGTTCATCAAGTGGGACGACGCCGAGTACGGGTTGCGGGCCGGCGAACACGGCTACCCCACGGTGACCCTGCCGGGTGCGGCGATCTGGCACATGGCCTGGAGCGACAAAGACGACGCGATCGACTGGCAGGCCTACTTCCACCTGCGCAACCGGTTGATGGTGGCGGCGCTGCACTGGGACGGCAACATCGCCGGACTGATCCGCAGCCACCTCAAGGCAACCCTGAAACACCTTGCTTGCCTTGAGTATTCGACGGTCGCCGTGCAGAACAAGGCGCTGGACGACTTCATGGCCGGCCCCGAACACATCTTCTCGATCCTGGAGTCGGCGCTGCCGGACATCCACGCGTTGCGCAAGACCTATCCGGACGCGGTGGTGCTGCCGGCGGCCAGCGCGCTGCCCACCCCGTCGCGGCGCCGTAAGCCGATGCGGCCGCCGGTGCAGCCGCTGTCGATCGGCTACCGGCTGGCCCGCGGCATCCTGCACAACCTCAAGGGCACGGTGCCGGAGCACCATGCGCGCCCGCAGCTCAACGTGCCCGCCCAGGACGCCCGGTGGTTCCTGCTGTGCACCCAGGACGGGGTCACGGTCACCACTGCCGATGGACGCGGCGTGGTCTACCGGCAGCGGGACCGCGACAAGATGTTCACCCTGCTGCGCGAGTCGCTGCGCCGCCAGTACCAGCTGTCGCGCCGGTTCGACGACCTGCGTCGGGCCTACCGCCGGGCACTGCCGCAACTCTCCAGCAAGCAGCAGTGGGAGACAGTGCTGCTTGAGAGCCATGGCTGAGCCGGTGACCGGCCCGCCGCACGGCGAGGACGCCGTGCTGGTCGCCGTGCAGTCGGCACTGGCGGGCCGGGCCGGTGTGCTGCCGACGGCGCGGGCGCTGTCGCACTTCGGTGAGCACAGCCTGGGCTGGCTGGCGGTGGCGGCGCTCGGTGCGCTGATCCAGCCGCAACGACGCCGCAGCTGGTTGGTGGCCGGCGCCGCAACACTGGCCGCGCACGCCGCCGCGGTCGTCATCAAGCGCGTCGTGCGCCGCTCACGCCCGGACCACCCGGCGATCGCGATCAACGTCGGCACGCCCAGCAAGTTGAGTTTCCCCTCGGCGCACGCCACCTCCACCGCCGCGGCGGCCATCCTCCTCGGCCGCGCCGCCGGACTGCCGGCAGCGACCCTGCCGGTGGTGCTGGTACCGCCGATGGCGCTGTCGCGCATGGTGCTCGGGGTGCACTACCCCAGTGATGTTGCCGCCGGTGTACTTGTTGGAGCCGCAGTCGCCGCAGCCGCGACCCGCCTGGACAATTCTGGAGGCGCCTGATGAGCGCAGAAGCCGAACACCGAGCGGCGGAGACCGGCCCGCCTGCGAACCTGGCCACCGGGGTCATCAAAGCGATGCGGCCCCGGCAATGGGTGAAGAACGTGCTGGTGGTGGCGGCGCCCCTGGCAGCACTCGGCGGCGGCGTCCACTATGACTACGCCGATCTGGCGCGCAAGTCGCTGATCGCGTTCGTGGCGTTCAGCCTGGCGGCCTCGGCGATCTATCTGGTCAACGACTCTCGTGACGTCGAGGCCGACCGCGCACATCCCACCAAGAGGTTCCGGCCGATCGCCGCCGGGGTGGTGCCGGTAGGACTGGCCTACGCCCTGGCGGCGGTGTTGGCGGTGCTGTCGTTGGGTATCTCCTGGTGGCTGACTCCGAACCTGGCGCTGGTGATCGCCATCTACCTGGCCATGCAGCTGGCTTACTGTTTCGGGCTCAAACACCAAGCGGTGCTTGACATCTGCATCGTGTCGTCGGCGTATCTGCTACGGGCCATCGCCGGCGGTGTGGCCGCCGATATCTACCTGTCGCAGTGGTTCCTACTGGTGATGGCGTTCGGGTCGCTGTTCATGGTGGCCGGCAAGCGCTACGCCGAAAAGCAATTGGCCGAGCAGACCGGGGCCAAGATCCGCAAATCGCTGGAGAGCTACACCAGCACCTACCTGCGCTTCGTGTGGACGGCCTCGGCCACCGCGATGCTGGTCTGCTACAGCCTGTTCGCCTTCGAGCGCGACAGCGGGTCCGGCTCCTGGTACGCGGTGTCGATCATCCCGATCACGATCGCCATCCTGCGCTATGCGGTCGATGTCGACGGCGGCATGGCCGGTGAAGCCGAGGACATCCTGCGGCGTGACCGGGTACTGCAGCTGATGGCGCTGGCCTGGATCGGAACCATCGGTGCTGCCGTCGCCTTCGGCTAGCCGACGCGCACCAGGTGCGACACCGGACCCCCGGGTCCGGCCGCTGGGCTGGCCGGCGGTCGCCTACAGCCCGTCGGTGCGGCTGAGTTCGTGGGCCGGGGTGGCCGTGGTGGCGCTGCTGTACGGCGTCGGCGCGTGGCGGCGGCGCTGGATCTCCGACGACGGCCTGATCGTGCTGCGCACGGTGCGCAATCTGCTGGCCGGCAACGGGCCGGTGTTCAACGCCGGCGAACGGGTGGAGGCCAACACCTCCACGGCATGGACCTATCTGATGTACGTCGGCAGCTGGCTCGGCGGGCCGATGCGCATGGAGTACATCGCGCTGGCGTTCGCGCTGACGCTCAGCCTGGCCGGGGTGGCCCTGCTGATGCTGGGCACCGCCCGGCTGTACGCGCCCGGCCTGCAGGGCCGCCGCGCGCTGTTGCTGCCGGCCGGGGCACTGGTCTACATCGCGGTGCCGCCCGCCCGCGACTTCGCCACCTCCGGCTTGGAGAGCGGCCTGGTGCTGGCCTACCTGGGCCTGCTGTGGTGGATGCTGGTCTGCTGGGCACAGGCGCTGCGGATGCCCCGGTCCCGCGCTCGCGGAACCCGGTTCACCGGGTGCTTGGCGTTCGTGGCCGGCGCCAGCGTGCTGGTCCGTCCCGAGCTGGCGCTGATCGGCGGCGGCGCGCTGATCATGCTGCTGATCGCCGCGCGCGACTGGCGGCCGCGGGCGCTGATCCTGGTGGCCGGCGGCGCGCTCCCGGTGGCGTACCAGATTTTCCGGATGGGCTACTACGGGCTGCTGGTGCCGGGCACCGCGCTGGCCAAGGACGCCGCCGGCGACAAGTGGTCGCAGGGCATGATCTATCTGGCGAACTTCAATGCCCCCTACGCGTTGTGGGTGCCCGCCGTGCTGTTGACGGCGCTGGGTGCGGCGCTGTGGGTGGGCGCCGCGGTGCGCTACCGTCCGCGCCGTCCGGTGCCGCGCGGTGTCGGCCCGTGGGCCCGGCTGGTGCAGAGCCCGGCGGCGGTGGTCTGTTTCTTTGTGGTCAGCGGACTGTTGCAGGGCGCCTACTGGATCCGCCAGGGCGGCGATTTCATGCACGGCCGGGTGCTGTTGGTGCCGCTGTTCTGCATGGTGGCCCCGGTGGCGGTCATTCCGGTGCTGCTGCCCGACGGTGCGCGCTATCACCGGGAGGCCGGTTACCCGCTCAGCGGTGCCGTCGGCGTGCTGTGGCTGGCGGTGGCCGGCTGGGCGCTGTGGGCGGCCAACTCGCACGGAATGGGTGATGACGCCACTCGCGTCACCTACTCCGGGATCGTCGACGAGCGCCGGTTCTATTCGCAGGCGACCGGTCAGGCCCACCCGCTGACCGCCGCGGACTACCTCGGCTATCCGCGGATGCGCGCCGTGTTGGCCACGATCGAGGCCACCCCGGCCGGGGCGCTGCTGTTGCCGTCGGGCAACTACGACCAGTGGGATGTCGTCCCGGTCATCCTGCCGGTGCCCCCGGGAATCGGTGTCCCGACAGATCCGGATCCGGGCGGAACCGGGCCTCACACCGTCTTCTTCACCAACCTGGGCATGCTGGGTATGAACACCGGTCTGGACGTCCGGTTGCTCGACCAGATCGGGCTGGCCAATCCGATCGCGGCGCACACCGAACGGGTGGACCACGGCCGGATCGGCCATGACAAGGACCTGTTCCGGGATTGGGTGGTGGCCGACGGTCCGTGGGTCAAGTGGTATCCGCTGATTCCGGCCTACCTGGACCAGGACGGGATCGCCCAGGCCGAGGCGGCCCTGCGCTGTCCCGACACCGCGGCGGTGCTGGGCTCGGTGCGCGCGCCGATGGGCCCGCGCCGGTTCTTGTCCAACGTGCTGCATTCCGCGGGCTACACCGGGTACCGGATCGAGCGGGTGCCGCGCGACGAACTGATCCGATGCGGACTGGCCGTGCCCGAACCGACTCGCCCGCCCTACACCGGGATGCCGCCCGACGTCCCGTGACGGCAGGTACCCTCGACGCCGAAAATGTGACAGACGTCATGCCCTCCCGGCCACAGCTACCGACTGCGTCCGGTCTCACCGGCTGGAATGGCCCCAGAGCGCAGACCGGAGACCGCGGGAAAACCCGGTGTCGGGCCGATTCGCCGGTCGAGTGGCAGGACCGTCAGAGCTCGGTGGCCGACTTCTGTGGTTGACTACACCGGCACTGCCGCGCCTGAGCGACGGCAGATCGGGCCCGATTCGGGCCACGCTATTTCAGAGCACGGCAACAAGACGAATGAGGATTCCCAGGATGAAGCTGCTTGACAGGTTGATGGTCGCCGCCTCTGGCGCGGCCCTGCTGGCGGGGTTGGTCGGTGTCGTCGGTGGTACCGCGGAGGCGAACGCCTTCTCCCGGCCGGGTCTTCCGGTCGAGTACCTGCAGGTGGCCTCGGCGGGCATGGGCCGCGACATCAAGGTCCAGTTCCAGCCCGGCGGTTCGGGCTCCCCGGGGCTGTACCTGCTCGACGGTATGCGGGCCCAGGACGACTTCAACGGCTGGGACATCAACACCCCGGCGTTCGAGTGGTACCTCAACTCGGGCATCTCGGTGGTCATGCCGGTCGGTGGCCAGTCCAGCTTCTACAGCGACTGGTACAAGCCGGCCTGCGGCAAGGCGGGTTGCTCCACCTACAAGTGGGAGACCTTCCTCACCAGTGAGCTGCCGGCCTACCTGGCCTCGGAGTACGGCGTGAGCCAGAGCAGCAACGCGGCGGTCGGCCTGTCGATGGCCGGCTCGTCGGCGATGACGCTGGCGATCTACCACCCGAACATGTTCACCTACGCGGGTTCGCTGTCGGGCTACCTCAACCCGTCTCAGGGCAAGGGCTGGATCGGGCTGTCGATGGGCGATGCCGGCGGCTACAAGAAGAACGACATGTGGGGCGACGACAACGACCCGGCGTGGCTGCGCAACGACCCGACGGTCAACGTCGACAAGCTGGTGGCCAACAACACCCGGCTGTGGGTCTTCTGCGGCAACGGCAAGGCCAACGAGCTCGGTGGCGACAACATCCCGGCCGTCTTCCTGGAGCAGAACTTCATGATCGGCGCCAACAAGAAGTTCCAGGAGCTCTACACCGCAGCCGGTGGCAGCAACGCCATCTTCAACTTCCCGGCGTACGGCACCCACTCCTGGGAGTACTGGGGCCAGCAGTTGCAGGCGATGAAGCCGGACCTGCAGAGCCACCTGGGCGCTTCGCCGACGACCGCGAGCGCTCCGGCCGAGTAACGCCGGCCGAGAAACACACCGCCGACGGCGGCGACCTGCGGGTCGCCGCCGTCGTGGTTTCCGCCCCGGCCCGCCGGTGCCGTGTGATTGACTACCTTCGGCGGATCAGGGCGCGCGACCAGCAGCGGGTGATCACCACGAAATCAGTGCCGACGAGCGAGGTGGGTATGAGCGGACTGTCGAAGTTGTTGCGGACGCTGTGGGTGGCCGTACTGACTCTGGGCATGTGGGGCGGCGGCACGATCGTCGCGCCGGGTGCGCATGCCGCACAGTTCGAGAACCTGATGGTGCCGTCGCCGTCAATGGGCCGTGACATCCCGGTGGCGTTCCTCAACCAGGGCCCGCACGCGGTCTACCTGCTCGACGCCTTCGACGCCCACCCCGACGTGAGCAACTGGGTGACCGCGGGCAACGCGATGGGGACGCTGGCCGGCAAGGGTGTCTCGGTCGTCGCACCGGCCGGCGGGGCCTACAGCATGTACACCAACTGGGAAAAAGACGGCAGCAAGCAGTGGGACACCTTCCTGTCCGCGGAGCTGCCGGACTGGCTGGCGGCCAACCGGGGCCTGGCACCGGGCGGTCACGCCGTGGTCGGCGCGTCCCAGGGCGGCTACGGAGCGCTGGCGCTGGCCACCTTCCACCCGGACCGGTTCGGCTTCGCCGGGTCGATGTCGGGGTTCCTCGGCCCGTCCAACACCACCGAGAGCGGTGTCATCAGCGCCGGCCTGGAGAACTTCGGCGGGGTCGAGCCGTACGCCATGTGGGGTGCGCCGCAGCTGGGCCGCTGGAAGTGGCACGACCCGACGGTGCACGCCACCCTGCTGGCGCAGAACAACACCCGGGTGTGGATCTACAGCCCGTTGGGCGGTGCCTCCAACCCGGCCGCGATGATCGGCGACCCCTCCGAGGCGGCCGGCAGCGGCCGGTTCTTCAACATGCAGTACCGCCAGGTGCACGGCCGCAACGGGCATTTCGACTTCTCCGGCGGTGACAACGGCTGGGGTTCGTGGGCGTCGCAGCTGGGGGCGATGTCCGGCGACATCGTCGGCGCGATCCGCTAGCGCGGCGGCAGGACAGCCCATTGACTCTGCGTCCACCAGGCAGAAGTGTGAGTAGATCGCCTGGTAGGCGCAGAGTCAATGAGCCTTAGCGCTGATCTGTACCGTTATAGGCGATATGGCCAACAAGAAGACCCCGAATTCCCCCCGGAAGTCACCGGCGAAATCGCCTCGAAAAGCGACGAAATCTCCGCGGAAGTCAGTGCGCGATCGTCGTCGCCTGCTGGCGTGGCTGGCAGCCGGTGCGATGGCACTGGCGGTGGCACTGGTGGCGGTGGTGGTGGTGATCTGGATCCGTCACCCGGCTTCCCCGCCGATCGCGGAGCAGCCGTCTGCGGGCGTCCCGCCGACCGGTTCGGTGCCGCCGCGGGCCAAGAAGCCGCGCCCGGCCTATCAGGACGCCGGCTGCCCGGACGTGCAACTGGTGTCGGTGCCCGGCACCTGGGAGACCTCGCCCACCGACGATCCGCTGAACCCCACCCAGTTCCCCATTGCGCTGCTGCTCACCGTCACCCGCCCGATCGCCGAGCAGTTCGACGCCTCCCGGGTGCAGACCTACACGGTTCCCTACACCGCACAGTTCCACAATCCGCTGTCGGCCGACAAGCAGATGAGCTACAACGACAGTCGCGCCGAGGGCTTCCGCAACACCGTCAAGGCGATGACCGAGATGAACGAGCGCTGCCCGCTGACCAGCTACGTGCTGATCGGCTTCTCGCAGGGTGCGGTGATCGCCGGTGATGTCGCCAGTGACATCGGCAACGGGCGCGGCCCGGTCGACGAGGACTTGGTGCTGGGCGTGACGCTGATCGCCGACGGCCGCCGTCAAGAGGGCCCGGCCAGCGGTGTGAACGTGCCGCCGACCCCGCCGGGTCAGGGCGCCGAGGTGACCCTGCACGAGCTGCCGATCCTGTCCGGGATGGGGCTGACCATGACCGGTGCACGCGACGGCGCCTTCGGTGACCTCGACAAGCGCACCAACGAGATCTGCGCGCGCGGCGACCTGATCTGCGCCGCCCCGCAGGAGGCATTCAGCGTCGGCAAACTGCCCGCCACCCTGGAGACGCTGGCCGGCGGCGCCGGCCAGCCGGTGCACGCGTTGTACGGCACCACCGACGTCTGGAGCCAGGACGGGCTGTCCGCCACCCAGTGGACGCTCAACTGGGCGCGCCAGCTCGTCGACAACGCGCCGCATCCGCCGCACGGCTGAAGCCCGCCGCTTGAACCCGCGGTTCAGCGAGGCTCGACGAAGGAGGGGCGAAGCTGGAACCGCCGCATCAACTCGAGCGGTTCAGCGAGGCTCGACGAAGGAGAGGCGAAGCTGGAACCGCTACGTGACCCGGAGACGGGGGTCACACGCGGTACCGTTTGATTTGGCAGAGGCCGCACCGACCTCTAACATTAAGAAGAATTTAAGAGCTTGCGGCCCGTGGTTGCCGGGGGGCCAGCATCGCGTCGCCGGGTATCGGAATCTCGCTACCATCTGTGAGGTTCCGGGCCCGCGTGACGACCCACACCAAGTGGTCAGCCGCGCCCGGCAGCCGCTGAGAACGTATGTTCGCGACAGGAGACTTTGCATGGCCCAGGCACCAAAGGCCTCGTACCACAACCCATTCGTCAAGGACGGCAAGATCCGGTTCCCGGACAACGCCAACTTGGTGCGGACCGTTGAGCGCTGGGCTGGGCTGCGCGGCGAGAAGCTGGCGTACCGGTTCCTGGACTACTCCACCGAGCGGGACGGGCTGGCCCGTGACATCTCCTGGGCGGACTTCGGCGCACGTAACCGGGCCATCGGGGCCCGGCTCCAGCAGGTCACCCAGCCGGGCGATCGGGTCGCGATCCTGTGCGGGCAGAACCTGGACTACCTGGTGTCGTTCTTCGGGATCATGTACGCCGGCCGTATCGCGGTGCCGCTGTTCGACCCGGGTGAGCCCGGCCACGTGGGCCGGTTGCACGCGGTGCTCGACGACTGCACCCCGGCAGCGGTGCTGACCACCAGTGACTCGGCCGAAGGGGTGCGGAAGTTCTTCCGCTCCCGCCCGGCCAATGCCCGGCCGCGTGTCATCGCGGTCGACGCGGTGCCCGCTGAGGTGGGATCGACCTGGGAGATGGTCAACGTCGACCGCAGCGAGGTGGCCTACCTGCAGTACACCTCGGGTTCGACCCGCACCCCGACCGGCGTGCAGATCACCCACCTGAACCTGCCCACCAACGTGGTCCAGCTGCTGGACACACTGCAGGGCCGGGAGGGGGACCGGGGCGTCAGCTGGCTGCCGTTCTTCCACGATATGGGCCTGGTCACCATCCTGCTGTCGTCGGTGCTCGGTCAGCAGTTCACCTTCATGAGCCCGGCTGCCTTCGTGCGCCGGCCGTACCGGTGGATCCGTGAGATGGCCCGCAAGGAGGGCGAGACCGGTGAGGTCTACTCGGCGGCCCCCAACTTCGCTTTCGAGCACGCCGCGGCGCGCGGTCTGCCCAAAGAGGGCGACCCGCCGCTGGATTTGAGCAACGTCAAGGCGATCCTCAACGGCAGTGAGCCGGTCTCGGCGACGTCGCTGCGCAAGTTCAACGAGGCGTTTGCGCCGTACGGGTTCCGCGAGGAGGCGATCAAGCCGTCCTACGGGCTGGCCGAGGCCACGCTGTTCGTGTCCACCACCCCGATCGGCGAGAAGCCGAAGATCATCTTCGTCGACCGGGAGGCGCTCAACAACGAGAACCGGTTCGTCGAGGTGGCAGCGGACGCCCCGAACGCGGTCGCGCAGGCATCGGCCGGCCGGGTGAGCGTCGACCAGTGGACGATCATCGTCGACTACGACACCGCCACCGAGCTGCCCGACGGTCAGATCGGCGAGATCTGGCTGCAGGGCAACAACATGGGCAGCGGCTACTGGAACCGGGACGAGGAGACGAAGGACGCCTTCAAGAATGTGCTGAAGTCGCGGAACAGCCCGTCCCGCGCGGAGGGTGCCGACGAGGACGGCTTCTGGGTGCGTACCGGCGACTACGGCGCCTACTACAACGACGACCTCTACATCACCGGCCGGGTCAAGGACCTGGTGATCGTGGACGGCCGCAATCACTACCCGCAGGACCTGGAGTACTCCGCGCAGGAGGCCAGCCGGGCGCTGCGGGCCGGCTATGTCGCGGCGTTCTCGGTGCCGGCCAACCAGCTGCCGCAGTCGGCGTTCGACAACCCGCACTCCGGGCTCAAGTTCGACCCGGAGGACAGCTCCGAGCAATTGGTGATCGTCGCCGAGCGCGCCGCGGGCTCCCACAAGCTGGAGTACCAGCCCATCGCCGACGACATCCGGGCGGCGATCGCGGTGCGCCACGGCGTGACCGTGCGCGACGTGCTGCTGGTGTCGGCGGGCTCGGTGCCTCGCACCTCCAGCGGCAAGATCGGCCGGAGTGCCTGCCGGGCCGCCTATTTGGACGGCAGCCTGCGCGGTGGCACCACCGGCCCGAACGCCTACCCCGACGAGGTGTAACCCGATGAGTGAGGCTCCGTTTATGGACGGCGACGACGCAACCCTGCGCGGTACCAGCCGCACCGATCTGACCGTCGCCGACATGCGGGCCTGGCTGCGCAACTGGGTGGCCAACGCCACCGCCCAGTCCCCGGAGCGGATCAGCGAGACCGCCCCGCTGATCGAACTGGGGTTGTCCTCGCGCGACGCGGTGGCGATGGCCTCCGACATCGAGGACTTCACCGGGGTGACACTGTCGGCGACGGTGGCGTTCCGGCACCCGACGATCGAGGCGCTGGCCACCGTGATCGTCGAGGGCGAACCAGTGGTCATCGACCATTCGGGCGACGAGGACTGGTCACGGGACGCCGATGTCGACGACATCGCCGTGGTCGGTCTGGCCACCCGCTTCCCGGGTGACATGAACTCCCCCGAGGAGACCTGGACCAAGCTGCTGGCGGGGTTCGACGCGATCACCGACCTGCCGGAGGGTCGCTGGAGCGAGTTCCTGGAGGAGCCGCGGATCGCCGAGCGGGTCGCCAAAGCGCGCACCCGCGGCGGATACCTGTCTGACATCAAGGGTTTCGACGCCGAGTTCTTCGCGTTGTCGAAGATGGAAGCCGACAACATCGACCCGCAGCAGCGGATGGCGCTCGAATTGACCTGGGAGGCACTGGAACACGCCCGTATCCCGGCGTCGTCCCTGCGCGGCCAACCGGTCGCGGTGTACATGGGATCGTCGAACGCCGACTACCAGAACCTGGCGTTGTCCGATCCGAGCGTCACCCACCCGTACGCGATCACCGGTAACGCCAGTTCGATCATCGCCAACCGGGTGAGCTACTTCTACGACTTCCGCGGACCGTCGGTGGCCGTCGACACCGCGTGCTCGTCGTCGCTGGTGGCGGTGCACTCCGGCGTGCAGGCACTGCGCAGCGGCGAGGCCGACGTGGTGGTGGCCGGTGGGGTCAACGCGCTGATCACCCCGCTGGTGACGGTCGGCTTCGACGAGGTCGGCGGGGTGCTGTCGCCGGACGGCCGGATCAAGTCGTTCTCGTCGGACGCCGATGGCTACGCGCGCTCCGAGGGCGGCGGCGTGCTGGTGCTCAAGCGGGTCGCCGACGCCCGCCGCGACGGCGACCAGATTCTCGCGGTGATCGCCGGGTCCGCGGTCAACCACGATGGGCGCTCCAACGGCCTGCTGGCGCCCAATCCGGACGCGCAGGAAGCCGTGCTGCGCAAGGCCTACAAGAACGCCGGCATCGACCCGCGCACGGTGGACTACATCGAGGCGCACGGCACCGGCACCATCCTGGGCGACCCGATCGAGGCCGAGGCGCTGGGCCGGGTGGTCGGCCGCGGCCGCGCCGACGACAAGCCCGCACTGCTGGGCGCGGTGAAATCCAATGTGGGCCACCTGGAGTCGGCCGCCGGGGCGGCCAGCCTGGCCAAGATCGTGCTCGCGCTGCAGCACGACAAGATCCCGCCGTCGATCAACTATGCCGGGCCCAACCCCTACATCAACTTCACCGGAACCCACCTGAAGGTCGCTGACACCGTCACCGACTGGCCGCGCTACGGCGGCTACGCCGTGGCCGGGGTGTCCGGCTTCGGATTCGGCGGGGCGAACGCGCACCTGGTGGTGCGTGAGGTTCTCCCGCGCGACGTGGTGGAAAAGGAAGCCAAGGAGGCAGAGCCCGAAGCGACTGCTGCCGAAGAGGTTTCGGAACTGTCCGATGAGTTCGCGGAGCACGAGACGCCCCGTTTCGACGAGTACGGCGAGTTCATCCACCCCGGGGGCCTCACCGAGGAACCGGCCTACGAACTGCCCGGTCTGACCGAGGAAGCACTGCGGCTGCGCGACGAGGCGATCGCTGAGCTGGCCGGTGAAGAGCCGGTTAAACAGCTTATCCCGCTGACGATCTCGGCGTTCCTGACCTCGCGCAAAAAGGTCGCCGCGGCCGAGTTGGCGGACTGGATCGACAGCGAAGAGGGCCGGGCCACCCCGTTGACGTCAATCGGCCGGTCGCTGTCGCGGCGCAACCACGGCCGCTCCCGCGCGGTGGTGCTGGCCCACGACCACGACGAGGCCGTCGCCGGCCTGCGCGCGGTCGCCCAGGGCAAGCAGAAGCCCAACGTCTACTCCGCCGACGGACCGGTGACCAACGGGCCGGTCTGGGTGATGGCCGGTTTCGGCGCCCAGCACCGCAAGATGGGCAAGAGCCTCTACCTGCGCGACCCGGTCTTCGCCGAGTGGATCGAGAAGGTCGACGCCCTCATCCAGGACGAGCGCGGCTACTCGGTGCTGGAGCTGATCCTCGACGACTCCCACGAGTACGGCATCGAAACTTCCAACGTCGCGATCTTCGCGATCCAGATCGCGCTGGGCGAGGTGCTGAAGCACCACGGGGCGCGGCCCACCGCGGTGATCGGCCAGTCGCTGGGCGAGCCCGCCTCGGCCTACTTCTCCGGCGGCCTGTCACTGGCCGACGCCACCCGGGTGATCTGCTCCCGCTCGCACCTGATGGGTGAGGGCGAAGCGATGCTGTTCGGCGAGTACATCCGGTTCATGGCGCTCGTGGAGTACTCGGCCGAGGAACTCAAGACGGTGTTCGCCGACTTCCCCGGTCTGGAGGTGTGCGTCTACGCCGCGCCCAGCCAGACCGTGATCGGCGGTCCGCCCGACCAGATCGACGAGATCGTCGCGCGCGCCGAATCCGAGGGCCGCTTCGCCCGCAAGCTGCAGACCAAGGGCGCCGGGCACACCTCGCAGATGGACCCGCTGCTCGGCGAGTTCTCCGCCGAGTTGCAGGGCATCGAGCCGCACACGCCGGCCATCGGCATCTTCTCGACCGTGCACGAAGGCAACTACATCAAGGCCGGCGGCGAGCCGATCCACGATGTGGACTACTGGGCTAAGGGGATGCGGCACAGCGTCTACTTCACCCACGGTGTCCGCAACGCCGTCGACAACGGCTACACCACCTTCCTGGAGTTGGCGCCCAACCCGGTGGCTCTGATGCAGGTGGGGCTGACCACCGCCGACGCCGGCCTTCCCGATGCCCAATTGATCGCGACCCTGGCCCGCAAGACCGACGATGTAGACGCCCTGACCATCGCGATGGCCCAGCTCTACGTCCACGGTCACGACCTCGACGTCCGCACGCTGTTCCCGCGCGACGTCGAAGGCCCGATCAGCCCGGCGGAGTTCGCCAACATTCCCCCCACCCACTTCAAGCGCAAGCCGCACTGGCTCGACGCCCACTTCTCCGGCGACGCCACCGGTGTCATGCCCGGCTCGCACGTCGCGACCCCGGACGGCCGGCACGTCTTCGAGTACGCCGCGCGCGGTGAGACGGACCTGGCCGCGCTGGTGAAATCGGCTGCGGCGGCGGTCATTCCGGACTCATCGCTGGTGGCCTCCGAGCAGCGTGCGGTGCCCGCAGACGGTTCCCGGCTGGTCACGACGCTGACCCGGCACCCGGGTGGGGCGGCCGTGCAGGTGCACTCCCGCATCGGCGAGTCCTTCACGCTGGTCTATGACGCCCTGGTGAGCCGTGGCGGTGCGGGCGGTGTGGCGCTGCCCGTGGCGGTCGGCGCCGGCACCACGATCACGTCCGAATCCGTTGCCGCACCGGTGGAAACCGAGGTCGATGACGCCGCGATCCTGAGCGACAACCTCACCGCGGGAGCGGGACTGGCCGCCGGCTTCGCCAAGTGGTCACCGGATTCCGGCGAGAGCGTCGCCGATCGGTTGGGCGCGATCGTCGGCGGTGCGATGGGCTACGAGCCCGAGGATCTGCCGTGGGAGGTGCCGCTGATCGAGCTGGGCCTGGATTCGCTGATGGCCGTGCGGATCAAGAACCGGGTCGAATACGACTTCGACATGCCGCCGATCCAGCTGACCGCGGTCCGCGACGCAAACCTTTACAACGTCGAGGAGATGATCCGCTACGCGGTCGAGCACCGCGACGAGATCGAGGCGCTGCACGAACACCAGAAGACCCAGACGGCCGACGAGATCGCCGCCGAGCAGGCCGCCATGATGGCGGCCGCTGCAAAGGGTGAGTCGGCCGAGGCTGCCCCGGCCCCCGCGGAGGTCCCGACCCCGCCGCCGGCCACCGACCCGGTGCCGCCCCCTCCCACCAACCCCGAGGGCCCGGGCGGCAATCAGTCCGGCGTGGCCAAGGCGACGGCTGCGGCCGCGGCCGCCAAGGTCCTCACCCAGGAGGCGGTGACCGAGGCGCTGGGCGCCGACGTGCCCCCGCGTGACGCCGCCGAGCGGGTCACCTTTGCGACCTGGGCGATCGTCACCGGCAAATCACCCGGCGGCATCTTCAACGAACTGCCCGCACTCGACGACGCGGCGGCCGAGCAGATGGCGGCGCGGTTGTCCGAACGGGCCGAAGGCATCATCACCGTCGAGGACGTCAAGTCGGCCACCAGCATCGAGGGCCTGGCGACCATCGTCCGCGATCAGCTCGAGGAAGGTGTGGTAGACGGTTTCGTCCGCACCCTGCGGGCGCCGAAAGAGGGCACCTCGCACGTTCCGCTGTTCGTGTTCCACCCGGCGGGCGGGTCCACCGTGGTCTACGAACCGCTGATGAAGCGCCTGCCTGCCGACACCCCGATCTACGGCATCGAGCGGGTCGAGGGCTCCATCGAGGAGCGCGCCGCCGAGTACGTGCCCAAGCTGCTGGCGCTGCACGACGGTCCGTTCGCGCTGGCCGGCTGGTCGTTGGGCGGGGCGCTGGCCTACGCCTGCGCGATCGGGCTCACCCGCGCCGGCGCCGACGTGCGCTACGTCGGGCTGATCGACCTGGTGCTTCCAGGCGAGCCGATCGACCAGAGCAAGGAGGGGATGCGCGCACGCTGGGACCGCTACGCCCGGTTCGCCGAGCGCACCTTCAATGTCGAGGTCCCCGAGATCCCGTACGAGGAGCTCGAGAAGCTCGACGACGAAGGTCAGGTCCGCTTCGTCCTCGACGTCGTCGCGCAGAGCGGCGTACAGATCCCGGGCGGGATCATCGAGCACCAGCGCACGTCGTACCTGGACAACCGCGCGCTGGACACCATCGAGATCCAGCCGTACGACGGGCATGTCACGTTGTACATGGCCGACCGCTACCACGATGACGCCATCGTGTTCGAGCCCGCGTACGCGACCCGCAAGCCCGACGGCGGCTGGGGCGAATACGTCCCCGATCTCGAGATCGTGCCGATCGGGGGCGAGCACATCCAGGCCATCGACGAGCCGTACATTGCCAAAGTGGGCGCGCACATGAGCGAAGCGCTCAACCGTATCGAAGGAAAGTAGGCGCGCGTGACTGGCCAGCTTCCGCCCACCCAACCCAAGACCACCGCCGAACTTCTGGCCGAACTCCGCGAAAAGCTGGAGCTGGCCAAGGAGCCCGGCGGTGAGAAGGCCGTCGCCAAGCGTGAGAAGAAGGGCATTCCGAGCGCCCGCGCCCGCATTCACGCGCTGCTGGACCCGGGCACCTTCTTGGAGATCGGCGCGCTGTGCAAGACCCCCGGCGACCCGGACGCGCTCTACGGCGACGGTGTGGTCACCGGCCACGGCCGGATCGACGGCCGCCCGGTCGGGGTGTTCAGCCACGACCAGACCGTGTTCCAGGGCTCGGTCGGGGAGATGTTCGGCCGCAAGGTGGCCAAGCTGATGGAGTGGGTGGCCATGGTGGGCTGCCCGATCATCGGCATCAACGACTCCGCCGGCGCCCGTATCCAGGACGCGGTGACCTCGCTGGCCTGGTACGCCGAGCTGGGCCGCCGCCACGAGATGCTGCGCGGTCTGGTGCCGGAGGTCTCCATCATTCTGGGTAAATGTGCTGGAGGAGCGGTGTATTCGCCGATCCAGACCGACCTATTGGTGGCGGTGCGCGATCAGGGCTACATGTTCATCACCGGCCCCGACGTGATCAAGGACGTCACCGGTGAGGACGTGACATTCGACGAACTCGGCGGCGCCGACGTGCAGGCGCAGCGCGGCAACATCCACAAGGTGGTCGCCGACGAAGCCGAGGCTTTCCAATACGTGCGCGACTACCTGTCGTTCCTGCCGGCCAACCACTTCGACGACGCGCCGATCGTCAACCCCGGCCTGGAGCCGGAGATCACCCCGCACGACCTGGAATTGGACTCGATCGTGCCGGACGCGGACAACACCGCCTATGACATGCGCGAGATCCTGTTGCGGATCTTCGACGACGGCGACGTCTTCGAGATCTCCGAGCAGCGTGGCCCGGCGATGATCACCGCGTTCGCGCGGGTCGATGGGCATCCGGTCGGGGTGATCGCCAACCAGCCGATGTTCGTGGCCGGGGCCGTCGACACCGAGGCCTCCGACAAGGCGGCGAGCTTCATCCGGTTCTGCGACTCCTTCAACCTCCCACTGGTTTTCGTCGTCGACACTCCCGGTGCCATGCCCGGGGTGGCCGAGGAGAAGGCGGGGATCATCAAGCGCGGTGGCCGGTTCTTCAACGCGATCGTCGAGGCCGACGTGCCCAAGGTGACCGTGATCATCCGCAAGGCCTACGGCGGCGGGTATGCGGTGATGGGCTCCAAGCAGCTGTCCGCGGATCTGAACTTCGCCTGGCCGACGGCCCGTATCGCGGTGATCGGCGCCGACGGCGCCGCCCAATTGCTGGTCAAGCGCTTCCCGGATCCGACCGCTCCCGAGGTGCAGAAAATCAAGGCTGACTTCATCGCCGGCTACAACGAGAACCTGGCGATCCCGTGGACCGCCGCCGAGCGCGGGTACATCGACGCGGTGATCCAGCCGCACGAGACCCGGCTGCTGCTGCGTAAGTCGCTGCGCCTGCTGCGAGACAAGCAGAACTTCCCCAAGGTGCAGCGCAAGCACGGCCTGCTGCCCATCTAGCGGCCCAGCCCACATTAAGTTAAGGCTCAGAGTAGAGCCCTTGCGGTGAAGTCTGTGCTATGGGAGCCGAATTAATCTTCCTGGTGAAATAGGGTTTCGTCGAGAAGTGAACCTGAATTTGACATAACAGAGTGTGATTGAAATCATCCAGGTTCGACCCAGGTTCGACAGCGCCCCGCACTGATTCGGACTTGAGACTCCGGCGAGGAAGTCTGATGTTTGATGCAGTAGCGGCACCCGGGCGCCGCACCCCCGGCCTGCGCGCCGCGTTGGCAGCCGCCATGCTGGTGGTCGGCCTCAGCGGTGCCCCGCAGCTGGCGCCGTGGCCCTCGGCTCTCGACCATGCCGGCGTCCTGCTGTCCGGCACCGATTCCCTCGCAGCGTCGGGCATCGCCCTGATCATGGGCCCCAGCATGATCCCGACGCCGAGCCAGCAGTACGCCGACACCGTGGATGCGCTCTTTCTGCAGCCGCACGGCTTCGCCGGTGAGCTCGAGGTGCTGACCACGCCCGAGTCGCCCTACAACCTGGATGGCTCCCTGGCCGAGGGCGCGCAGATTCTGGTCGACAGGGTGCAGAACCTGATCGCGGACGGGCAGGCCGACGCAGATCACCCGGTCACGGTCTTCGGCTACTCGCAGAGCGCAGCCCTGACGACGCTGGCGATGCAGCAGCTCCATGAGGCCGGTGTGCCGACTTCGGCCGTGCACTTCGTGTTGATCGGTGATTCGGCAAACCCCAACGGCGGCATGCTGGTCGGCTTCGAGAACATGCCGGGCATCTCCGACTCCCTGGAACAAGCGGGCGTCACATTGGGTAACCCGACGCCGAACGACTTGTACCCCACCGACATCTACACCCTGGAGTACGACGGCTACGCCGATTTCCCGCGCTACCCGATGAATTTGCTTTCCAGCATGAACGCGATGATGGGCCTGGCCACCCAGCACATCGCCTACCTGGGCCTGACTCCCGAGCAGCTGGCGCAGGCCACGCTGCTGGAGTCCAGTCCCGACAGCCTGATCAACTCCTACATGGTCCCCAGCGAGTACCTCCCGCTGCTGTGGCCGCTGTTGTTCGTCCCGGTGATCGGTAAGCCGCTCTACGACCTGATGGAACCGAGCATGCGGATTCTGGTGAATCTGGGTTACGGCAACATCGATCACGGGTGGAATGACGGCCCGGCCGACGTGCCGACGACAGTGTCGACGGACATGCCGAACATGGACTGGGCCGAGGTCTCCGATGCCCTTGCCAGGGCGACGCAGACCGGCTGGGACGCCTTCGTCGCCGACTTGATGGACCCGGCGAGCTACGAGATCCCGACCCTGGTCGACAACCCTGCTCTGGCCGGCCTGTTGGCGGCGGGAGCCGGTGCGGGCATCGGGGGTGGAGAGGACGCGTCGGTGCAGGATCTGCTCGGCGGGCTGACGCACATGATGTGGTCCTCACTGGTGGGTGGCCTCTTCGCGGTCCCGGACTAGGCTCCGTCCTTTTTCGCGCGAGCGTGCGTGTCCCCGGCCGACACGCCTATGCGCCAGCCGTATTTCCGCACGCTCGGCTCTGGGGCGCGTTAGGCACGCCTGCCGGCCAGACGAACTGCAGGCCCCGTCTCGGGCGGGTAAGTGTTGCGTAACGCTTCAGCAACACCAGTAACTTTTGCCTCAGAGCCACTATTGTTTCCTCCAGGCGATCCCGGACAGGGTTGACCGCTGAGGTTCCAATTGGCCGGGGCCGCAACGTGATTCCCGGCTGCGCGGATCGTCTACAGAGCCCGTGTGACGAGGGGGATGGCGTGTGTCTTAGCGACGGGGCGCGATGAGCCTGCTTTTGCCGGCGCCGCGGCCGGTCACGCGGCCCCCGGCGCTGACGGCGCTGAACCCGGGGAAGCGCCGCAGTGCTGCCGACGAACGTAATCGCGTGGTGCGCAAGGCGATTCTGGCATCAGCAGTCGGCAACGCCACCGAGTGGTATGACTACGGGGTCTACGCCGTGGTGGCGACCTACCTCACCGAAGCCTTCTTTCCGGACACGTTGGGCAATCTCGGCACCATGTTCGGCTTCGCGGTGTCCTTCGTGTTGCGGCCGCTGGGTGGCATGGTCTGGGGGCCGATCGGCGACCGGTTCGGCCGGAAGTCGGTGCTGGTCGCGACCATTGCGCTGATCGCGGTGGCGACCACGCTGATCGGCGTGCTGCCCACTTACGCCACTGCCGGCTGGTGGGCGCCGGGCCTGCTGATCGCCCTGCGGGTGGTCCAGGGGTTCTCCACCGGCGGCGAATACGGCGGCGCCGCAACATTTATGGCTGAAAGTTCGCCCGACGCCAAACGCGGCACCTACGGCAGTTTCCTGGAGTTCGGTGCGGTGGCGGGCTTCGTGTTCGGCAGCGCGGTCGTGCTCGCGCTGGAGGCGATGCTCACCCATGAGCAGATGACGGCCTGGGGTTGGCGTGTCCCGTTCCTGCTGGCCCTGCCCCTGGGCGTGGTGGGCCTGGTGCTGCGCCGGCGGATGGACGAGACACCGGTGTACAAAGAGTGTGTCGCCTGCGAGGAGATCACCGGTTCGGCGTGGGATCGCCTGGTGGACTTGCTGACCAACTACACCCGCCCGGTCGTGGTGACCTTCGCGTTGCTCGTCGTGCTGAACATCATCGACTACACCCTGGTGACCTACCAGCCGACCTACCTGCACGCCTCGGCCGGCCTCGACGAGCGCAGCCGGACGACGGTGGTGCTGATCGGGGAGTTGGCGATGATGGCCTGCATCCCGTTCGCCGGCGCGTGGTCGGACCGGATCGGGCGCAAACCGCTGTGGCGCGTCTCGCTGCTGGGGTTCGCCGCGCTGGCGTTGCCGATGTATTGGCTGATGGGTCAGGGATTCGCCCTCGCGGTGCTGGGTTTCACGGTGCTGAGCGTGCTGTTCGCCGCGCCGCTGGCGACGGTGTCGGCGACGTTCCCGGCGCTGTTCCCCACCCAGGTGCGTTACGCGGGATTCGCGATCGCCGACAACGCGGCGGTGGCGGTGTTCGGCGGCACCGCACCGGTCCTGGCCGACTCGGTCATCGAGGCCACCGGGTGGCAGCTCTTTCCGGCCGCGTACCTGGTGTTCGCCGCGGTGATCGGACTCGTAGCGCTGCGGTTCCTGCCGGAGACGGTCGGGTTCTCGCTGCGCGGCACGGGCACCCCCGGCGTACCGGGCGAACTCGAGCGGGAGTTGGCTGCCCTGACCGCGGACCAGCCCGCCGTGCGCCGAAACCCGGCGGTCGAGGTGTGGGCCGTCGACAGGTACATCCGACCGCAGGCCAGGATGCCCGCCGGCTACCGGGGCGTCCCGCAACTCGCCGGTGTGAGCGGCCCCCGGATCAGGTTGTGATCACCCGCAGGCCGTAGAGGTAGGTGGTCAGGTATTCGTCGATCACCGGTGCCCGAACCTCCTTGGCCTCGGGGATCGTGATGAGCAGGGCGTAGAGCCCGACCAGAAACGAGATGCCGTTGTGCATGACGTCGACCTCGGCCGGGATCTCGCCGCGGTCGCGGGCGCGCTGCAGCTCGTCGATGACCGCAACGATCACCGGGTGCGTGGGCCACTCCTCCGCCGGCGGCCGGCTGGGGGAGAAGTGCAGCACCAGCAGGTCTTTGAACAGGTGACCACCCAATCGACGTTCTAGCTTCTCCAGCTCGTGCACGATCTGCGCCAGGGTGGCGCGCACATCATGCTCGCCGTGGAAGAAGCGGGCGAGTTCGCCGGCCATCCGCTCTTCCTCACGGCGCTCCAACTCCAGCAGGACATGTTCCTTGGTGGGGAAATGAAAGTAGAACGTGCCGTGGGCCACCCCCGCCGCCGCGACGACGGCGCCGATGTCAGCGGCCGCCATGCCGGCACGCTTGAACTCGCCGATGGCCGCCCCCAGCAGCCGTTCACGGGTCTGCAGACCCTTGCGGGCCCGGTAGTCGGACTTCGGGTTCGCCACGGCGGTCGTCTCCGGTCTCGTCGAACTGGTTCGGTCGAGTCTAGACGATCGACAAACTGACTTAAATCAGAAATAGTCTTGGCATCGGTGACGAAGCCCGTTACCGTACGGGTGGTGTAAATACGGGGACAGCATGGCTACTGCGCTGGCCGGCGGCATGCCGCAGCCGGCCGCACCGTTGTCAGAAAGCTGACTCAAGTCATGTCGGAGGGGTTCGGTGCAGATTCTCCAAGAAGTGCAAGACCTGCCCAGCGCAGGCAACATCAAGGCCCAGTGGGTCAGCTTGTGGACGGGCCCGGCGGTGGGCGCCGTCCTGGTGGTGGCGATGCTGGCGTTCCCCGGGTTCTGGCCGCCGATGTCTCCGACGATGACCGCCGAGCAGGTCGCGCGGTTCTACGCGGAGCACACCGACTGGATCCGGTTCAGCCAGGTGACATTCGACCTCTGCGGGATCATGGTGCTGCCCTTCTTCATGGTGATCGTGGTCCAGATGAAGCGCATGAAGACCCAGAGTCACATCTTCGCCTACTGCTATCTGACCGCGGTGGTCAGCGGCGCCACCATCTTTGCGCTGTCGAACATCTTCTTTCTGGTCGCGGCGTTTCGCCCGGACCGCAACCCCGAGCTGGTCATGCTGCTCAACGACCTGGCCTGGATCGTGTTCATCGCACCGGTCGGGATGGTGGTGGCACAGTTCCTGTTGCTGGCCGCCGCCGTGCATTTCGACGACGGGCCCGACCCGGTCTTCCCACGCTGGGTCGGACACTATTCGCTGGCCACCGGGGTGGCGATGATCCCGGCCGTAGGCGCCGCGGTATGGCAGACCGGACCGTTGGCGTGGGACGGGCTGCTGTCGTTCTGGCTGCGCAACGGCGCGTTCGCGCTATTCGTCATGGTGATGTTCTTCGTGCTGCGTCGCGCCGTGCTGCGCCAGGCCGTTGCGGATGGGGTCGTTGAGGAAGTGGTGGCCGGGTGAGCATCCTGACCCCCGACCGGTATGTCACCACCGCAGCGGGCGCCCCGGCCGGCAAACCCGATGTGCGCTTTCTGACCTGGTTTTTCCCGGCCTGGTACGCCGTCTTCGGCGTCATCATCTGCCTCTTGGCACGGGTGACGCCGCCGCCGCGACCGGATGTCCCGACTGCCGGCAAGGTCTCGTTCTTCGCCGAACATCATCTGACCATCCAGATCGGGTTCGTCGTGCTGCTGATCCTGCTGGGCGGCGCGGCGATCACCAACGGCCTGGTCGCCTACCAGATGAAACGGATGTCGGTGGGGTCGGTGTTCGCCTACGGCTACATCGGCGGCATGAGCGTCGGCGCCCTGCCCGGATTCCTCCTGGTGGGCGCCTGCTTTCTGACCGCGACCTTTCGGGTCGACCGCGATCCCGAGCTCATCGGCTTGCTCTACGACGTGGGCCTGCTGTCCTACAACGGCTCGCTGGGCTGCTTCACCGCCGCCTATGTCGTGCTTGCCATCGCCATCCTGTACGACAAGAACGATATTTTCCCGAAATGGTTTGGCTACGTGACAATTTGGCAGGTCGTCACCGAGGTCATCGCCACGCAGATGTTCCTGTTCCACTCCGGCCCGTTCGCCTGGAACGGCTCGCTCGCCCTCTGGTGGGCGGTCGTGGTGTTCTCGGTGTGGCTGGGCGCGCTGATCGTGGTGCTTCGGCAGGCCGCCGTGCGTGAGCCGGTCGACTCGCCGGCCCTGGACTGAGCACCGGAAGGAAAGCTTTGATGCTGCAACTTGACGCCCCGGCCACAACGCGGACGCGGCTGCCGGGCGACGGCCACATCTGGGTGATGGTGCTGGGCGATCTGGTCATCTTCACCGGCTACTTCGTCGTCTACATGATCTACCGGGCCATGAATCCGGACGAATTCCTGGCGGCACAACAACATCTCAACGTCAACATCGGAGTGATCAACACAGTCGTATTGCTGACCAGCTCCTGGTTCGTGGCCCGCAGTGTGCTGGCCGCCAGGGCCGGAAACCATCGCTCGGCGGTGCGCCTTACCTACCTGGGTGGGGCCGGCGGGGTGTTGTTCATGATCCTGAAGGGCTACGAGTGGGCCACCAAGATCAGCGCCGGGCACACCAACTCCGACATGTTCTTCTCTTTCTATTACGTGATCACCGGTGTCCACCTGGTTCACGTGTTGATCGGCCTGATCGTGCTGGGCGCGGTCGCCCGGGAACTGGGTAACCCCGGCCGGCGGCGGGCGACGGTGATCGAGTCGGGAGCGATCTACTGGCACATGGTGGATCTGTTGTGGGTCATCATCTTCGGCCTGCTCTACGTGATGAGGTGAGCATGACAGTCTTCGGCTACCGGCAACATCGAGACGACTCCGCGCGGTCGTTGACCTGGGTCTGGATCGTGCTGGTGGCGATCACCATCGGATCGTGGACCCTGGCTCCGGCGCATGTCACCCACTCCGTGCAGGCCAGTGTGCCGCTCACCGCGCTGGCGTTGGCGCTGACGTTCGTCAAGTCCCGCATGATCATCGGACATTTCATGGAGGTCCACACCGCGCCGCGGTGGCTGAAGCGTGCCACCGACGGCTGGCTGATCGCGCTGATCGCAACGGTCTTCGTGATCTATCTGTTCTGACCCCGGTTTCGACTACATCAGCGCGAGCGTGAAGGGGTAGGTGTTGGTCCCGCCCGGCGCGCCATCGCAGCCCGCCGCGAAGGAGGAGTCAACCGAACCGGCCAGCGTGGTCGCATCCCACGAGTAGACGTCGTGGGTGGGAATGACGGGGCCGTAGTAGATGTTGCCGCAGCGCAGACCGTCCGGCACGTCAACGGTCAAGGTGTACCGGGTGCCGTCGAGTCGGGCGGCGCCGGTGTAAGAGAACGCCCTGCCCACCGGCCGCGGGATCGCGGTCACGTTGACACATGCGGATGGGCAGGACGAGATCGCCCACACCCAGGTGTGGAAGTCGTATCGGCCGGTGAGTTGCAGCTCGTAGTTGCCCGGGACCATGTCGGCGTGGGCAACCGGTGCGAATGCCGCCGCCGCCAGTGCGAGCCCCACGCTCAGCGCCGAAGCCCTCACAGCCCTCACGTTTGACTCCGTCCCTCTACTGGATTTACGACGATGCACGACCTGCCGGCCGACGGCAGGTCCTTCTCCCGCTCTGTGGCCACTTGCCTCGGCTGCGGCGCACCTTTGCGCGGGTGTGCCCGGTGAGTGGGAATCGCTGTGTCCTGGGTCTCTCTTGACTGACATCGTGTTGCCACTTGGGGAGCGGTCTCCCCGATCGGTCGTGACAATTCTCGAGGAGTCGAAGCGCGTGGTCAGCAAGGCGACGAATGGCTGGTCTGCCTGGCGCCCCCTGCTCAGCCGGGATGGGGCGAAGCCCCTCCAAGCCGTTGGCGCGCTGTTCGCGATGTCGGCCGATGCGGTGAAGTTCGTCTTCCGCAGGCCGTTTCAGTGGGCAGAGTTCCTGGAGCAGTCCTGGTTCGTTGCGCGGGTGTCGCTGATGCCCACGCTGCTGGTGGCCATCCCGTTCACGGTGCTGGTCAGCTTCACGCTGAACATCCTGCTACGCGAACTCGGTGCGGCCGATCTCAGCGGCGCCGGCGCCGCGTTCGGCGCGGTCACTCAGGTCGGCCCGATGGTGACCGTGCTGATCGTGGCCGGAGCCGGAGCCACCGCGATGTGCGCGGACCTGGGCTCGCGCACCATCCGTGAAGAGATCGACGCGATGGAAGTGCTGGGTATCAACCCTGTCCAGCGGTTGGTCACACCGCGCATGCTGGCTTCGGGATTGGTGGCCCTGCTGCTCAACAGCCTGGTCTGCATCATCGGCATCCTGGGTGGCTACTTCTTCTCGGTGTTCGTCCAGGACGTCAACCCCGGCGCCTTCGCGGCCGGCATCACCTTGCTGACCGGGGTTCCCGAACTGATCATCTCGTCGGTGAAGGCGCTGCTGTTCGGTCTGATCGCCGGGCTGGTGGCCTGTTATCGCGGGCTGACGATCAACGGCGGCGGCGCGAAGGCAGTCGGCAACGCGGTGAACGAGACCGTGGTCTATGCGTTCATGTCGCTATTCGTCATCAACGTGGTGGTGACCGCCATCGGCATCCAGATGACGGCGAAGTAGGACCGGCGATGACGGTCTCAACGGTCTATTCGCGCCTGACGCGTGAAGTCGGCAAGCCCATCGCCGGGCTGGGAGGCATCGGTGACCACTTCCTGTTTTACGGGAGGGCAATCGCGGGGGCACCGTTCGCCGCCGCTCGGTACCGACGAGAAATCATCCGACTGATCGCCGAAATCAGCATGGGCGCAGGCACGTTGGCGATGATCGGCGGGACAGTCGTCATCGTCGGATTCCTGACGTTGGCCACCGGCGGCACGTTGGCGATTCAGGGCTACAGCTCACTGGGCAATATCGGCATCGAGGCGCTGACGGGATTCCTGGCGGCGTTCATCAACGTCCGTATCTCGGCGCCGATTGTCGCCGGTATCGGCTTGGCGGCGACCTTCGGTGCAGGCGTGACTGCGCAACTGGGAGCCATGCGGGTCAACGAAGAAATCGATGCACTGGAAAGTATGGCGATTCGGCCCATCGCCTACCTGGTCAGCACGCGGATCATTGCCGGGATGACGGTGATCGCGCCGCTGTACTCCATTGCCGTCATCTTGTCCTTCATCGCCAGCCAATTCACGACCGTGGTCCTACTGGGACAATCCCCGGGGTTGTACGGCCACTACTTTTCCACCTTCCTGAACCCGATCGACCTGCTGTGGTCGTTCCTGCAGGCGGTCCTGATGGCCCTGGCCATCTTGCTGATCCACACGTACTACGGCTATTTCGCGGCCGGTGGCCCGTCGGGTGTCGGTATCGCGGTGGGAAACGCGGTGCGAACCTCGCTCATCGTCGTCGTCTCGGTGACCCTGGCGGTCTCGTTGGCCATTTACGGGGCCAACGGCAACTTCAACCTGGCGGGCTGAAGGGGAACAGCGATGATGAACTCTCTCGTTCGCCCCTTGGCGGGCCTGGTCGCCGTGGTCGTGCTCGGTGTGATCGCTGTCGGAACTGTCAACCTCTTTCGCGGCGGCGGCGCCGAATCAGCACACGTGACGGTGCTCTCGGCGCGTTCGGGTCTGGTGCTGAACCCGGAAGCGAAAGTGAAGTTGCACGGTGCGCAGGTGGGGAAGGTCTCCTCGATCGAAAACCTGTCCGACGGGCTGGTTGCCGTCCACCTGGCGATGAATCCGTCTCAGCTGCACATCATTCCGGCCAACACCGGCGTTGATATCGCTTCGACCACCGTGTTCGGCTCCAAATTCGTGGAGCTGGTCCCGCCCGCCGATCCATCGCAGGAGTCGATGTACGCCGGGCAGGTGCTGGATTCCCGACACACAACCGTCGAGATCAACACGGTTTTCCAGCAATTGGTCTCGGTGCTGTCCCAGATCGAACCCACGAAGCTCAACGAGACCCTCGGCGCACTCTCGCAGGCGTTCAGCGGCCGGGGCGAAAAGCTCGGCCAGACCCTTACCGATCTGGACGGGCTGCTGACCAAACTCGACCCGAGCCGGCCCAACTTGAGTCATGACATCGCGACCGCACCGCTCGTACTCAACACCTATGCCGATGCGGCACCGGACCTGGTCCGGATTGCCGAGAACACCACCCGGGTCAGCGATACCCTCGTCGACAAGCGGCGCGATCTCGACACGGTGCTGCTGCGGGCAATCGGCCTGGCCGACATCGGAAACGACGTGCTGACGGCCAATGCGCAGCCGCTGACCGACGCGATGCGCCTGCTGGTACCCACCACCGACCTGACCAACGAGTACCACCCGGCCATCACCTGCAGCCTGGCCGGCCTGGAGAAGCTGGCGATGGGCCCCCCTCAGCCGGTCCCGGGCGTGAACTTGCTGGATTCATTTCTGCTGGGCACCGAACGCTACCGATACCCGCAGAACCTGCCCAAGGTCGCCGCGACCGGTGGCCCGCAGTGCATGAACCTCCCGGATGTGGGCTTCGGCGAACGCCCACCGTTCGTGGTCACCGACATCGGGGCTGATCCGGCACAGTACGGAAATCAGGGGCTGCTGTTGAACTCCGACCTGCTCAAGCAGGTGCTGTTCGGCCCGATCGACGGGCCCCCACGCAACACCGCGCAGATCGGACAGCCGGGATGACGGGCCGGTGGCTAACCGCGGCGAAGTTCGGTGCTTTCGCCGTGGTGATGGCTCTGTTGAGCGGTTGCCTGTTCGTCATCCTCGGTCAGTACCGCACGGGTTCGACGAATAGCTATTCGGCCGTGTTCACCGACGCGTCCAGCCTCAGATCCGGTGACTCCGTGCGGGTAGCGGGGATTCGGGCCGGCACCGTCCGCCGTGTCTCGCTGCAGTCGGACAACACGGTGCTGGTGAGCTTCGATGCTGACCAGCGGGTTCGGCTGACCACCGCCACCAAGGTCGCGGTGCGATACCTCGACCTGGTCGGCAACCGCTACCTCGAGTTGCTGGACAGCCCCGGCCCGACCAGGATCCAACCGTCCGGATCGCGGATCCCGGTCGACCGCACCGAACCGGCGCTGGATCTGGATCTGCTGTTGGGTGGGCTGAAGCCGGTAGTTCAGGGCTTGAACCCACAAAACGTCAACGCGCTGACCAACTCACTGATCCACATCCTGCAGGGCCAGAGCGGCGACGTGGAGTCGCTGATGTTCAAGACCTCGACCTTCTCCAAGGAGCTGGCCGACAACGGACAAACGGTGCAGCAGTTGATCGACAACCTCAACGTGGTGGTGGCCACGGTCGCCAAGGACGGTGACAAGTTCTCCGGTGCGGTCCAACGCCTCGAGCACCTCGTCACCGACCTGTCCCGGGAGCGCGATCCCATCGCTGAGGCGATAACAGCGCTGGACAAGGGGACGGCGTCGTTGGCGGGCCTACTCACCCAGGCGCGTACACCGCTGGCCGGCAGCATCGACCAACTGAACAGGTTGGCGCCGTTGCTCGACGAGGACAAGCAACGCCTTGATCTTTCGCTGCAGAAGGCGCCGGAAAACTATCGGAAGATCGTCCGGCTCGGCGCGTACGGCAGCTTCATCAACCAGTACCTCTGCGGAATAGCCATCCGGGTCAGCGACCTGGAAGGCCGGACCGCCGTCTTCCCCTGGATCAAGCAGGACACCGGAAGGTGCAGCGAGCCCTGATGCTGAAATACCAAGGATCCAATCTGATTCGGGCCGGCCTCATCGGGTCGGTGCTCGTCGTGCTCGTCATCATCGTCGGCCTGCGGCCGCAGCAGTTGTTGTCGATGGCCACCTCCATCCGGTACCAGGCGGTGTTCGCCGAAGCCGGTGGGCTGACTGTCGGCAATGACGTCAAAGTTTCCGGTGTGACGATGGGGAACGTCTCCGACGTCGCGCTGCGCCATGGCAAAGCACTGGTCACCTTCAGCCTCGACACCAAGGTGCGTCTTGGTTCGAGCACCACCGCTCACATCAGGACGGGGACGGTGCTGGGCGAGCGGATGCTCACTCTGGAACCGGCGGGCAGCGGCACCATGCATGCGCTGGATGTCATTCCGGTATCCCGTACGTCCTCGCCGTACTCACTCACCGATGCGGTCACCGACTTCACCACCAACACCGCGGGAACGGACACCGGGTCGATCAATCAATCTCTGGACACGTTGTCAGAGACGATCGACCGGATCGCACCGCAATTGGGTCCGACATTCGACGGCCTGGGCCGACTGTCGCAGATGTTGAACAGCAGGAACGAGTCGCTGGCCAGTCTGCTCAAGAGCGCATCCGAGGTCAGCCGAATAGTGTCGCAGCGCAGCCAAGAGGTCAATGCGCTCATCCTCAATGCCAACGACCTTATGGGTGTGCTGAATCAACGCCGCTACGCGATCGTCAACCTGCTCGCCAACACCTCCGCACTCTCCCAGCAGATCTCGAACATGGTGGCCGACAACGAAAAGGAGCTGGCGCCGACCCTGGAGCGGCTGAATTCGGTGACGGCCATGCTGGAGCGCAACAGTGACAACATCGCCAAGGCCATGAAGGGTTTGGCGAAGTACATGGTGACGCAGGGCGAGTCGGTGAACAACGGCTTCTACTACAACGCCTTCGTCGGCAACCTGCTACCTGCGCAAGCTCTGCAACCGTTCCTCGATTACGTCTTCGGGTTCCGGCGCGGCGTCAACGCCGGCCAGCCACCCGACAATGCCGGTCCGCGGGCGGAATTCCCGTTCCCCTACAACGCTATTCCCGGAGGATGACGATGAGGATCGTCCGTCGGTTGTGGTCCACCAGGGTGGCGTTGGCAATCCTGGCTGGGCTGGTGGCGGTGAGTGCGGTGTTCGTGGCGCACCAGATGTTCTTCGGCCAGAAGACCATCACGGCGTATTTCACCTCCGCCACGGCGATTTACCCCGGCGACGACGTGCGGGTCCTGGGGGTCAAGGTGGGCACCGTCAAGTCCATCGAACCGCAGGGCACCCAGGCCAAGATGACGCTCGCCGTCGACCACGACGTGCCCATCCCGGCGGACGCGAGCGCCGTCATCGTGGCTCAGAACCTCATCTCAGCGCGGTATGTGCAGCTCACGCCGGCCTACGAAGCAGACGGCGCAGCCGGTGGCCCGACCATGCCCGACGGAGCGGTGATCGGCGTGGAGCGCACCGCGATACCCGTTGAGTGGGACCAGGTGAAAGAACAATTGATGCGGCTGGCCACGGATCTGGGGCCGACCGGCGATGTATCGGCCACCTCCCTCGGAAAGTTCATCGACAGTGCGGCCAATGCCATGGACGGCAATGGGCCCAAGCTGCGGGAGACAATCTCGCAACTGTCCGGGGTGAGCCGGGTGCTCGCAGATGGCAGCGGAAACATCGTCGACATCATCAAGAACCTTCAGGTCTTCGTCGCAGCACTGCGTGACAGCAATACCCAGATCGTCGCGTTCCAGGACCGACTCGCGAGCGTGACCACCGTCGTGGACGGCAGCAGGTCCGATCTGGACTCCGCGCTGACCGACCTGTCGGTTGCGGTCGGCGAAGTCGATCGGTTCATCGCGGGGAGCAGGGACCAGACCGCCGAGCAGATCCAGCGGCTCGGCAACGTGACCCGCAACATTGCCGACAACCGCATGGTCTTGGAGAACCTTTTTCACGTCGCGCCGAACGCGATCGCCAACGGCTACAACATCTACAGCCCGGACAGCGGAACTGCCGTCGGGGCGTTCGCGATGGCGAACTTCGCCAACCCGGTGGAGTTGGTGTGCTCGGCCATCGGAGCGGTGAAGAACGCCACCGCGCCGGAGACCGCCAAGCTGTGCGCGCAGTACCTCGGGCCCGCACTACGACTGATCAGCTTCAACGGGCTGCCATTCCCGTTCAACGCCTACCTGCGCAAGTCGCCGAGCCCGGAAAACCTGGTGTATTCGGAGCAGAGGTTGGCACCGGGCGGCGACGGCAGCAGTCCTCCGGCGCCGGGAATCCCGCCCGCGGTGTCCGCATATGCGGGGGCGAACGCGCCGGCGGCCCCACCGCCTCCCGGGGCCCCGGGACTATACGCACCCAACGGCTTGCCCGCGATCCCGTCGCCGGCATTGTTTCCGAATGCGCCGATTCCACCGGGAGCGCCCGCACCTGGGCCTGCGGGAAGTCCGCCGCCCCAGACGCCGACCAGTCTGCCGGACCTGCTGCTGCCGGACGCAGCGCTGTCCTCGCCCGGACCGTCGCAGTCCACCGGAGGGACATCGTGATGGGCCGTCGGTCGCTGTTTCGGATGACGACGGCGGTGTTGGCAGTTGCGTTGAGCGCGACCGGATGCACGTTCGACGGATTGAACTCGCTGCCGCTGCCGGGCACAGTGGGGCGCGGCTCAGACGCGACGACCTACCATGTCGAGATCGCCAATATCGGCACCCTGGAGTCGAATTCGCCCGTACTGATCAACGACGCCGTCGTCGGCAGCGTGGGCAAGATGACGATACGGGACTGGCACGCCGACCTCGAGATCTCGGTGCGGCCCGATGTCGTGGTACCGGCCAACGCGATCGCCGCGGTAGGGCAGACCAGCCTGCTGGGCTCGATGCACGTGGCATTGAACCCGCCGCTGGGCGAATCACCCACCGGCAGGCTCGAACCCGGAGCCACCCTGGGGCTGAACCGCTCGGCAACCTATCCCTCCACCGAACAGACGCTGTCTTCGCTGGCGGTCATCGTCAACGGCGGCGGACTGGGGAAGGTCGGCGAGATCGTCAGTGAGTTCAACGCGGCGCTGAACGGTCGTGAGGGCGACATCCGCGATCTGCTGACGCGGCTGAACGACTTCGTCGGCATGCTCGCCGCGCAACGTGACGACATCAACGCGTCCATCACGGCGCTGAACAGGTTGGCCGCCACCATGGCCGGCCAACATGGCGTCATCACTGCGGCCTTGAAGCGGATCCCACCCGCACTGGATGTGTTGATCACCGAGCGGCCCACCATCACCGCGGCGCTGGACCGATTCCGCGTGTTCAGCAACACGGCCACCGGATTGATCAACGCCACTCAAGCCGATCTGGTCAAAAACCTGCAGAACTTGGAGCCGACCATCCGCGCCCTTGCCGACGTCGGACCCAACCTCGGCACCGTCCTGGCCTACGCCCCGACCTATCCCTATCCGCAGAACTTCATCGACCGGGCGATCCGGGGGGACTACTTGAACGAGTTCATCACCTTCGACTTCACCATTCCCCGGCTCAAGCGCGGTCTGATGCTGGGCACCAGGTGGGGAAAGGAGGGTGCCGAACTGGTGCCGGCGCCCGGAGACCCGTGGTACACCACCTACAGCAAAGACCCGCTGAAAGCACCGGTTACCGCTCCGCCGACCGCGGTCGCCACCTTGCCGCCCCTGGATGACACGCCGTCGGCAGCCGAGGCTCAACCTGCGCCCGGGGGTGGCAGCTGATGTTGACCCGCCTCGTACGCATCCAACTGATCGTCTTCTCGATCGCATCGGTCATCGGTATGGGAGTGATGGCCATCGTCTACCTGCAGGTGCCCACCCTGCTCGGTATCGGCCGCATGACAGTGAAGCTGGAACTGCAAGGCACCGGCGGGCTTTACCAGTTCTCCAACGTGACCTACCGCGGCGTGCAGGTCGGTAAAGTCACCGATGTGCGGCCCACGCGCGAGGGCGCGGTGGCAACGCTGTCGTTGAACACCTCCCCGAAGATCCCGGCGGATCTGCAGGCGGCTGTACTCAGCGTCTCGGCGGTCGGCGAACAGTATGTGGACCTGATGCCCCGCACCGGGTCCGGTCCGTACCTCGCCGACGGCTCGGTCATAACCAAAGACAACACCTCCCTTCCGCAGCCCGTCGGCCCGATGCTGGATCAGGTGAGCGCACTGATCGCCAGTGTGCCCAAGGACAGGATCGGCCCGCTGCTGGACGAAACATTCCACGGGTTCAACGGATCGGGATACGAGTTCGGGTCGCTGCTGGACTCCTCGTCGCGACTTATCGGCGACATGAGCGCCGCTGCCGATCAGGCGCGGGCGCTCATCGACGACAGCGGCCCGCTGCTGGACGGCCAGGCGAATTCCGTCGATGCGATCGGGACGTGGACGCGCAGCCTCGCCGGGATCAGCGAACAGTTGGTCACCAACGACCCGCAGGTGCGGACTCTGCTGCAGAACTCGCCGGGGGCCGTAGATCAGGCGACGCGTCTCCTCGACCAGATCAAACCCACGCTGCCCGTACTGCTGGCCAACCTCACCACCATCGGGCAGGTCGCGGTGACCTATCACCCGTCGATCGAGCAGCTCTTGGTGCTCTTTCCACCCGTCGTCGCATCTACCCAGTCGTACGGGGCACCGAAGAACAATCCGACCGGAATGTCGTTGGGCGACTTCACGCTTTCCATGAGCGATCCGCCGGCATGCACGGTCGGGTTCCTGCCGCCGTCCTCGTGGCGATCGCCGGAGGACACCACGGTGATAGACACACCGGACGGGTTGTACTGCAAGCTGCCGCAGGATTCACCGATCGGGGTTCGCGGGGCCCGCAACTACCCGTGCATGGGCAATCCCGGAAAGCGGGCGCCGACCGTTGAAATTTGCAACAGCGACAAGCCGTTTGAGCCGTTGGCGATGCGCCAGCACATGACCGGCCCCTACCCGATCGACCCGAACCTCATCGCGCAGGGGATCCCGCCTGATGACCGAGTCGACTTCGGTGACCAGATCTTCGGCCCGCCGGAGGGCACGCCGATGCCCGCGAAAGTTCCTGCCGCGCCGAACGGAGCATCGCCGGCGCCGGGTACGGCTGCCGCGCCCAGTTCGTTCAGCGGCGGGGGAGCCTCGGGTCCATCGGTTGCGATCGCCACCTACAACCCGCGAACGGGCCAGTACGCCACCCCCGACGGCATGGTGTACCGGCAGGCCGACCTGGTGACCGGCGCCGAATCCCGGTCGTGGCAGGAGCTATTCCCGACGTGAGTGCGGGATGCGATGGATCGGCCGGATCCGTCACCCCGTTTTGACGAGCTTGAACGGCATGGTGATGAAGAGCGGCCTGCTGATACCGCAGGTGCCGCTGGCACCGGTCGTCTGATCTTCGCCGACCAGGGTGGTCGACGTCGGATCGACTCCGATGTCGTAGGCCCCCGGGCGGGAGAACCTGAAGATCTGTAGCCCGGGCCCGGCCGAACCGTCCGGGCACGGTTCCCAGTTCTCCACGGCCCGTTTGACATACCAGACACCGCTCTTCTGGTAGATCGGGGCGCTCCAGCCCCAGTCGCTGGTGACGGTCCCGGTGCACTCGGTGGGGTAGCTGCACACCGTCGTGATGGTCCAGGTGCTCCGGACGCTCGCCTCGTCGAGCATGATGTCGTTCTTCTTGGCCCATTCGCCGTTCGACGTCGCGGTATAGGTGCCGTTGAGGCCCCAGTCCCCTTCCGCGGAAGCCGGTGGGCAGCTGCCCATCCCCACGAGCGAGGCCGCAGCCATGACACTCGCCAGCGCGCCAGGTCTACGCATTCCTCTGCTCCTCAACACGTCGGGCGGTGCCCACTCGGGTGCAGGACGTTAGCACCCACGACGGGAGCTGCTCACCCATCCGTCCACTGAGCGGGCCGGAAACGAAATCGTCCACTCAGAGGGAACTGCGGATCGCATCGGTCGCCGCAGTGCTTAAGCTGCCGCCGTGCGATGGACCCTGGTGGCAGTGGTGGCGTTGCTCGCCGGTGCGCCTCTCGCGCCCGCGGCCGCCGAACCGTCGGCGTGCAACGAACCGTCATGCGTCCCCGGTATCACCGGAGGCGTCGTGCTGGGGGCCCCGTGCTCGGAAACCACCCACTTCGTGTTCGGGACGACGTCGTGGGGCCGGCTGGTCTTCTGCGGGTCGCCGCGGCGGTACGAGCCCCGATACTTCCGCTCCCCGTCGATGTACGGGATCAAAGACGAGAACGCCACCTGCGGGGGCTTCGAGAACGGGGTCGCGCAGGCACCGGACGGACTGTTTCTCAGCTGCCTGGCGATCGACGGCGAGACGCGCTGGGTTCGTGGTGATACATGAATCTCGGGGTGACGGTGGATGTCAGGCGGGCCGTGCTGTGGCTGGCGCCAATCATGCTGATGGCGCCGCTGGCACTGGCGTCAGTGCCCGCGCATGCTGAGGAAGCCGTGCCGCATCAGGTGCAGTACGTCGTGACGGCGGACAGCGCCTTCACCGCCGACATCTACTTCCGGGACACCGACCCGCCCTCGTGGGCGGACTACAGCCACAACCCGTACCAATTCAGCCCCAAGATCGAAGCTCGGGTGGGGCCGGGCCAGCCCTGGACCCACGACGTCATGCTGGCCGACCCGGATCATTGGGCAATGGTCACCGCCACCAGTGGGCTGTCGCCGGAGACACCCAACTTTCATTGCACGCTCGCGGTGGACGGTGTCGTGGTGAATTCGAGCAGCGGCGCCAAGGGTGCGCTGTGTTCGATACGGCATTGGTGAGCGGGCACCGCGATGGACAAGGACACGGACGGGAGGATGTCATGCCAGAAGTGAACTCTCTGATCGATGCCGACGTGGCTGCCCTCGTCGAAGAAGCCGAGGCGGCTGCCGCCGAAGCCGAGGCGCTGGCCGATGCTGCTCGTGCTCGGGCCCAGGCGATCCGGCTGCAACAGCAGGCCGGTGCCACTGAGCCGGCGGAGCCGGAGGAACCAGAGGCCGAGTCGTCTTCGGCAGCTGGGGCGCGCCGGTGGCGGGGTCCGAGACGCAGGACTGTCCTTTTCGGGATCGCCCTCCTCTGCGTGGCCGTTCAGCTTGGCCTCGCAGTCGTGATGATCAGGCACCACCGAGAGGCCATGCATCAGCAACAGCTCGCCGGGGAGTTCACCGCCGCGGCACGCCAAGTGGTCGTCACGCTGATGTCCATCGATGCCGCCAACGCCAAGGACGACGCGCAGCGCATCATCGACAGTTCCACCGGCGCGTTCAGAGACGAGTTTCAGAACGCGGCAGAGGCTTTCGTCAAGACGGCGCAGCAGGCGAAGGTCTCCACCACGACGACCGTGCAGGATGCGGCCGTGGATTCGATGACCGACGACACGGCGGTCGTGCTCGTGGCTGCCAAGTCCACCGTCACCAATGCGGCCGGCGCCGAAGAGGAGCCCCGCACCTGGCGGCTGAGCGTCCATCTGGTCAGAGATGACGGACAGCTCAAGATGTCGACTATGGAGTTCATCCCATGACCACCAACGATATTCAGGGCATCGAGGACGCGACGGCGAGCACCCGCCGCAGCTGGGCGCGGCGAGCGATGTCCCATTGGTCGAATATCGGCATGGCACTGTTGGTGGTGGCCTCTACCGCCGCCAGCATCGGGTTGTACTTCGGCCAGTATCGAGTCGACCAACATACCGGTGATACCGCCGCGAAGGCGGTGATCGCCGCGGCGTCCGACGGTAGCGTGGCGTTGTTGTCGTACACGCCGGATCAGCTGGAGGGCGATCTCGCGGCCGCGAAGTCGCACCTGACGGGCGACTTCCTGGCTTACTACAGCAAGTTCGTCGATGAGGTTGTGGAGCCGGCGGCCAGGGAGAGGGCGATCCACACCACCGCGTCGGTGGCGCGGGCGGCCGTCGCCGAGCTGCACCCCGGTTCGGCCCGGGTGTTGGTCTTCCTCAACCAGACGACGATGACCAAGACTGCGCCCGACCCCGTTCAGGTAGCCAGCATTGTCAATGTCAGCCTGTCCAAAGTCGATGCCGCGTGGCTTATCTCGGCTTTCGACCCGATCTGACGGTGGTGTTTCCGGGAAGCCGGTGGGCGCTCACTTGCCGGCAGCGTCTCTTCTCGGCCTGATGAACACGCCGTGGGCTTCGACAGTCACCCCATCGGAATCGGAAATATGGCCCACCGCGAAGGTTTTCGAACCTTCCTCCCGATCCACCCAGGCTTCGGCGCGCAGCCGTCCCAGCCGCGTCGGTCGCACGTAGCGGAGGGTCAGCGTGCCGGTAAAAGCAGGCGAGCCCGGCCGGTGTGCAGTCGCACCCAGCACGTGGTCCAGGACCAATGCGGCCACCCCGCCGTGGACGTGCCCGGGCGGGCCCTCGTAGGGGGCGCCGAGATCGATGTCGGTGTGGACCCGGCCGTCTGGGGCGTGCTGGATGTCCAACGGAGGGGCGATCGGGTTGCGCAGTCCGATCAGGACATTGCCCCACGCAACCGGTCGGCCTTCTTCGGCGGCGCGGACTCCGAACGAGTCCGGGATGAGCTGCCCGCGCAACAATTCGTTGGCCCGGTCGATGTGATCCTTGGCGGCCGCGAAGGCGTCGGCGTCCACCTCGGAGCGGATGGTGGCATCGATCAGGTCGCGCACCGACTGGGTGAGTGGTTCGTAGTGGTCGCTCATCCGGCGGCGTGCCCGGCGGCCATGTCGAGGGCGGCGAGGTGGCTGAACAGCATTGACGCCCCGATCGGGCAGCCACCGCCTGGATAGGTGGTGCCGCTTACGGCGGCCATGGTGTTGCCGGCCGCATACAGCCCGGGTATCGGTTCGCCCCGGGTGTCGAGGACACGGGCGCGGGTGTCGGTGCGCAACCCGCCCTTGGTGCCGAGGTCGGACAATCCGAACGCCGCAGCGTGGAAGGGGGGTTTGACGATGCGCTCCATCGGCGACTTTCCGCCGGAAAACGCCCGGTCATAGGTTTCGTCGCCACGCCCGAAGTCGGCGTCGACGCCATGGTCCACCGCTTCGTTGAAGCGCGCCACGGTGGCGACCAGGGCGGCAGGTGGCACCCCGATGGCACGGGCCAAGCCTTCGAGGGAATCGGCGGTGTGCCACAGACCCGCATCGCGGTAGCGTGCCGTCTCCACCATCGACACGTTAGTCGCTTTGACCGGGGGCACCTCGCCCTCCCGGTCGTCGTAGACCATCCAGAACGGCAACTCCATGGCGCCGACGGTGATCTGATCGATCACCGCCCGCCCCAACCGGTCATACGGTGCGGATTCGTTGACGAAGCGCTGTCCGTGGTTGTTGACGAAGATTCCGCCGGTGAACCACAAGGCGAACGCCGAGCGGCCGTCCGGGTGTGTGAGTCCCGGCGACCACCAGGCCTGATCCATCAGGTCGGTGTCCGCACCGGCACGGATGGCGGCCTCATGCGCGGTGCCGGTGTTGGCCGGGGCCCCCATGGTGTCGTCGGCGCGGCCCGGGACACCGTAATGGGTGCGCATCCGTGAATTGTGTTCGAAGCCGCCCGCCGCCAGCAGTACGCCTCGCCGGGCGCCGATGCGCACCCGGTCATCGCCGCGTTGCACGACAGCGCCCACGACCGCATCGTTCTCGGTGATCAGATCGATCAGTCGAGAGCTCAGATGCACTGAGGCGTCCGGATACTGGCGCAGTGCGGCGAGGAACCGGCCGATCAACGCGCGCCCGCCGGTCAGGACGTCGGGCGCGGGGGCCCCCAGCCGTTCGGTGTCCAGCGGGCCGCGCACGTGATCCGCGTGCGGGCCGAGTGCGGCCGCCGGCAGGGGTGCGGGCACGATGTGGCGCAGACCGTCGGACCGCGCGCCGGGTGCTCGACCGAAATAGTCGGGCCACGGTAGAACGGTGAACTCGAAGTGAGCGTCGGCTTCGAGATATTCGATCAGCCGTGCGCCGCCCCGCACGTAGGCATCCTGCAAGTCGCGGGGCGTGCGATCGCCGACTACCGCGTGGAAGTAGGTCAATGCCGCCTCGGGGGCGTCGTCGCTGCCGGCGCGATTCAGCACCGGATTGCAGGGAAACCACATCCCACCGCCGCCGGAGAATGCTGTGGTGCCACCGAATTTATCGGCTGCCTCGATCAGCGCAACCGAAAGCCCTTCCCGTGCTGCGGTATAGGCGCCGGTGATCCCGCCGCCGGAGCCGACGACCACTACATCGACGAGTTCGTCGTAGCCCGACATGCTCCTCCTTCACTGTGCACGGTAGTTCCTACTGTGGCCGCCGCGGCACGGTCCGGGAACGACTGCTCCCGGTCAGCGGTTGCAAGCGGGCCTGATGGCAGTACGCGTTGCTACCCTTTTGTAGTGGATGCAACACCCGACAGGCCGAAGTTGTCTGCGACGAGCTGGGCGCTGCTGGGCATGTTGTCGGGTGGGGACGAGTTGTCCGGCTATGACATCAAGAAATGGATCAACTGGGTCGTCCGATTCTATTATCAGGTTCCGGCCTACAGCCAGATTTACTCCGAGCTGAAGAAGATGGAACAGCTGGGACTGCTGACGTCTCGTGTGCACAACGGTGACACCATGCGCAGCAAGCGGCTTTACAAGATCAACGAAGCCGGTCTGGCGGCCGTCACCCGATGGACCAACGAGGCACCGTTAGAGCCGCCGATGCTCAAACACACCGCGTTGCTGCGGGTTACCTTCGGGCATCTCAGCCAGCCCGGCCGGCTCAAGGAACTCCTGCAGGAACACATCGCCAATGTCGACGAGATGCAGCGCAGTGCGGCGATCGAAGCGCGGGTGACCGCAGATCAACCGGCCTGGGCCTACGCCAGGATTGCATTGCAATGGGCCGAGCGTTACTACGCATCCGAACGCGAGTTGGCGCTGACCTTGATCAAGGATCTCGACGAAGCCGATGCGGCTTTCGCCGAGGCGACGAAGGCCGCTGAAGGCGGGACCCCTTGGCCCATGCGCGAATACTGGGATGAATACGAGACCAAGACCAAGGCCGAACAAGCTGACCGCTGACGGCTGACGGCTGACGGCTGACGGCTGACCGCTGACCGGGACACGGGGTCGCGGCCCACCGCACGGCAGAAGCAGACTTGCTCTCGGTCGCGAGGGGACATCCGCCCGACGCACCACTCGTTGGTCGCCAAGCAGATCAAGTCGGTTCGGTGACTACGGACGACGAGAGCTTCACTCACCAGCCGATCTCACCGACGGGAAAGCCGATGCCATCAAGCCCGGAATATGACGTCATCGTGATCGGATTCGGCGCCGCCGGTGCCGCGGCCGCGATCGAGGCCGCCGACCACGGTGCGCGCGTGCTTGTGCTGGACCGAGGCTACGGCGGCGGCGCGACGGCGCTTTCGGGAGGAATCGTCTACGCCGGCGGAGGAACCGAAGAACAGCATGCCGGGGGCTACTCCGACAGTGTCGAGGACATGCTGGACTACCTCAAGCAGGAGGTCGGCGATGCCGTCTCTGACGAGACACTCGCGCGATTCTGCCAGCAGAGCCCGGCACTGATCGAGTGGCTCAAAGCGCAGGGGGTCCCGTTCCGGGGCGGTGCGGTGTCGTCGTACAAGACGTCCTACCCGACCGACGATTTCTACCTGTACTACTCCGGCAACGAAAAGGCATATCCCTACGTCGAACACGCGCGGCCCGCGCCACGTGGCCATCGCGTGCTGGCACCCGGCATGAGTTCTGGCAAGGTTTTGTTCGAGAACCTGCGGCGGTCCGCGGAATCCAAAGGGGTTGAGGTCATTCCGCTGGCACGCGTGCACAGTCTCATCACGGACAGCCACGGCCGGATAACCGGTGTCCGGTACCGGGGCATGGATCCCAGCCATCCGAAAAGGCGCCAGCACTCAGCGCTCACCAAAGTCACCGGGAAGGTGGGTAACTGGCTGCCCGGGGTCGTCCGGGGTGTTGTCGCCCGAGCCGAGCGACTGTGGTCGGACGCTGCGGTAGAGAACGAAGCATTCGGGCGCACAGTCGTTCTGGCGGCGGGCGGGTTCGTGTACAACCGGCAGTGGATGCAGGAGTATGCGCCGCAGTTCATGAAGATCTCACCGCTGGGCACCAGTGGTGACGACGGCACCGGAATCGCGTTGGGCCTGGAAGCCGGCGGGGTGGCCGCCAAGATGGGCAACGTCACCGCGTGGCGGTTCTTGGCGCCGCCGAGCGCATTCCTGGAAGGTCTCACCGTCGGCGCGGACGGGCGGCGCATCGCCAATGAAGATCTTTACGGAGCCACCCACGGCAACGTGCTGATGCGCGAGTTCGGCGGGACCGGGTGGGCCATCTACGACGATCGCACCTGGAAGAAGATCAAGAGTCAGGTTCGTGAGCAGACGAAGGTGTTCCAGCGCCTACAACTGCTCTATCTGTTCACCGCCGGACACAAGAAGGCCGCAACCGTCGAGGAGATCGCCCGCAAGAACGGCATCGACCCCGCGGGATTGCGCCGCACCGTCGACGCCTTCAACGATGGAATCACCAGTGGGGACGGCGATCCAGCGCGCAAGGAGCCCAGCCTGTGTTCGCCGTTGTCGGCCGGGCCGTTCTACTCGATCAACATCTCGGCCGATTCGTCGATGTTCTATCCCATTCCAGGCCTGACCTTGGGAGGCCTCGTCGTTTCCGAACGGACCGGGGCCGTAGTTGACCGCAACGGTGCGACGATTCCTGGCCTGTACGCGGCGGGACGCAACGCGGTGGGTATCTGCTCGAACAGTTACGTCAGTGGACTGTCCATCGCCGACTGCATCTTCAGCGGGCGCCGCGCGGGTGTCGACGCGGCCCGCACCTTGGGCTCCGAATCCGCTGTCAGACCTTCTCGGTCAGTCCGGCGTCCACCACCAACTGGGTAGCGGTGATGTAGCGAGCTTCGTCGGAGGCCAGGAACAGCACGGCGTTGCTGATGTCGACGGGGTCGACCCAACCCACCGGCAACAGGTGGCGCGCGGCCAGCACGGCCGCGGCGTCCTCGGCGGTCGGGTTCTCCAGATCCGGGCACAGCCGCGCAAAGGTGGCCTCGTTCAACACCATCGCCGTGCCGACCGCGCCCGGATGCACCGTGTTCACCCGCACCCGCTTAGGCCCCAACTCGTTGGCCAACGTCCGGGCCAGGCCCACCAGCGCGTGCTTACTCGCCGAGTAATGGGAACCGTTGGGTTCGCCCCGCAGCCCGGAGGTCGAGCTGATGATGATGATCGACCCGCCGTCGGGGCCGAAGTGGCCCACCGCGGCTTTGACGGTGTGCCAGGCCCCCGTCAGGTTGATGTCGAAGGTCTGCTGCCACGCCTCGGCGGTCAACTCCCAGGCGGGGGCGCCGGGCAGGTGAATGCCGGCGTTGGCGACGACGACGTCGAGCCGGCCGAGTTCGGTCACCCCGGCATCGATCGTGGTGACCAGTGCGTCGAGATCGCGGACGTCGGCCAGCCCGGTGACGCAGCGCCGACCGTGGCGCTGCACCTCGGCGGCGGTGACGCGAAGATCCTCGGCGGCAGCCGGCGTATCGAGGGCGATGATGTCCGCGCCTTCTTCTGCCATCCGCGCGCAATGGGAGCGCCCGGAGCCGCGGCCGGCTCCGGTCACCACCGCGACCCGGTCCAAGAGACGCATCAGCACGCCTTGATCAACTGGAAACCCCGATACCCGGCGTCGGCCACGTCGTCACAGATGTCGTTGTACACGGCGAAGCCACCGATGAACAACATGAAGACTCGGGGCTTGCCTTCGACGTTGGCGCCCAGATACCACGAGTCGGCCTTGGTGAACAGGGTTGCGTCGGCGAGCCGAGCGCATTCTGCGATCCAGTCCTCCACCGAATCCGACTCGGCCTCGATACCGAGGTACCCGTGCTCATCGAGGTAGGAGATGCAATCGGCGATCCAGTTCACATGCGCCTCGGCGTGCAGCACCATATTGGCCAGCACCGCCGGCGCGCCCGGCCCCGAGACCAGGAACAGGTTGGGGAAGCCGTCCACGCCCAAACCCAAGTAGGTCCGCGGGCCATCGGCCCAGCCGTCGCGCAACATCGCACCGCCGCGCCCGACGATGTCGATCTTGCCCAGTGTGCCGGTCATCGCGTCGAAGCCCGTCGCCAGCACGATCATGTCCAGATCGTAATGCGCTGCGGTGGTGTTGATTCCGGCATCGTCGATGGATGCGATCGGCGTCTTGCGGACACTGACCAGCTCCACGTTGGGCCTGTTGAAGCTCTGGTAGTAATTGCTGTCGGTGCAGATCCGCTTGGTGCCGATCGGGTGGTCGGTGGGGATCAGCAGATCGGCGACCTCCGGGTCGTCGATGACGGCGCGAATCTTCTCATCGAAGAATTTCTTGGCCTCCTCGTTGGCCTCCGGGTCGGTCATCTGGTCGGGGAAGGTCTTGCTGAACAGCACACCGCCGAGCTGCCACCGCTTCTCGAATGCCGCGCGGCGTTCCTCGGGAGAGTGCTCCATCGTGTTCTTGCTGATGCCGATGTAGGGGGAGCCGCCGCCGCTGCGCCAGGACAGCCGCCTGCGTTCGTCGTAGTTCGCCTTCACCTCGGCCAACTCTTCTGAACTCAGCGGCCGGTTGCCCGCGGGGACACTGTAGTTGGGGGTGCGCTGGAAAACGTAGAGTTGCTCGGCCTGGCCGGCGATCTCCGGGACCATCTGAATGCCCGAGGAGCCCGTGCCGATCACGGCGACGCGCTTGCCGGTGAAATCGACGCCGTCGTGCGGCCAGTGGGCACTGTGGTGTATCTCGCCGCCGAACGAGTCGAGGCCCTGGAAATTCGGGGTCAACGCCGCCGAGAGGGGACCGGTGGCCATGACGCAGAACCGGGCGGTGACAACCTCGCCGGTGTCGGTGCGCACCGACCAGTGCAAGGTCGCCTCGTCGAGAACCGCCGAGGTGACCCGGGTGTTGAAGGTGATGTCGCGGCGCAGGTCCAACTTGTCGGCGACCCAGTTGATGTAGCGCAGGATCTCGGCCTGGGTGGCGTACTTCTCGGTCCAGTTCCATTCCTGCTGCAACTCGTCGGAGAACGAGTAGCTGTAGTCGACACTTTCCACGTCACAGCGCGCGCCCGGGTACCGGTTGAAGTACCAGGTGCCGCCGACGTCGGGTCCGGCCTCGAATACCCGGACCGACAGGCCCTGGGCGCGGAATCGGTGAATCGCATAGAGCCCGGCGAACCCGGCCCCGACGACGATGACGTCATGGTCGGGCGTTGGCGCTGGATCGGTGGTGACCACGAGATGTCATGTTAGGGCGGCCGACCGGAACCTAACCTGGCGTTCCCGTTCACCGGACCACGAGATCGCCGTGGAACTTCGAATTCTATTCCGGTGACCGGGACGGGCAGCCGCCACGGCCGCATAAGGAGTTCACGATCGAGGGCGACGCCCCGCCAGATCGGCCGGATTGAGCGAGCAGACAGGGAAACCACGATGGGCAATCAGGTACTCGACAAGGTGAACGAGATCGCGGATCAGCTCCGGGACCAGGCCGCCGAAGCCGAGCGCCTCGGCCAGCTGCCCGATCAGACCGTCAAGATGTTGAAGGCCGCCGGCAATATCCGCTTGCTGCAGCCGAAGACCCATGGCGGCTACGAGGTACACCCCCGAGAGTTCGCCGAGACGGTGATGGCCACGGCAGCACTGGACCCCGCCAGCGGGTGGATCAACGGCGTGGTGGGTGTGCACCCTCACCAGCTCGCCTATGCGGATCCCCGCGTGCAGGAGGAGGTTTGGGGCACCGACCAGGACACCTGGATGGCCTCGCCCTACGCGCCGCAGGGTGTCGCCAGACCGGTCGACGGCGGATACATCTTCAACGGCCGGTGGCAGTTCAGCTCCGGCACCGACCACTGCGACTGGATCTTCCTGGGCGCGATGCTCGGTGACGACGAAGGCAAGCCGGTGATGCCGCCGACGATGTTCCACATGATCCTGCCCCGCAAGGACTACCAGATCGTCGAGGACTCCTGGGATGTGGTGGGCTTACGGGGTACCGGCTCCAAGGACGTCATTGTCAAGGACGCGTTCGTGCCGGATTACCGGGTGATGAACGGCATGGAGGTCATGGACGGCACCGCGCAACGGGAATCCGGCTTGACCCAGACCCTGTACCGGATGCCGTGGTCGACGATGTTCCCGCTGGGCATCACCGCAGCGGTCATCGGCATCGCCGAGGGCGCGCTGGCGGCTCACCTGGACTACCAGCGCGACCGCGTCACGGCGGCGCAGACCGCGGTCAAAGACGATCCGTACGTGCTGTACGCGATCGGCGAGGCGGCCGCCGACATCAACGCCGCCCGCCAGGAACTGCTCGCCAACGTCGACCGGATCTACGATCTCGTCGACTCCGGCGCCGAGGTGTCATTCGCGGACCGCGCGGCCGGCCGTCGCACCCAGATCAGAGCGGCATGGCGGGCGGTGATGGCCGTCGACCAGATCTTCTCCCGCTCCGGCGGTAACGCGATGCGGATGGACAAGCCGCTGCAGCGGTACTGGCGCGATGCGCACACCGGCCTGGCCCATGCGATTCACGTGCCCGGCACCGTTTTTCACGCCTCGGCGCTGAGTTCGTTCGGGGTCGACCCGGTCGGTCCGCTGCGGGCGATGATCTGACATGGCCGACATCAAGAGCCTCGGCTACGTCACGATCCAGACCACCGACCTGGACCGGTGGCGCACCTTCGCCTTCGACGTGCTGGGATTCGCCCAGGGTGCCGGCCCGGATCCGTCCGCGCTGTATCTGCGGATGGATGAGCGGGCGGCCCGGATCGTCGTGGTGCCCGGCGACACCGATGAGGTGACCATCATCGGCTGGGAGGTCCGCGACCACGATGCGCTGACGCGGGTGCGAGAAGCGCTTGAACAAGCCGGCTTCGGAGTCAACCCGCTGTCTTTGGCCGAGGCCGACGCCAGGCGGGTCGAGGAAGCCATCACCTTTGAGGATCCGGCCGGCACCACGATCGAGGTCTTCCACGGCGCGGTGCTCGATCACAGTCCGGTGGTCACGCCGTTCGGCGCCAAATTCGTCACCGGCGCACAGGGTCTGGGCCATGTCGTGCTGCCCACCACCGACCCGCACGGCACCTACGCCTTCTATACCGACGTTCTCGGGTTCGTCTCACGCGGCGCATTCCGGATGCCGGCACCGCCGGAATTCGGCCCGCTGCGGATCCGGTTCCTCGGCGTCAACGAGCGCCACCACAGCCTGGCGATCTGCCCGAGTGCGCACAGCGGCGCGCCCGGCCTCATCCACATGATGGTGGAGGTCGACACCCTCGACGCGGTCGGCCAGGCACTGGACCGGGTGACTCGGGAAGGCTTCGCGGTGTCCTCGACACTGGGCCGGCACACCAACGACAAGATGGTGTCGTTCTACGTCCGGGCCCCCGGCGGCTGGGACATCGAGTTCGGCACCGAGGGCTTGCTGGTGGACGAGAAGTACTACACCGCCGAGGAAATCACCGCTGACAGCTACTGGGGCCACGAATGGTCCGGCGAAATGCCGGTAGCTCTGCGACCCTGACAGCGGGTCAGAACTTGGCGACCGCGCCGGCGTCGACCGGCAGCGACACACCCGTGATGTACTGCGCCTCGTCGGAAGCAAGGAAGAGCACGGCGTTGCTGACCGCGCGCGCCTCGATCAGCGGCAGCGGAAGCAGGTGGAACTGTCCGATCACCTTTGCGGCGTCGGCCATAGTGGGCTCGGCGAGGTCCGGTCGTACGCTGCGGCGGAAGGGTTCGTTGTCCACCATCGGTGTGAGGACATTGCCGGGGTGCACAGAGTTGACCCGGATCCACTGCGGTGCAAGCTCATTGGCCAGTGAGTTCATCAATCCGACGACCCCGTGTTTGGCGGACGCGTAGGGAGCCATATAGCCGCCACCGCGCAATCCCAGCATCGAGCTGACCAGAATGATCGACCCGCCCTTGCCGCCGCGCATATGAGGCAACGCCACTTTGACCGTGTGCCACACCCCGGTCAGGTTGATGTCGAGCATCGTCTGCCAGTCGGACTCTTCGATGTTGGCGGCGGGGGAAGGGGACCCGGCGATGCCGGCATTGGCGATAACGATGTCGGGCGGCCCCAACTCGTCGACGCCCTGCTGCAGGGCGACCCGGAGGCTTTGCAGGTCTCGGACATCGGCCTGTGCGGTGAAGATACGCCGGCCGAGTTTCTCCACCAGCGCAGCCGTGTCGTCGAGGTCGGCCTCGGTGGATCCCGGGTAGCGCACACCGTCGATATCGGCACACACGTCGACCCCGATGATGTCGGCGCCTTCCTCGGCCAGCCGGATCGCGTGCTCGCGGCCCTGTCCGCGTGCCGCACCCGTGATGAACGCGACCTTTCCGGCCACCCTGCCACTCGGCTTGCTTGCCATCGTCACCTCTCGAGCGAATAAACCGACTTGGACCACCGCAGTCACCATCGTCGGGAACGGCAGAGCAGTCAACGGGCGGAGTCTATCCAGCGGGACCGCAGCCGGCGCCGGTGGTCGGGGTCGCCTTTTTGGGACTTGTGTGACCACAACCACACGGCTATAGTACGGCCAGATATATGCCAATTAGGCATATACCTAACGGGCACTAGAGCAGGCGGAGGCCTTCATGACGACGACCGTCGAATCCACCACACCCAGCGCCGTGATCGACCGGGTCTCCCTGGTTCTCGACGCGTTCGACGGGACCGGGCGGTTGACCCTGGCCCAGATCGTGCGTCGCACCGGACTGCCGCGCTCGTCGGCACATCGGATGCTGGACCGGCTGGTGCAGCTGCGCTGGCTCCGCCGTATCGGCCGCGACTACGAACTAGGCATGCGGCTGGTCGAATTGGGTTCGCTAGCGGTGCATCAGGACCGGCTGCATCGGGCCGCGATACCGTTGCTGCACGAACTGCACCGGACCACCGGGCTGGTCGTGCATCTGGCGGTGCGCGACGGCGCCGATGTGGTGTATCTGGAGAAGATCGGCGACCGGATGATCGCGGCGATTCCGACCCGGGTCGGCGGGCGCCAACCCGCGCACTGCACCGGCGTCGGCAAGGCCGTCTTGGCCTACGACGACGATCCCGAATTCGTTGATCCGGTGGGCCGCAAGACCCGATACTCGATCAGCACCCGGTCGCAACTGACCGCGGAGCTGGCCAAGGTGCGCGCCCACGGCATCGCATTCGACCGGGAGGAGTCGCTGCCGGGCTTCGGCTGCGTGGCGGCCCCAATCGGCAGCCCCGGTGAGGCCGTCGCCGCGGTGTCGGTGTGCGGTCCGATGGGCCGGATGATGTTCGACCACCGGCTCGTGGCTCCGGTGCGGATGGCCGCGATGGGGATTTGGCGCAATATCGAAGACGGCCCGCAGCGGGTGACGCCGACACTGCAGCAGCCGCGGCCACTGCGCGGCGTGCCGGCGCAGCGGTCGGCGCTGCCCCGGGATCCGGCGGCACTTCAGTACGCGTGAACCTCGACCCGCAGATCGCCGGCATCATCGCGGCGCTGGACGCCGGCTTCCCACGGGTCGAAACGATGACCGGGGCGCAGGCCCGGGAGACGATCCGATCCCGGCTCGTCGCACCCGCCCAGCCCGAAGCGGTAGGCGCCGTGGTCGACGAAACGATTGCGGGCCCGGGCGGCGACATCGCGGTGCGGATCTATTGGCCGGCCACGCCCTGCGACACCCCACCGATCGTGGTGTTCGCCCACGGCGGGGGATTCGTGTTCTGCGACTTGGACAGTCATGACGGGCTGTGCCGAAGCTTCGCCAACAGCGTGCCCGCGGTGGTGATCGCGGTCGACTACCGGCTGGCGCCCGAGCATCGGTGGCCGGCCGCGGCCGAAGACCTCTACACCGCTGCGGTGTGGGCGCGCACGAACGCCGAGCGTCTCGGCGGCGATCCGAACCGCCTGGTGGTCGCCGGTGACAGCGCCGGGGGCAACCTGGCCGCCGTCACCGCCCTGATGGCCCGAGACCGCGGCGGGCCCCCGCTGGCCGGGCAGTTGCTGTTGTACCCGGTCATCGCCGCTGATTTCGACACCGAGTCCTACCGGCGGTTCGGTGCGGGCTACTACAACCCCATCGCGGCGATGCAGTGGTACTGGGACCAATACGCGCCATCGGTCGCCGACCGGCAACACCACTACGCCTCCCCGTTGAACGCCGATCTGCACGGCCTGCCACCCGCGATCTGCGTGATCGCCGGACACGACCCGCTGCGCGATGAGGGCGTCGCCTATGCCGAAGCGCTTGAAGCAGCCGGGGTTTCAACCGTGCAACGCCGCTACGACGGTGGCATCCACGGGTTCATGACGATGCCGATGTTGGACATCGCCCAACACGGCCGCGCGCAGGTCTCCCGGGACTTGGCTGCGCTTCTGGCGGTCCCGTGACCACGACACGGCATAGGCGGGGCCGTCCGCTCAACCCAAACGCAGCGGAATCGAGTCGTGTGCACGCGCCCAGGTGGAGGTGAGACGCTCGGGCTGACCGGCCAGTGCGCACCGGGGGAAGCGGTCGAACCACTCGGTGAAGGCGAGGCGGGCCTCAAGACGGGCCAAGCCCGAACCCACGCAGAAGTGGGCGCCGTGACCGAAGGCGGCGTGACGTTGCGCAGTGCGGGTGATGTCGAATCGATCCGGGTCGGGGAACTCGCGTTCGTCGTGGTTCGCCGCGCCCCAGACCAGCATGACCCGCGCGCCCGCCGGGATGCTGACACCGTGCAGGTCAACATCGCGAGTGGTGTTTCGGGGCAGGGCCTGGGTGGGGGACTTGATACGGGTCATCTCCTCGATAGCGCGCGGCCACAACGACGGATCGCGCCGGAGCAGCTCGCGCTGCTGCGGGTGGCGCTGCAGCAAAGCCATCCCAGAGCCGATCAAGCTCCCCGTCGTATCGTTGCCCCCGAGAACCAGCAGCAGGCAGAAGCCCAGCAGTTCCTGCTCGCTCAGCCGTTCTCCGTCGATCTCAGCGTCGATAAGGGCAGTCATCAAGTCTTCTCGCGGTTGGCGGCGACGCTCCGCGAGCAGTTCGGCGAACATCAGGTAGATGTTTGTCGCAGCCTCCAGCGCGTCCGTGGTGGACGTGCCGATGAAGGCCTCCGTCCAGGTGCGCATCGGCGCAATGTATTGCTCGTCCAGGCCGATCATGCCGCCCACCACCACACTGGGGATGACTGTGGCGTACTCGTGCTGGAATTCGCAGGTGCTGCCGTTGGCGGCGATGCTGTCGATCAGCCCGCGGATGTAGGTGCGGATGTTGTCCTCCAGGGCAGCGACGCGCCGCGCGGTGAACACTCGCGACACCAGCTTGCGCAGCGCCGTATGTCGCGGCGGGTCCATGAAGATCAGTTGGGGCAGCAGGTCGTTCGCCTCGGCCACCCGGCTGGAGAACGTCTCGTGATCAGCGGCCGCGGCCCACACGTCGGCGAATCGGGTCAGTGCATAAAACTCACCACCCGGATCGCAGTACACCGGATGGTCGTCACGCATAGTCTTGTAAACGTCGAAGAGCGTGGTCTGGAACTCCGGCTTGGACGGGTCGTACAACACCTGTGTGTCGGGCATGGCGGCGACCCTTCTCCTGAGTGGTCACGATCGGAACTCTTTGTCCCGATCACCGGGAACGCCCCGCCCTCCGCCACTCCGGCATGGCAAAAGTTGAAGCAGCGGCACCTCGATGCGCAGCTGAAAGGAGATCGAATGCACACCCACCAGGACGGCCCGACATGAGAGCGGCGATCATCACCGGACCGGGTAAGACCGAGATCGTCGAAACGCCAACGCCTTCGGTCGGCCCCACTGATGTCCTGGTGCGAATCCGGGCCTGCGGGATCTGCGGGTCGGACACCTTCTACCTTTCCATCGGCGGCCTACCACCGAGGCAGGGCAACATGCCCCTCGGGCACGAACCGGCCGGTGAGGTCGCCGCGGTGGGCAGTGCAGTCCGCGACGTCCAGGTCGGTGACCGCGTCGTGATCAACCCGATGGCCGTCCCCGACGATGTCATCGGCAACGGTGGGTCGACCGGTGCGCTCGCCGAGTACCTGCTGATCCGCGACGCCGTTCGCGGACACAGCATCGAAGTCATCCCCGATCACCTCCCGTTCGAAGTCGCCGCCCTCAACGAGCCGATGGCGGTCGCGCGCCATGCGGTCAACCAGGTGGCGCCCAAACCGACCGACCGGGTCCTGGTGTTCGGGGCGGGCCCCATCGGACTCGGTGCGACCATCGCCTTGAAATCGCGTGGCGTAGAACATGTGGTGGTAGCCGACGTGCTGCCGGCGCGGCTGGACAAGGCTCTCAAAGTCGGAGCGGACGCGGTGATCAACTCTGCGGAAGAAGACGTCGTCGCCCGGTTGATCGAACTGCACGGAGCAGGAGAATCGATGTGGCCGGACCGGGCCGGCACCGACATCTACCTTGACGCCGCCGGCGTGCCCGCAGTCGTCAACACCGCCCTGAGCGCCGTCAAACGCGGTGCCACGCTCGGAATCGTCGGCGTCCACAAGGAACCGATCAACCTGGACCTGATGAACGTGATGAGCAACGAGCTGACCATCGTCGGCTCCATGGGGTATCCGAGCGAGATCTTCGAGGTCACCCGTGACATCGCCGACAACTGGGAGAAGTACGCCGTCATCATCAGCCACACCTTCGCTTTTGACGACCTGGAGGACGCCCTGGGATGTGCGACCACGCCGGGAGCGGCGGACAAGATCGTCATCACACTCGACTGACAGCGACACCACGACAAGATTTTTCGACTACGAAGGGCCACGGAGAGTATGACCCCCACCGCCGCGCCGGACCCGCTGGCGCCGGCAACACTGGGCCCGGTCCGGCTGCGCAACCGGATCATCAAGGCGGCGACGTCGGAAGGGCGCTCACCCGACGGGCTGGTGACCGAGGAGCTGATCGACTTCCATCGCCAGTTCGCGCAGGGCGGGGTCGGCATGACCACGGTCGCCTACTGCTGTGTGGCCCCCGACGGCGCCAGCGCACCCGGACAGATCGTGATGGGCAAACAGGCGCTGCCAGGTCTGCAGAAACTGGCCGACGCGATGCACCAGGCAGGTGCGGCCATCTCGGCGCAACTCGGTCATGGCGGTGTGGTGGCCACCAGGAAGGTCAACCGGGTCACCCCGATGGCGCCGAGCCGATTCATCAACCCGTCATCTTTCGACTACTGCCGCGCGATCAAGCGCCATGAGATCAGCCGTGTCATCGACCAATTCGGCGAGGCCGCGCAGGTGGCCGCCGACGCCGGGTTCGATGCCGTCGAACTGCATTTCGGCCACCTGTATCTGCCGAGTTCGTTCCTCAGCCCGCTGATGAACCGGCGCAAGGACGAGTACGGCGGCAGCATCGACAACCGCTCACGCCTCGCGCGCGAGATCGCCCAACGGGTCCGCGAGGTGGTCGGGAACCGGATCGCGGTGACCGCGAAGTTGAGCATGGACGACGGTACGCGCAAGGGCATCCAGCTGGCTGAATCGCTGCGCACCGTCCAGTTGCTGGACGAGGACCGCAACCTCGACGCGATCGAGCTCACCCAGGGTTCGTCGGTGTTCAAGCCGCTCTACATGTTCCGCGGCGACACCCCGGTCGACGAGTTCGCCGCGGTCATGCCGCCGCCGATGAACGTCGGTGTGCGACTGATCGGCAAGTGGGCGCTGGGCAGCTACCCGTACACCGATATGTACATGCTGGAGTCCGCGCGGGAGTTCCTGCCCACCGTCAAACACACCCCGCTGGTTCTGCTCGGCGGTATCACCAACCGCGACCACATGCTCAGCGCGATGGGTGAGGGGTTCAGTTTCGTTGCGATGGGCCGGGCACTGCTACGTGAACCGGACCTGGTCAACCAGCTGATCGACAACCCGGACAAGCGCAGCCTGTGCAACCACTGCAACAAATGCATGGTGACCGTGTTCGGGCGCACGCATTGTGTGCTCGACCCCGAGCAGCGCTACGGCACACCGCCGAAGTCGCAGTTCGGCGCACGAACCACGCAGCGCACCTAGGCCAACCGAGGTAGCACCTCATCGGTCAGCAATTGCACCGACTTCCACGCTTCATCGACCGGCATGCCGCCCACCAGCGGATGAAGCACCAGCGCCCCGTAATCGGGGCAATCGCGGACTTCGGCGACCAGTGCGTCAGGTGTCAGGAACCGATAGCGGCCCGATGCCTTCACCTCGTCGAGAGTCTGCACCCCGGGAAGGTGCATCGACGACAGCGCGGTGTCGCCCGACCAGCCGCCGTAGGTCACCGCCTCCCACAGGATGTGCTCACCGCAGCGGGCCCATGCTTCGTCGGGGTCCTCGCAGAGGAAGATCATGCCGCGATTCACTCGTGCCGGCATGATCACCACCGGGTCGATGCCGGCCTGTTCGCACAGCCCGGTGTAGTACTGCGCGAGGTCTGGTTGGTACGCCGGCAAGCTCAGCCCCAGCCCGAAGCGGGCGGCACGCCGCGCAGTGGCCCGCACCCCGCCGCCGACAAACAACGGCGGATGCGGCTGCGACCAGGTCGCCGCGGCGATGGACGAGCCCGGTTCGCCCTCCACAACCGGCGCACCAGACCAGGCTGCCAGCACGGTTTCCAGCAACCGATCCATCAACCGGCCGCGCTGGCTGAAATCCGCACCGATGGCCCGGTATTCGACTTCCCGATAGCCCAATCCGACCGTGGTGAGCAGCCGTCCGCCACTGACCGCGTCGACGAAAGCGATGTCCTCAGCGAGCCGCAGTGGATGCCACAGTGGCCCCAGCGCGCAGTCGATGCTCAGCAGAAGATTGTTGGTGCGCTGGAGAAACAGTGCCGCCGTCATGACCGGGTTACTGCTCCACCCGTGGCCGGTGACGTGATGCTCGTCGATACTGACCGCCGCGACCCCGCGGCGATCCCCCCACTCGGCCATGTCGAGTGCGGCCGACACCATCTCGCGCTTGCGGGCGGGATCGCCGTCGGGCGAGGCGAAGTTGAATCTGAGTACCGGTAGTGCCATCTCATCGGGTCCTGTCCAAGCGTGGGTGAAATTCGGTAGGTGCCTACTCGGTGCCTACTCGGTGACTAAGGCGGTGGCGGATCCAGCGAACTCGACGACGCGCGAAGCGATTCGATCCACTGCTTCCTGGGTGAGCTCGCGGTAGGGCTGCGCCGACACGGACATCACGACAGTGCCGTGGGTGTCCCGGATCGGAGCCGAAATCGTGGCCAGAGCGCAGGGGGTGTCCGTCGGTAGCTCCCTGGGCAGCATGTCGATGATCGTCAGGTCCGCGACGGCCCCGGCCAGCCTGGCCGCCACCTCGTCCGGAGCGTTCCCGTCATCGAGCGCCAGCAAAGCGGTGAACACCCGGACGAGTTGATCGGTGAGGCGCTCGATTCCATAACCACGATGACGGATCGCCTTCATTACCTCGGCCATCCGCGCCTGGAACACGTCGCTGACCGGGCCGACCGCCGCCACCCAGTCCTGCTGGACCTCCGCCGGCGCCCACGCCACGAACTCGCGGCCAAAAGGTGCGACGAACGGCAGTCGAACACCGGCGGTGATCGGTGGACGCATTGACGGCGGGGCCGTCGACTCGACGACGACGATCGATCCCGCCCGGACCTCCGACAGGCATACCGGCATGTCGATAGCTGTGCTGAGCGCATGCAGCGGCTCCCGCAAGGCCGCCGGTGCGGCTGGCTGCCGGATAGTGGGCAGCCCGTGACCGATCGAGTACTTCCCACTCACCGGGTCGCGCAGCACCCAGTGATGCATCCCCAACGTGTGCACGATCGCATGTCCGGTCGATCGGGTGATGCCCAGCTCACGGCAGATTTCAGCGAGTGTCATTGACGCCGAGGCGTGTTCGGCAAGCAGCTCGACCACCGCGATCACCCGGTGCGTGGGAGGAGAGGGGTATTGACCCGCCGCATCGGACTGTTCTAGCTTGATGTTCATATATTCGGATCCTATAACGAATATTCGACATCGCAAGCACGTCGGGAAGGCGCCGCATGGCTGAGACAACTCTGGACCTCGACGATCTCTGCGCGCCGGTACTCAACCCGATGCAGCGGCAGGTCCTCGAACAGCTCGACGGCCTCTCCGTGGACCTGGATCCGGACCGGCTGATGAACGAAGCGGTCCAACGCACCGGACTGGACGATTTCGGCCCGGCCGATTTCGGGGTCCGTCTGAGCGCGTACACCGGCGCGATCGATGCCGATGCCGGCAACACCAACCTGAACCGGATGATCCTGCGCAACCGGATCCTTCGTCTGCTGTCGAACCGGCTGTTGCTGACCGACCTGTTGCGGCGCTACCCCGAGATCCACGACATCGAGATCGAGCGGCCGATCATCGTGGTCGGTCTGCCCCGGTCGGGCACGACGCATCTGGTGAACTTGATCGCCGCCGACACCCGGCGCCGCGCGCTGCCCTACTGGGAGAGCCAAGAGCCCTTTCCGCTGCGCGGGGAAGGTCCCGACGTCAACGGCATCGATCCGCGGTTCGTCCGATCCGACGCCGAGCACCAGGGAGCCATGGTGATGACTCCGCTGATCGCCGCTATGCACGACCGGTTCCCCCAGGCGATCGAGGAGGAGGTGGAGCTGCTCGACCTCGACTTCGCCAGCTACGTCCTGGAATGGCACGCCCGGGTTCCGCAGTGGCGGGACTTCTACCTCACCTTGGATCAGCACCAGCATTACGCCTACCTGCGTACGGTCCTGAAAGCGCTGACATTTCTGCGCGGGCCACGCCAGTGGGTGCTGAAATCACCGCAACACTGCGAGCAGCTCGGCCCGCTGATGGGTGCGTTCCCCGATGCCACCGTCGCCTTCACCCACCGCGACCCGGTGGCAGTCGTCCAGTCGGCTGTCACGATGTTGGCCTACGGAGACCGTTTGCGCCGCACCGAGATCGATCCCGACGGCCTCGTCGACTACTGGATCGACCGCGTTGAGCGCCTGCTCCGGGCGTGTGTGCGCGACCGCGAGATGGTGGCTGCCGACCGCAGTCTGGATATCGGCTTCCACGAACTCAACGGCAACGAGATGTCCATTCTGCAGACGCTCTACGACTACAACGGCACAGAGTTGCTTCCGGAGACGAAGGCGGCCTTGCAGGGCTACCTCGACGACAATCCCCGCGGCAAGCATGGCCGGCTGCGATACGACCTCGAGCGGCATTTCGGTCGCTCGCCCGACGAGGTCCGATCGCGCTTCGACTTCTACTTCGCCCGCTTTGATGTTCGGGAGGAATCGTGACCGACTACGAACCGCTGTATCGCAGCCGCCCGAGTGCCGACGCGATCGCAGGGGCCCATGCGACAGCGGCGGAACAGGTCGGTGCGGGAATCTGGCTGTCGCCGGGACTGTCCAATTCCTACCTGCTGACCACCGACGAGGGCCGGGTGGTGGTGAACACCGGGATGGGTTTCGAGGCGCCGGTGCACCGGGCGAATTACGACGCTGTCGACCAGTCACCGATTCGCTATGTCATTCTCACGCAAGGCCATTACGATCACGTCGGCGGTGCCGACGTGTTCCTCGGCCCGGGAACTGACCTCATCGCCCAGGCGAACTGGGAGGTGTGGCGGCGCGACAACGAGCTACTGGCACCCTTCCGCATCGCCAATTCGGCGTTCGCCTGGGCAGAAAAGGCCATGAGCACGATCACGCGCAATGCGGAGCGGTTCGGCGCACTGCCACCGCAGAGCACACCGCACCCCACCATGGTTTTCGACGACCGGATGAACCTCACGGTCGGCGGGCGCCGCCTGGAGTTGTATGCCACACCGGGAGGTGAGACCACCGACAGTCTGATCGTATGGCTCCCCGACGAAGGGGTGTGTCTGTGCGGCAACGTGTTCGGCGCCCTGTTCGGGCATATCCCCAATCTCGTGACGATGCGCGGGGATCGCTACCGCGACGCCATCACGGTGGTGGAGTCCATCGAGACGGTCCGATCGCTCGGAGCCGAGGTGCTGCTCACCGGACACTTCGGACCGATCATCGGCAGGGACCGCATCCAGTGGGAGCTCACCAGGATGCGTGACGCGGTGAGCTATCTGCACGATCAGACCGTCGCGGGAATGAACGCCGGAAAAGACGTGCACACCCTCATGCGCGAAGTGGTACTGCCGCCCGAACTCGAAGTGGGCCAGGGCTATGGGATGGTGCACTGGAACGTGCGAGCCATCTGGGAGAACTACGCCGGCTGGTTCCATCACCGGTCGACGGCGCAGCTTTACGCAGAAAGCCCCGGTGCCGTCGACCCCGACCTCGTCGAACTGGCCGGCGCGACCGCCCTTCTCGAGCGCGCCCGCACCCACCTGAACGCCGGACGTCCCATCCGGGCTGTTCAGCTCGCCGACGTCGTCCACCGAGTCGATCCCGACAACCAGGAGGCCAAACACGTGTTGATCGCCGCACATGAACACCTGCTCGAACACAGCAGCAACTTCTGGGAAGCGGCCTGGCTGCGCAAACAGATCGGGGACCTGTCATGAACAACCGGCTGAGCTGTGACTTCTCCGGCGCCACAGCACTGATCACCGGCGGCACCAGCGGCATCGGCCATGCGACAGCGGTGCTATTGCGTGACAGCGGAGCCGAAGTGACCATCACCGGCACGAAGCCCGATCCTGCCGACTATCCGGTGGATCTGTCGGGGCTGACCTATCGCCAGCTCGCCCTGACCGACCATGCCGGCCTCGACCGGCTCGCCGCGTCGTTCGCCAGCCTGGACATTCTGATCAACAATGCCGGAGCCAACTTCCCGGGCGGACTCGATGAGTCCACTGCCGAGGGGTTCGCGGCATCGGTGGACATCAATCTGCTCGCACCCTTTCGGCTGACCGTGGCTCTGGCTGATGCGCTCAAGGCATCACAGCTGACCGGCGGGGCGAGCGTGGTGATGCTCGCGTCGATGGCCGCCATCCGGGCGGTAGCGCTGGTACCCGGCTACGGGGCAGCCAAGGCGGGAGCGTTGTCGATGACTCGCAATCTGGCGGCACAGTGGGCGACCGACGGTATCCGCGTCAACGCCGTCGTACCTGGAGTGGTGGCCACCCGGATGACGGCGCCGATGGATTTCGTCCCCGACGTGAAGCAGGCCCAGATGGCGCACATCCCGCTCGGGCGCTTCGCCGAGCCCGCCGAGATCGCCGGCGCCATCGCATTTCTGTGCAGCGAGGGCGCCTCGTATTGCACCGGCGCCGCCTTGGTGATCGACGGCGGCTACAGCGTGCAATAGCGGCGCGGCGACTACAGGCGCGTGATGTCGGCGGCGGTGAAATAGGACCGCACCGAGGTGATCTTGCCGTGCCTGTCGAACGTCATGGTGTCGATCGGTTCCAGGCGCATCGGCCCTTCACCGGCGTCGAAGGTGATAGCGAAGTGAAATGCCGCCTCGGGCCCGCAGACCCGCAGCGACAGCAGTTCGGTCTCCCGCTCAAGGCTTCCCAGCGACGCGAACAGCTCCCGAATGGCCTCGGCGCCGACACGGGGCGCACTGCCCACCGGATCCTCAACGCTGGCATCCTCGGCGAACAGCTCGAGAATGGCGTCGATGCTGCCTGCGGCAACCAATTCCAGGTAGTGACGTACGGTCGCCGCAATGGTCTCGGTCGGGTCCGAAGAGGTGGTCATGCGCAGACGCTAAGCGACCTGGACGCTTGTGCCGGGTGCGGTTCCCGCTCAACGAAACAGCGACGCCCGCCACCCGTTCCGGCCGCCGGATAGACCTCCGAACCCGACCGCATCGCCCTCCCGCTGAGCGGGAAGTGACGTTCCTCGCCCCACCCCGCCGCCGGATCGTTGCCCATAAGTCGTTGCTGAGGACGGCTGCAGCGGCACCTGAAAGGATGCCGACTTCACATGGGAGGCAACTGATGAACGGTCAGCGCAGCAACAAGCGGAATAGCTCCTCGTGGAAAACCAAGGAACGCCGTCGCCGCGCAGTGGGCCTCAGTGCGGGTGCCGGTGCCTTCCTGACGTTCGGCTTGGCCCCGTTGGTCGCCGCGCCGGCGGTCCACGCCGAGGATCTGGACCTGCTCCTCGATCCGGTCATCAATTGGTTCTCGAGCATTTCCCCCGCGCTGGGCGCGGATCTGTCTGGGCTGGCCGGCAACTTTGACCCGACGTTTGCCGGCGATCACGCGGCCAACGCGACTGACTTGCTGGATCTTTCGACACCCCCCGATTTTGCTCAATTGATCGACCAGTACATCTACCTGCCGCTTCACACCGGCATTGAGGACTGGATCGGCAGCTCCACCGGTCAGGAGGTCGCCGGCTTCATCAACACGGTCCTTGGGTCGTATGCGATCGGCGATGGCACGGCCGGGACGGAGGCCGACCCCGGCGGTGGCGCGGGCGGGTGGTTATTGGGCGATGGCGGAGCCGGCTACGACAGCACCGAGGTCGGTGTCGACGGTGGTAATGGCGGCGCTGCCGGGTTCTTCGGCAACGGAGGGGCCGGGGGTGACGGCGGCGCCGGTGCCGTTGGCGGCGACGGCGGTACCGGTGGATCCTTTATGGGTATCGGCGGGGTAGGTGGTGACGGTGGTGCCGGCGTCGATGGCGGCACCGGTGGGCATGGCGGCGATGGTGGTGACGCCGGAGGAGCGTTAGGCAGTGGCGGTGACGGCGGCAGCGCCGGTGACGGCGGCGCCGCCGGAACGATGCCCGCCCTGGGCGGGGCCGGTGGCAACGCCGGTGCGTTCGGCGATCACGGCGCGGTCGGCGCCGCCGGCACGCTGACCAGCGGCCCGCCGTCGGATGTCGCACATACCATCTCGACCACCGGCACCTCGTTCACCGACAGTGACGGGCGGGTCGTGATCCTGCACGGACTCAATGCGGTGAACATACTGACATCCGAGACGCTACCCGCGGCCGGCTTCGGCGACGACGATGCGGCCTTCCTGGCCAGCAATGGCTTCAACGTGGTCCGGCTCGGCGTCGACTGGTCCGCTGTGGAGCCGGAGCCCGGCGTCTTCGACCACGCCTACCTGGCCTCAGTCGAGCAGAGCGTGCAGACTTTGGCCGACCACGGCATCGTCAGTCTGCTCGACTTCCACCAAAACGTGGTACCCGCGTGGGCATTTGACGACGGGGGACTCCCCAGCGCGAACCTCCCCTTCCCGCTCAGCGCATTCTTCGATCCGGCGCAGAATCACGCCGTGGATGCGTTCTGGGCCAACTCCTCCGCGTCGGATGGGGTCGGTCTGGAGAACCACTACGCGCAAATGGTGCAAGTCGTTGCGAACCAGTTCAAAGACAATTCCGACGTGCTCGGAATCGAAATCATGAACGAACCGCTTGTCGGCAATCAGTTCTTACCGATCGTCTTTGGCAGCTCGTACTTCGACGCCCAGCAGCTGACCCCCTTCTACGACCAGGTGGCATCGGCAATCCGGTCCGTGGACCCGACCACAGCGATCTTCTACGAACCCAATATCCTCGCCACCGCAATGGCGCCCATCCACCTGGGCGACGTGGATGCCTCAAACACGGCGTTGTCATTCCACGACTACTGCTATGTAAACCTAGGGGCCCTGGGCTGCTTGCCGTTCGTCGACACAATCGCGGAGAACGCACAGGCGTACGCGCAGGCGCACGGTATCCCGGCATTCATGAGCGAGTTCGGGTCGACCAGCAACCAGGCGTCCATCGTCGACACGCTCAAACCCGTCGCCCAGAACATGATCGGCTGGACGGAGTGGGTCTATGGCGGCCCGCAGATATCTGGCGTTGGTGTCGACGGCACACCGGCATCGCTGATCAATGACCCCAGCCAGCCGCCGGTCGGCGACAATGTCAACACCGCCAACCTAGAGACGCTCGCCCAGCCCTACCCGCAAGCGGTTGCCGGCACCCCGAATCCCTGGTCGTTCGAGAACGGCACCTTCCAATTCAGCTACTCCACCGCGCATGTTGACGGCTCGGGTAACTTCGCGACCGGTTCGCAGACCACCATCTCTACACCGGCCGTCGAATTTCCGAACGGCTATCAGGTGAATGTCACCGGCGGACACGTCGTCTCGGCGGCCAACGCGCCCCAACTGATCATCGCCTCCGACGGCGGTGCAACCACCGTCAACGTCACAGTGACTGCGGCAGCAGCATGATCGCGTCGCACCACGACTCCCGGTGGGTGGGAGTCGTGGTGTCGACGAGAAGCGCCTGCTGACTAGCCTCTTGGGATGGCCGATGCCACCGTCTACGTCGTCGACCGGGTGGTCACCAAACCGGGACGTGCACGCGAATTCGTCGACACCTATCTGGCCGAGTACGCCCCCGGCGCCGTCGAGCGCGGGATGACCTTGCAGCACGTGCTGGTGAGCCCGCCGGTCTGGCTCTCCGACGCGTCGAACACCGTCACCGTGACCTGGATGCTGCCCGGTGCGCAAGCCTGGTGGGAGATGACGTGGCAGGGCAGACCGGACCGGGCCCTCGGGGCGTGGTGGGACAAGATCGACGAGCTGGTGGTCGAGCGGTCCCGCTCGGTGGCCGCCGCCGCCGACGATGTCGACGGGCTCTGCAATGTATAAAGTCACCCGGCTGATTCACTTGGCCCCCAACACCGATCCCGATCAACTGCTCGGTGCCCTGCGAGCGGCGGCCGCACGGTCTGGCGCCGTGCGCACATTGGTGGAGCCCACCCTGCCGGGGGTGCGTAACGGTGGGGATCTATTGGTGCACCTGCAGTTTCAGGTGGCCGAACACTGGGGCGCGGCCCGCGATGACATCGACGCCGCGCTGGCGAGCCCTCTGGTCGACCACGTCGACGGTGCCGAATATCAGACCTCGGGCGTCGGAGCCGCGAGCCCGTCGGCCACCGGCTCGGTCTATCGCACACTGTTGCTGCGCGTCGCACCCGACACACCGCAGGAGGCGGTGGCTCGTTTCGAATCCGACCTGCTGGCGATGACCGACTTCATTCCGGCGATCACGGCCTGGCAGCTCAGCCGGGTGGAGGTGGCCACCGGCGCCAGCGCGTGGACACATGTGTGGGAGCAGGAGTTCCGCGATCTCGACGGACTCACCGGGCCCTACCTCATGCACCCGATCCACTGGGCTTACGTCGACCGCTGGTTCGACCCGGAATGCCCGGAGTTCATTGTCCGAGATCGCGTCTGCCACAGCTTCTGCCGCTGTGATTCCCCGGTACTGGTCGACGCCGGCGGGGAAGCTCAAAAGGGCAGCGGATAAGCGAATTTCGCCCGCAGCAGCGCGCCGATCTCCGCAATGGCAAGCCGGCCCCGCGCCGTGGCATCCGAGCGCATCAGGAAGCCGTGGTACATGCCCGGGTACCGGGTCGAGGTGGTCTGCACCCCGGCGTCGCGCAGCCGCGCGGCGTAGCGCTCACCCCAGTCCCGGATCGGATCACAGCCGGCGGTGACGACGATGGCCGGCGGTAAGCCGCTCACGTCGCTCGCATAGGCCGGCACCCGGTAGTGATCGTGCGGGGCGCCGGTTCCCGCGTCGGCGAGAGCCTGCATGAAGACGATGTCGTCGTGACACAGCAGCGGCGCGTCGGTGAGCGCGGTGATCGACGCGGCACCCATGTCCCGGTCCAGCCCGGGGTACAGCAGCACCTGACAGCAGATCGGTGGCCCCGCATGATCGCGCGCGGCCAGCGCGACGGCAGCGGCCAGCGAGCCACCCGCGCTGTCGCCGACGACAACCAATCGCGTCGGGTCGACGTCTATCAAGTCCGCGTGCTCAGACACCCAGGTGGTGGCGGCGTAGGCGTCGTCGAACTGGGCCGGCGGCGGTGCTTCCGGGGCCAAGCGGTAGTCGACGGAGACAACGGCGGCGCCCGATGCCGAGGCCAGCGCCCTGGCCAACGGCTCGAACGAGTGGTTGGAGCCCAACACCATGCCGCCGCCGTGGAGATACACCAACACCGGTGCCGCGGACCCGGTCGTCGGCCGGTAGATCCGAAGCGGGATGTCCCCGGCCGGCCCGGGAATCGAGCGGTCCTCGATGTGCGCCATGGCCGGCATCCCGTCGGGATGCGGGGCCGATTCGATGCCATGGCGCACCGCCGCCAGGCCGCGCTGTCGCATCGGCGGTATCTCGCCGAAGGATTCGACGCGAGCCGCGGCATCGGGATCGAGCTGGGGGACTGGCATGGCGGTCAATTCAGTGCCGGGCCGGGTCGAACCGGCGTTTCCCGCGCGGTGCCGGCGGATCCTGGCTGATCAACACCTGGGCCCGCTCGGCCATCGCCGAGCCGACGTAGTCGGGCTGGGTGAGCAGGTAGAACCGGCCCGCCGCGGACTGCTCGAACACCACCTCGGCGGCGGCGACGGGATCCATTGCGCCGGCCTTGATGTCGAGCATGGCGGAGCGTTGCGATTCCGCCGCGTCGGTATCTCCGTCGGCCACTCCGCCGGCGGCTTCGAAGATGTTGGAGGCCACGGCTCCCGGCAGCAGTGCCTGCACATGAATGTGGCTGTGGCCGGCCTGCTGCACCTCCAGGTGCAGGCATTCGGTCAGTGCCAGCACGGCGTGCTTGCTCATGATGTAGGGCGCCTGCAACGGGACGACGGCCACCCCGCCGATCGAGGACACGTTCCACACCCATGCCGGCGTCGCGGCTGCGATCATCTTCGGCAGAAATGCCCGAATCCCGTGGAACACACCGCTGATGTTGATGTCGAGGACCCGGTTCCAGTTGTCGACCGGTGTGTCCCACAAATAACCGAATTGTTCGATACCGGCGTTGTTCACCAACAGCCGCACCGGGCCCACCTCACGGTAGGTGCGATCGGCGAGCGCCTGCACCGCCTCCGGATCACGGACATCACATCCGATATCGATGGCGCTGCCGCCATCTTCGGCCAGTTCGTCACGCAGGTCCGCGATCGCGTCGGCGTCGATATCGGCCAGTACGACGGTCATTCCGAGCTGGGAGGCGTGCCGCGCCAGTCCGGCTCCGATGCCGGCGCCCGCGCCGGTGATGACGGCGACGCCGCCACCGAACACCTCCTGGGCAGTCATGGCGACTATGAGCCGGCTGTGGCGGCTGCGCTGCTGTAGTCGGCGAAGGGCACCGAATCTTCAGCGTCGAGCACGACGTTCATCGACGTGAACACCAGCCCGTCGGGGCCGCGCCGCACCCCGACGTCCACCACGCCGCTGGAGACCGCATACGGCACCGCAGCTCTGATCAGGTTGACGAACAGATAGAAGCGGGCATTGGTCACCGCCCCATCGGTTCCGGTCCGGAAGATGTTGGTCGCGTGGTGCCGCAGCGGGTAGGGGTTCTCGTTGCGGTGCGCGGTAAGCCAAGCCAGGGTCTGCGCGCCGCCGTGCAGTTCGGCGGCCAGGAGCTCCTCGAAGGGGCAGGCACCGGAATCGGAGCGGCTGAGGTATTCCATCTCATCGGCGATTCGGACCTCGAGCTCGCCGAAGTGGCCCTGGTCGTAGTGGTACCAGAAGCCGGCAATGAACTCCTGCAGTTCGGACAGCGTGATGTCGTTGCTCATGGTCCGAGTCAACCGCCACCGGGCGATCCGCGGGACACCCCTTGTCCGGTCAGTGGAACATGGGCCGGTTCCGGGACCGAACCCGATGAGCAGTCCGGTCCGTTGAAAACCGACCGACTCGGTGGTGGCAACAGCCTGGTCGAGGTCGCGGTGCCGCGCAGTGCGACCGCGCGAACCAGCACGTGCCAATTCAGGCGTGTGCGCCTCCGTCGATCCTGATCTCGGTACCGGTGATGAAACACCCGTCGTCGGAGGCCACCATCGCGATGACCGAGGCCACTGAACGCGGGTCTCCCAGGATGCCACCATCGCTGCCGTGCAGCAGCGGCGTCTGCTTCGCCCACAACCCCAGGTCGTAACCGTCGGGCATCTTGTCCAGCGTGCTCAGCGCTAAATCGGTTGCAACGCCGCCGGGTTGGATGTTCACCGCTCGCAAACCCTGCTTGGCGTATTCGAGAGCCAACCCGTGGGTGAAGGCCAACACACCGCCCTTGCTTGCGGCGTAGGCCGCCATGTACGGATGGGCGAACGACGCCGACGTGGAGGTGAAGTTGACGACCACACCGCGACCGGACTCCAACAGTGCGGGCAGCGCCTGCCGCACCATGAGGAACGTACCCGTCAGGTTGATCGCCAAAGTGGCGTTCCAGTCCTCGAGCGTGTGCTCGTGGGTGTGCGCGCACCGCTGCACGGCCGCGGCGTTGACCAGCACATCGAGACCGCCGAGTTCCTCAACAGCCGTCTGCACAGCAGCCGTAACGGCACCCTCGTCGGATATGTCGAGCACGGCCGTCGTCAATCGCTTGCCGGCCCCAGCCTCGTCGGCGGCCGCCGAGGTGGCGGCTAGTCCGTCGGAGGAGGTGTCGTACGCCACCACAGTGCCGCCCTCATCGAGGAGGCGCGCCACCGTGGCTGCGCCGATTCCTCCACCTGCGCCGGTGACAATGATCCGTCGATCAGCGAAGCGTTCCATCATGAGATCCTTTCGTCTGCGATGACGCGAGCGTCGTCGGCTGTGTTCATTCCTGGAGACAGGCTGAACAGCATTCGGGTCCGGGTGAGGTGGATGGACTGGATGCGCCAGGACCCCGCGTTCTTGGTGTAAGTCTCGTGGTAATGCCCAGCTCCGTGCAGCGTGTAGCCGTTCGGGAAGTCCACGATGTCGGCCATCGCCCAAGTGCCCGTCGCGGTGGTGGGCGACGTCAGCGTGATCTCGGGGGTGTGACCGTGGTGTACGGTCGTGCATTCTTCGATCGCCGCACGAATCGAGGACACGAGCACCTCGACGCCTTCCCAAGTCGGGCCGGGTTGTCCATCGGCCCCGTTGGTCGATACGGCGTTATCGAAAACGCCGATCACATCCTCGGCGAAGACCTCGCGCCAGGCATCCCAGTCCTTGGTGTCCATAAGTCGGAAGTAGCGCGCTTTGAGCTGCCGAATGGCTTCCAACTCATCGGCCTGCAGTATGAGTTCTGAGGAGCTCGAAGTAGACGAGGAAGACGTCATAGATCATCCTTTCGGTGTGTTAAATCGGTTCGGGGCCCCGTGATTTCCGCTACGAGCCCAGCAGATCAGGCATCGAACACCTCCAACGATCCGACGGTCCCGCGGTTGTCCTTCATCCGCTCGACAAGGCGCCATCTGCCGTCGCGGCGCTCCCATCGGTCGTGATAGTCGCCGAGGGTGTGGAACGTGGCCTGCGGTTGCCCGGTGGACAGGTGTAGATCGTGGACGTAGGCCCTGCTGACCGCGGTGTCGCCCGTCACGTCAACCACGATGTTGCCCAACAGATGCTGGGTGGTCCCACAGTGGTCGAGGTAAGAGCGAATCAGGGCAATGATTGCCGCGCTGCCCTGCAACGGCCCGCTACCGAGGTCGCCGACGGCGTCGTCGGTGAGGATGGTGGCCAGTGTCGCCCAGTCCCGGTCGTCCATGGCTCGCGCGAACCGGATCAACTCGCGCTCGACCGCCCGCTCATCGTCGAACGAGCGGTCGCCATCGGTAGTAGTCATCGCAGGCGACCCTCCTGTTTGGGGCGCCGCCGCCCCGATTCGGACTGCGACTACTTCGATCGCAGCATGCAACCGCGCAACGGGAAATGAATCGTGAACCTATCGCCCGAGATGCCCGCCCGGAAGTCCGTCTTCCCGGTCAGCGGAAGGGCTCTGAAGGATCGCGGAGCTCTCGCTGACACCACCCTGGGCGTCACCGCTATGACGTCAGCCGGTGATCAGGCTCCACAGCCCGTCTTGGCCCACACGCAGCGCCGCATCGGTGACCTGTTCGTCCCAGTAGGTGACCGAACCGAACTCCGAGCGCCATGCCAGCGCCGCCCGGGTGAACTCGTGCAGCCGGTGCTCGCGGGTGGTGCCGATGGCGCCGTGCACCTGGTGGGCGTTGCGCACCACCACCGATGTGGCGTGTCCGGTACACGAACGGGCCGCGGCGACAAGGAAATCCAGCTGGGGGCCGGACCAGTCGCCGGTGACGGCCGCCGACAGTGCGGCCTCGGTCGCGGCCCGGGCCAGTGCGGCCTCGGCCGCGATGTCGGATACCAGGTTTTGTATCGCCTGGAACTTGGACAGTGGACGGCCGAACTGCAGCCGGGAGGCCACATGCTCGATCGACAGCTCCAGAATCCGGTCGAGTGCGGCGCAGACCTGGATCGAGCGCACCAGTGCCGACTTCAGCCGGAGCTGCTCGACCAGACCCGCAGCCACCGGCACACCCAGCAGGCCCGCAGGGTCTGCGGTCACCGTGTCGCGTGGCTCGCCGATCATGTTGACGCCCGGGGTGATCTCGAGATCCCCGGTGGCGGTATCGGCCGCGTAGTGTTCGCCCCCGGCCTGCCACACCAGCAGGATCCGGTCCGCGCCGGACGCCCAGGGCACCGCATTCGCCACGCCCCGTTCGTCGAGCAGGCACACCGTGCGTACCGCGTCGCCGGCCGGAACCCCGAGCGCGTCCGACAGCCAGCACGCCAATAAGTCATGTTCGGCCAAAGGAATTCGCACCCCGTGGCGCACGGCGGCGGCGAGCAGTTCGGTGGCCTCGTACCAGCCGGCGCCGCTGCCGCCGGAAGTCGCTGCGCCGGTGAGGCGCACCAGGCCGAGTTCGTCGAGGCGACGCCACAATCCGCGGTCACATTCGACGGCTGCTGCGGGTGAGTGCGTCTCGCGGTACTCGGCAAACACGGCACCCATCATGTCGATGAGCTGCGAATCGACGGCGGTGGTCATCGCATCCCCAATCCCCGTGCGATCACACCGCGAAGCACCTCGTTGGTGCCACCGCGCAGCGTGAAGCCCGGACGCTGGTCTATCGCAGCCGAAACCAGGTCGGCGAACGCAGGATCCACGGCGCGGTCCAGGCCGCCGTGCAAATCGGCGAAGTCGGCGATGTCGCCCTCGGTGGTTGTGCCGAGCACCTTGACCACCGCAGCGGGCACGTCGGCGGGGTCGTGGCGTTCCAGTGCGCCCGCCACCGCGGCGGACATCTGGTGCAGGCCCGCGACGCGCGCTACCAGGCGCCCCAGCTGGGCATCGGGTGAAATCCGCTGCGCGGACATGCTTTCAGCGGCCGCGGCGAGCAGCCTGAAGGTGGACAGGAACCGCTCGGGCCCGCTGCGCTCGAAGGCCAGCTCGGAGGTCACCTGCCGCCAGCCTTCGCCGATCTCGCCGAAGACCATGGTGTCGGGGACGAAGGCCTCGTCGAGGATGACCTCGTTGAAGTGATGGGCACCGTTCATCGAGATCACCGGGCGGACCTCGACGCCGGGCCCACCCAAGTCCACGATGAACTGGCTCAGTCCGGCATGCCGATGCGCGGCGTCGACCGGTGCGGTGCGGGCCAGCACGATGAACGCATGGGCGCGGTGCGCGCCCGAGGTCCAGACCTTCGTGCCGGTCAGCTTCCAACCGTCGTCGACCCGCTCGGCCTTGGTGCGCACACTGGCCAGGTCGGATCCGGAGTCCGGTTCGCTCATGCCGATACCGAAGAAGCACTCTCCTCGCACGATCCGCGGCAGGAACTGCGACTTCTGCACTTCGGTGCCGTACTTGAGCAGCGACGGCACGATCTGCCGATCCGCGATCCAATGGGCCGCAACGGGCGCGCCGGCCGCCAGCAGTTCCTCGGTGACGACGAACCGGTGCAGGAATGAGCGCCCGTGCCCGCCGTATTCGACCGGCACCGTCATCCCCAGCCAGCCACGCGCGGCCAGCGCGGCGGTGAAGTTCTCGTCCCAGCCCGAGAGCCAACTGTCGACCGCCGGGGTGAACAATCCGGCAGCCAGCTGCTCGGCGAGGAACTGCCGGACCTCGGTGCGCAGGTCCTGCGTCTCCGAAGCGTCGACGGTGGCGGGTGGAACCAGCCTGGGCAGCGTCGTCGGGGCCACTATCGGGTCCGCCATCGGGAGATGCGCTGCTCGTGCTCGGTGGCGCGGTGCGCCAGCGGTTGCATGGCCGCGGCCATGCCCAGTGTCGACTCGAGTGAACCGCTACGGGACTCCTGCAGCAGCCGCTTGGCCATCCGCAACGCGTGCGCGGGGTTCTTGGTGATGCGCTCGGCGAGCGCGTGCGCCTGCGGCAGCAGGTCGTCGTGCGGCACCACGCGACTGACCATGCCCCAGGAAAGGGCGGTAGCCGCGTCGATCCGGTCACCGGTGAACGTCATCTCCGCGGCACGCTCATGGCCCACGGCGCGCGGCAGGAACCAGGTGCCGCCGTCACCGGGGATGAGACCGATCTGCACGAAGCTCTCGGCGAACGACGCCCGCTCGGAGGCGACGCGGATGTCGCACATCATCGCCAGGTCGCAGCCCGCTCCGATGGCCGGCCCGTTGATGGCACCGATCAGTGGGACCTCGAGGCGGCCGAGCGCCCGGGGGATCCGCTGGATGCCGTCGATGTAGGCGTGGCGTTGATCGAGCGGGTCCAGACCGAATATCCCCTCCCGATCGGCCATCTCCTTGACGTTGCCCCCACCCGAGAAGATCTTGCCCTCGCCGGTGAGGATCACCGCACGGATGGCGGTGTCGGCGTTCGCGCGATCGACGGCGGCCTCGAACGCGGCGATGAAGCCGGGGTCGGTGATCGCATTTCCCACCTGGGGCAGGTTGATCGTCCAGACCTGTGTCGGGCCGTGGGTGTCGATGACCAGGGGGTCGACGGGATTGTTCATGCTGGCAACTGTAGGGACTTGGTCTGCAGATATTCCTCGAAGCCCGCCCGGCCCAGCTCGCGACCGATACCGGATTTCTTGTAGCCGCCGAACGGCGCGACGGGGTTGTAGGGGCCGCCGTTGATATCGAGTTGACCGGACTGCACCCCGCGCGCGAACGCGACGGCGGTGTCGGTGTCCTTCGCCCACACCGCCCCGGACAGGCCGTAGGGGGTGCCGTTGGCGATGCGCAGGGCGTCGGCTTCGTCGTCGAAGCCGATGACGGCGAGTACCGGACCGAACACTTCCTCCTGGCCGAGTTCGGAGTCGGGGTCGACATCGACGAAGACCGTCGGGGCGACGTAGTAGCCCACATCGCGGATCTTCTCGGCACCGCCGGTCAGCAGCCGCGCGCCATCCCGCTGGGCGCGCTCGATGAATCCGCGCACGGTTGCGAACTGCGATGCCGAGGCCGACGGCCCGATGCGGGTGGCCGGGTCGAGCGGATCGCCCACCGTGTATCGGGAGACGGCCGCTTCGATCAGCTCGAGAGCCTCGCCGTAGCGGGCCTTCGGGACCAGCATCCGCGTCCACGCCATACAGGTCTGACCGCCGTTGAGGAAGGCGTTCCCGACACCGACTTTCACCGCGGTCGCCAGGTCAGCGCCGTCGAGGATGACGTTGGCCGATTTCCCGCCGAGTTCCAGCGCCGCTTTCGTCACCGACTGCGCGGCCAGTTCGGCGACCCGCACTCCGACCCCGGTCGAGCCGGTGAACGAGACGAAGTCGATTTCGGGATGCGAAGCGATCCGCTCACCGATCACCCGGCCTGGCCCCGACACCAGGTTCACCACCCCGGCGGGCAGGCCGGCCTCTTCGACCGCTTCGACGAACTCGAACACCGACAGCGGCGCCTCATTGCTGGGTTTGAGCACCACGGTGCAGCCCGCCGCGATCGCCGGCAACACCTTGGCCACCACCTGGTACAGCGGGTAGTTCCACGGTGTGATCGCCCCGACCACGCCGTAGGGCTCCCGGACCACCAGCGAGTTACCGACTCGTTCCTCGAACTCGAAGGTGTCGAGCACGTCGGCGAAGCCCCGGGCCACCGCCAGCGGCACCTGCGTCTGTACGGTCTGCCCGATCCGCAGCGGCGCGCCCATTTCGGCGGTGATCGTTTCGGCGATGTCCGGCAGGCGCTTCTCCATTGCCGCGATCACCGCGGCGACGCGTTCGCGGCGCTCTGCCACGCTGATCTGGGGGTCGAAGGCGCGACGGGCGGCGTTTGCCGCCGCGTCCACGTCGGCGGCCGTACCGCTGGGCACCGAGCCGATCACCTGCTCGGTTGCCGGGTTGATCACCTCGATGACATCGGTACCGTGCGGTGTCACCCACTGCCCGTCGATGAACAGCGTTGTCCGCGTGTAGTTGTGCATGGTTGTCTTCTGCTTTCCGTGGTCAGGGCACGATGCTGGCGCGGACATCGCGCTTGCCTTCGGCGGCGGCAAACGCCTCGTTGATGTCATCGAGTGAATAGTGTGCTGCGGCAAGGCGGTCCAATGGCAGCCGGTCTTGGTGCTGCTCGAGGAAGGCCAGCGCCCGGGCCAGCACCGCCGGGTCGTACAGCGAAACGCCGACCATGGTCTTGTTGCCGAACACGAATCGTGACGGGTCGAACTCGAAGGTCTTGCCGATGTTGATATTGCCGATCTCGACGTAGCGGCCGAACTGGCCGAGCATCTTCAGGCCCTCGTCGATTGCCGACGGGTGGCCGACCACCTCGACCACCACATCGGCGCCCTGACCGTCCGTGAGCTTGCGCACGATCTTCGCGCGGTCCTTCTCGGTGCTGACTTCGTTGATGTCGATGACCGCGTCCGCGCCGAATGCCGCCGCCAATTCCAGGCGTTCGGGGACCCCGTCGACGGCGATGACGCAGGCGGCCCCGCGCGCCTTGGCGACGGCGACCGCATACAAGCCCAGCGCGCCCGCGCCCTGCACCACCACATACTCACCGAGCTGCTGGTCGACCCGGTCCAGGCCGTACATCACCTGGGACAGTGCGCAGTTCGCGCCGGCGGCGATGTCGTCGGAGACGGCATCGGGCACCGTGTAGACCACCGCGCCGGCGGGCAGCAGGAAGTAGTCGCCATAGCCGCCGACGAAGTACGGCGGTTCGTCGGCGCGGCCGAGCATCGCCATCTTCAGGTTCTGACACGCATTTCGCCTGCCGGCAAGGCAGTTTCGGCAGGTGTGGCAGGAGAAGAAGTAGGGGAACACCACCCGGGTGCCGGGCTCGAGCGCCATGCCGTTGGAGTCCGCGGTGACACCGTCACCGAGCGCCGCCACCTCGCCGACCATCTCATGACCCAGGACGGTGGGCAGCTGCCCACCGAGACCGCGGGTCGCGAAGGTGCCGTGCCAGGCGTGCAGATCGGAGCCGCAGATGTTGGTGCGGGTCACCTTGACCAGAATCTGGCCCGGACCGACGTCCGGCAGCCGGACGGTCTCGATCTCAAACGGTTTACCGGGAGCGTCGAATCGCGCGATGCGGCCTTCATACACGGAACTGTGTCGCCTTTCGTTTACTGACAGGTGTGCTGTTCGAGGGTGAAACGTTCCCGCAGCAAGCGTTTGAGTAGCTTGCCGCTGGGGTTCTTCGGCAACGATTCGACGAAGAAGATGTGTTTGGGTGTCTTGAACCCGGCCAGGTGTTTGCGGCAGTGGATCAAGATGTCGTCCTCGGTCAGGCTGACACCGTCGCGAAGTACCACCGCGGCAACCACCGCCTCCACCCAGACCGGGTGGGCCAGGCCGAACACTGCCACTTCCTGGACACCGCTGTGCCGGTACACGACTTCTTCGACCTCTCGGCTGGCGACGTTCTCGCCACCGGTCTTGATCATGTCCTTCTTGCGGTCCACGACGTGCAGCAGCCCGTCGTCGTCGTAGTAGCCGAGGTCACCGGAGTGGAACCAGCCGGCGCGAAATGCCTCGGCGGTGCGTTCGGGATCGTCGAGATAGCCCAGCATCAAATGCGGGCTGCGGTGCACGATTTCCCCGACCACCCCGGTGGCCACCGCGGTGCCGTCGTCGCCGAAGATGGCAGTCTCCACGTTGACTACCGGGCGCCCGGCCGCACCGGGGTGGGTGTCCTGCTCGGCGGGTCCCAGCGCGGCTGCCAGGGGTGCCATTTCGGTCTGGCCGTAAAAGTTCCACAACCTCAGCTCCGGTAGCCGCTCGCGGATCTCGCAGAGGATCTCGGTCGGCATCGCCGATGCGCCGTAGTAACCCTTGCGCAGGCTGGACAGGTCCACCTCGGCGAAGATCGGGGAACGCAGCAGCGAGATCCACACCGTGGGCGGGGCGAAGTAGCTGGTGACGCCGTAGCGTTCGATGGTGCGCAGGACCAATTCGGGGTCCGGGCGCGCCACGATGATGCTGGTTGCCCCCAGATAGATGTCGGTGGCAAGGAAGTTGTCGAGTTGCGCGCAGTGGTAGAGCGGCAGTGAGTGGATCTCGATGTCGTCGGACGACATCTCGCCGGCCACGATCGTGCTGACGTACTGCCACAGCAGGCTGCGGCTGGTGTGCATCGCGCCCTTGGGCCGCGACTCGGTTCCGCTGGTGTACATCAGCCGCACCAGCTGGTCATCGTCGACCTGCAGTTGCGGGGCGGCGGTGTCGGTGCTCAACCACTGTGCGAAATCGTCCCAGTGGGCCGGGGCGGCGTGTCCCGACGGCATCAGCGCGACCTTCGACGTGACCGCCGCGGCTGTCTCGGCGCCCAGTTGCATCGCCTCCTCGGCGGTCGGGATCAACTCGGCTTCGACGATGAATCCGCGAGCTCGGCTGTGGCCGAGGATGTAGCCGATTTCCGCTGCGGTGAGCATGAAGTTGACCGGAACCAGGACCACCGCGGCGCGCGCGGTGGCAAACGCCAGCACGGCGTACTGCCAGCAGTTGCGCGACAGCAGCGCGACGCGATCACCCGGGCGAAAGCCGTTGTCGTGTAATGCGGCGGCCGCGCGGTCCACCAGGTGATCGAACTCGGCGAAGGTCAGCGTCACGCCGTTGGCGTCGTCGATGATGGCGGGCTTGTCCGGCTGTTTGCGAGCCGACCGGCGTGGAATGTCGCCGAGGGCGTGACTGCGCGCCTGCGCTACGAAAGTGTCGGTGGCCTCCGCTCTCTGCATACCGGCGACGGTAGGCCCGAAATGACACTTTGGACCGGTCGTCTCCCGCTGAGTAGACACAGCGCTGCCCAAGTGGCCCGCGCCCTTTGATACTCGACGTCATGACCGCTGCTGAATCGACGTCACCCGCGAGCCCGGTCGCGCCCGATCCCGACGAACTACGGGACAACCTGCGTCAGGCCGACCCGGGGGTCTTGGTGGCGGTACTGGCTCAGCTCACCGGCGACCCGTCGGTGCTGCAGACCTACGCGGCCAAGATCTCCCATGTCCCCAACCCGCCCGAGCGGCTCGGCGTCACCGACCCCGCCACTGTCGAGGCGCTGGTGAACGACATCGTCGACGCGCTGGGTGCGCCTCGGCGCGCCGGCGCGGTGCCCGCCGACGACCGGGACTTCTTCGTGCGGTTGCTGCCGACGGCGCTGGGTTCGGAGGTCGACGACGAGCATGTTGATCTGCTGCTCGAGCAGGGTGGCTTCCAGCGGTCGCAGCCGACGCTGCCGCGCACCGTGCCGATCCCCGCCACCATGACGGTCGCCATCATCGGCGCGGGTATCGCGGGAATCGCCAGCGCACTCGCAGTCGCGCAGGAGGGCGTGTCCTACCAGATATTCGACCGCAACGACGAGGTCGGCGGCACCTGGTTGACCACCACCTACCCGGGCATCGGCGTCGACACACCGTCGGCGTACTACTCGCTGTCGCGCGAGGTGAACCCGGACTGGAGCAATTACTACCCGCAGGGTGGCGAATACCAGGACTATCTGGTGGCACTCGCCGACAAGCACAAGCTGCGCGAGCACACCCGGTTCGGCACCGAGGTCGAGGCGCTGTGGTGGGACGACGATCGCAGCCAGTGGCAGATCCACGCGGTAGATGCCGACGGGCGCCGCGACGTCAGCTACGCCGGGGTGGTCATCGCCGCGACCGGCTACCTGAACCGCCCCCGCTGGCCCGATGTCAAAGGTCGGGACACCTTCGCGGGCAGCAGTATTCACTCGGCACTGTGGGATCCGGCGCTGGACCTGCGCGGCAAGAGGGTGGCGATGATCGGGGCCGGCTGCACTGCGGTTCAGATCGTCGACGCATGCGTCGACGAGGTGGAGCACCTGACGGTGTTCCAACGCCAACCGCACTGGGTGGCGCCCCGTAAACGGCTCACCGACGAGGTCCCCGCACACCGCCGCTACCTGGGACGGCACCTGCCGTACTACGCGAATTGGAACCGGCTGAAATCCTATTGGGGCACCGCCGACAACAACTACCCGGTCATCCTGCAAGATCCGGAGTGGGCCAAGGATCACCTGTCCATCTCGCCGGCCAACGACGTGCTGCTGCAGATGTGCCTGGCCTACATCGAGGCGACGTTCGGCAAGGACACCGAGCTGGCGAAGAAGGTCACCCCGGACTTCGCGCCGTACGGCAAGCGGATCATCCGCGACCCGGGCGGCTACTACGCGGCATTGACGCGCGAGCACGTCGACGTGGAGGCCAGCGAGCCCGCCGAGGTCAACCCGAAAGGCATTGTCACCCAGGACGGCCGGCAGATCGACCTCGACGTCATCGTCTATGCCACCGGCTACCATCTGGACTTCTTGTCCACCATCGACATCCGCGGCCGCGACGGCAGGAAACTGGCCGACGAATGGGGCGACAGCCCCCGCGCCTACCGGGGTGGCACGGTCCCGGGGTTTCCCAATCTGTTCGTCATGTCGGCGCCCAACTACAGCCCCGGTCACGGGGCGGGTGCGAACTTCTCGATGGAGGTGCTGGCGCACTACATCGTCGAATGCCTGCAACTCATGGCGCTGCGCGGCACCACCACCATGGAGGTCACCGAGCAGGCCTACCGGGACTACGTCGCCGGGATCGATGAGGCGATGAGCCGCACCGTGTGGTGCCACACCCCGAACGCGCACACCTACTACCGATCGGGTTCGGGCCGTGTGGTGGTGTCCACCCCCTACCGGCTGGTCGACATATGGCAGCAGCACCGGGCCCCGATCGAAGAAGACTTCACCCTACGATGACGCGATTACTCACCGGCAAAACCGCTTTGGTGACCGGCAGCAGCCGCGGCATCGGGCGGGCGATCGCCCAGCGGCTGGCGGCCGCAGGCGCCACCGTCGCGGTGACGGCGCGCGCCCACACCCCGTCGCCGTCCACCCGGGCGGGGACCAGCGCGGCGATGCCCGGGACCATCGACGAGACGATCGCGCTGATCGAAGGCGCCGGTGGATCGGCGTTCGGGCTGGCCGCCGACCTCGACGATCCGCCGGCCCGCGACGGCCTGATCGACGAGGTGCTGGACCGCACCGGCCGGATCGACATCCTGGTCAACAACGCCGGTTTCGCCGACTATTCGGTGATCGCCGACATGTCGCTGGAGACCTTCGACCGCACCGTGGAGCACTACCTGCGGACACCGTTCGTGTTGACCAAGGCCGTGGTTCCACAGATGCGCAGCCAGGGCGCCGGCTGGATCGTCAACATCGGCTCGGCCACCGGGGTGGCCCCGGCGCGGCCCTACCGCGAGTACAACAAGACGTCCGGCGACGTCATCTACGCATCATGCAAAGCCGCGCTGCATCGCTTCACCCAGGGGGTGGCCGCCGAGTTGCTCGACGCCAACATAGCGGTCAACTGCGTCGGTCCCTCGACCGCGGTTCGCACCCCGGGGGCGGCATCGCTGATCCCGGACGGGTTCCCCACCGAACCCGTGGAATACCTCGCCGAGACGGTGCTCGCGATGTGTCACCTGCCGGCCGCCGAACGCACCGGCCTGGTGGCGTTCAGCCTGCACTATCCGTGGTCGCAGAAGTTGCCGGTGCACAGCCTCGACGGGGCCGCGACGCTACCGCCGCTCGAGCCCCCGGCGACGGCGAACCCGAACATCATCGCGGGCGGGATCTGATCGCCCGCTGCGCCAATTCTTTGTCCCGATCACCGGGCATCGGTAGGCCAGTGCAGGTCCGCCACCGCCAAGATCGACTGCAGCATCAGATCACCGAGCAACACGCTGAAGGAGCCACCAATGCTTTCACCCGAGCAGCGGATGGAGCTGTCCGACATCCTGCGACCGGCAGCGCCGCCGCGGGAAGTCGACGCTGTCTACACCGACGATCAGCGTGCACGGTTGCTCGACGTCGTACGGAACGAGGGACCGTGGCGGCTGATCATCGCCCAGCACTTCGCTTCGCCGGAGGAGCTGATGGCCACCATGAGCGGCGCGTTCCCCGAGGGGTTCACCCCGTCGCTGGATCTGTTCCTCACTCCGACGTTCCGCGGGTATCTGGCCAACTACGGCACCGTGCTCTACCCCGAACTGCACGACTGCTTCTACAACTCCGAGTTCGTCGAGTTGGCGAAGAGCTACTGGAAAGCCGAGTACGCCAAGCCCGAGTTGATGCTGTTCAACATCAACGGGCCCTGCGCCAACCGCGATCCGGGGCATCTCGACTCGCCCAGCTTCCGCGGTGTTCGCCATGAGAACGCTCCGACCTGGCTGACCAGTGTGATGGGCAAATCGGGTCTGTTCCACGACTATTTGATCAAGATGGCACAGGTCATCACCTGGTTCTCGCTGGACGAGTCCAGCGGCTTCACCTACTGGCCCGAGGGGCCGCTGAAGCAACCGCAACGACTTCTGCCGCCGGTGTACAACCGCGGCGTACTGGTGCAGAACGAGATGATGGTGCACCGCGGCGAGGCCAACGGCCCGCTGGAGCAGCAGATGCCGGCCGGCTTGGCCTTCGACACCGTATTCACCGGTGACCCCGCCGCCGAAGATTCGTGGCTGCTCAAGAACGGCGACGAGATCATCGCCCGGCACCACACCGACGAACTTCGCTTCCTGGTGCACTGGTCGGCGGAGGTGTTCTCCGACTTCGACGAGTTGAAGAAGAACATGGACGGCAGCGACGACCTGACCATCGACAAGGCGATCGACATGCTCACCGACGATGTGCACAAGAAGGGCATCACGCTCGATGTGCCCAGCGACCCACTGCACGATCCGGGGTTCATCAGCGCCATCAACGCGGTCTACGACCTGGGCGGTCCGGCCAGCTACCCCGACCAGGCGCCGCTGAGCAGCTTCCAGATGGCTTGATTCGCGACAGGGGGCAGCGGCCGTTGCTAGGTGGCGGCGCCTTCGTCGAAGGTCGGCAGCGCCCCGTGGCGCACCGCGTCCTCGATCGAATCACGCAACTGCGAACAGCCCAGGAACGACCCGCCGTTCGGGGGCGCCGACACTTCGTCCTCCCGCCGCTCAGCGCAGGCAGCCAGCGCCGCCGCATCCCACTGCACGGTGGTCTGCTGCCAACTGCTCTTTCGGGCACGCACCTGCGCACCGCAACGGCCGCAGGCGACCGGCACCAAGGGCGAATCCGCGAGCCGGATGTCGGCCCTGATCGTCATCCGGACGCACCCACTTGGGCCGCCTGCCGGGCCACGTTCTCATCGACCTGCTGCTGCCACGTCTCCAACGGGCGGGTCACGTCGATCTCGTACTCGAACCGGTCGACCATCTCGGCCTTCACGTCGGCCACGTCGACGTAAAACTGTTCATACCAGCGGCGTAACTGATAAACCGGGCCGTCTTCCTCGCACAGCAGCGGATTGTCAATGCGAGCCTTGGACTTCCAGATCGCCACGTCCTGCTCGAATCCGAACTTGACGAAATCTCCCAGCCCGGTGGCTGCCGCAACGGCCGCCTCCTCGGGCATGTGCTCCGACTTCTTGACGATGATCCCGTACTGCAGCACGAACGAATTCGCGTCGATGGGGTAGTGGCAGTTGAGCAGAATCGTCTTCTGGTCGCCGTGTTCGTAGTGATAGGTCAGGTCATCGATCATGAACGACGGGCCGAAATAGGACGCATCGGATGTGGTGCCGAGCAGTGTCGGGGCACCTTCGGGGGTCGGGAGGTCCGGCCGGCTGCCGCTGCGCATGAACTGCGTTGCGACATGCCCCTCGAAGATGTTCTTGAACTGTGTCGGCATGGAGCCGTGCACGTAGAAGAAATGCGCCATATCGGCGACGTTGTCGATGATTTCGCGGCAGTTGGTGTTGACCACGGTGGTGTACCAGTGCCAGTCGGTCCACTGGTCGCTGTCAGCGCCCTCGATCCGCGGAATCGTCACCTCGTCCGGTGGCGGCTTGCCTTCGGGGTCGTTCCACACGAACAGCATCCCGTCCTGCTCCAGCGTGGTCCACGCCGTCGTCCTGGCCAGCCTGGGCACCCGCTTGCTGTACGGAATCTGCTTACACCGGCCGTCGCCGCCCCACCGCCAGTCGTGGAACGGGCAGGCGATCTCGTCGCCCTTGACCGTGCCCTGCGACAGGTCACCGCCCATGTGCCGGCAGTAACTGTCCAGCACGTTCAGCCGGCCGTTGCCGCCGCGGAAGACAACCATCTTGCCGCCGAACGCCTGCACGGCGTGCGGTTTGCCGTCGCCCAAGTCCCTCGTCAGGCCCAGGCAGTGCCAGCCGCGGGCGAATCGCGTGGGGGCGGTCCCCGCCTCGATCTGCCGCATCTCGCCCAAATCGGCCTGCGACGTCGTCATAACGAACACCCTTCTCCGAGTCAATTCATGCCTGGACACCGTTGTAGCACCGTGCTTCTGGCTGATCGCCCCGGTGTTCCACTCACCAGGAGAGTCGCTACAGTCGAGCGCTGTTTTGGCGCAAAATTCGCATCACGGGTGCATGACGTAGCCCTTCCGACGAAAGTGAGACGATGAGCCAACATCTCGACCAGGTGCCGTCGGCCGCTGCGGAGGTGACCGTGGACCTATTGGTCGTCGGATCCGGTACCGGCATGGCCGCGGCGCTGGCCGCCGACGAACTCGGCATGTCGTCACTCATCGTGGAGAAGACGTCCTACGTCGGTGGTTCGACGGCACGCTCGGGTGGGGCGATCTGGCTGCCGGCCAGCCCGGTGCTGCTGGCATCCGGTTCGACGGACACCGAGGACGCGGCGCGCAGCTATCTTCGTGCGGTGGTCGGCGGAACGGCGCCCCCGGAACGCAGCGACAGCTTCTTGCAGTACAGCGGCGCCGCCCTGGAAATGCTGCGCCGGACCACGCCGATGAAATTCTCCTGGGCCAAGGGCTATTCCGACTACCACCCGGAGAGGCCCGGCGGCAGCGCGGTCGGCCGGACCTGTGAATGCCGCCCGTTCAACACCCGCAGGCTCGGCCCCCAGCGCAGTCGGCTGCGACCCGGTGTCATGAAGGCGACGTTCCCGATGCCGGTGACCGGCGCCGACTACCGGTGGCTCAACCTGATGGCGCGGACGCCCCGGAAGTCACTGCCCCGCATCATGTTGCGGGTATTCCAGGGGCTCGGTGGCCTGCTACTGGGGCGCAACTACGTGGCGGGCGGTCAGGCGCTGACCGCCGGGATGTTCGCCGGAGTGCTACGCGCCGGAATTCCGGTGTGGACCGAAACGTCGCTCACCCGCCTCACCACGCAGGACGGTCGGGTCACCGGTGCAGTGCTCACCCGGGATGGCGAGCCGGTCACCGTCACCGCGCGTCGCGGCGTGGTCCTGGCGGCCGGTGGCTTTGACCATCGGATGGACTGGCGCTGGAAGTTCCAGTCCGAATCGCTGGGCGAACACACCAGTCTTGGCGCAGAAGGAAATACCGGCGATGCAATACAGGTCGCGCAGGAACTGGGCGCCGCCACCGATCTGATGGACCAGGCGTGGTGGTTTCCAGCCTTCGCGGCGCTGCCGGGCGCCGATCCGCTGGTGATGCTCGCCGAACGATCCCTGCCGGGGTCGCTGCTGGTCGATCAGAACGGGCAGCGATTCGTCAACGAGGCTTGCGATTACATGTCTTTCGGACAGCGACTGCTCGAGCGCGAGCAAGCCGGCAACCCCGTCGAGTCGATGTGGATGGTCTTCGACCAGCGTTACCGCAACAGCTATCTGATGGCCGCAGAACTATTTCCCCGGATGCCGATCCCGAAGTCCTGGTACGAGGCCGGAATTGCGCACCGCAGTGATGATCTGACTGCGCTGGGTAGCGCCATCGGTGTTCCACCCGAGGCGTTCCGCGCCACCATGGACCGGTTCAATGACTTCGCCGCGAACGGCCAAGACCCCGACTTCGGCCGCGGCCTCAGCGCCTACGACCACTACTACGGTGACCCGACGATCCGCCCGAATCCGAATCTGCGTCCGCTGCGCGACGGCCCGTTCCATGCGGTGCAGGTCGTGCTGAGTGACCTGGGCACCTGCGGGGGTGTGCGGGCGGATTCCCGTGCCCGGGCACTTCGTGAGGACGGCACCGTCATCGACGGCCTGTATGCGATCGGCAACACCGCGGCCAACGCGTTCGGGGCCAGCTACCCCGGCGCCGGGGCGACCATCGCCCAGGGCCTGGTCTACGGGTATGTGGCAGCACACCACGCGGCTGGTGCGGCGGGGCAATCGCTGTAGCCCTTGGGGTCAGGCCCTGATGCGGATCTCCCCGGGCGACCACCAGCCGCTGCGGGTGGCGCTGCCCAACTCCAGTTCGGCCGGCGACGCCGGGGTGATCACGTCGAACTGGCGCAGCGAGCCCCAGTCCCGGCCCCAGTCGTGGTTGAGGTACGTGGCCATCACGTGCGCCCGCAACAGCATGTCCGAGATGCCCAGCAGCCCGCCGTTGACCCCGTCCTGCCAGGTGTCGGTGTCCTGCTTCTTGGCGTTGTAGTCCGGGGTGATCCGGTACTTCGGCACCTCGGTGACGCCGTTGGCGTGCAGCATCGGGTGCTGACACGGGAACGCCAGGCCGACGGCCCAGTCCAAGAGCACCGGCTGGTCGGAGCCGAGGTATTCCTGGATGGTCTTCACCTCGGGCAGCCGCGGCGGGGTGAATGCGATCCAGTCCCGCGGGTTCAGCGACTTGTCCACGGCCACAACGCGCACCGCCACGGCCTGCGCGGGGATCTGCTCCCGCGGGTAGCGCAGGTTGCGCCACATCCGCGGCCACTCACCGAACACGTCGTAGGGCACCATTCGCCCGGCTGCCACCGGGTTGCCGTCGGGGCCGGGCAACCCGTACTCCAGTTGCACATCCTGGCCGGTGGTGTAGCCCTTCAGCACGCTGTTGCCGGCGATGGTCCCGGCCGCGGTCACCGCCACCAGGGGGTGGGCGTCATCGGCCGGCGGCAGGGCGTACCACGCGGAGGTCAGCTTGGATTCCTGCTGGCCGTCGGTGCTGTAGCTGCCGGCCAGCGGGATCCGCGCCGGGTCCAGCCCGTACGGCAGCGGCACCTTGGAACCATTGACGCCGGGGGTCTTCAGCTTCTTCGGGGCGTCCCAGTCGTAGTCGGTGCCCGGCTGGGTGATCGGCATCCGCAGCGCCTCGGCCACCACCTTCTCCGGCACACCGCTGGCGGTGAACCCGACCGGATCGGCGCCGCCCAACGGCCCGAGTTCGCCGTACATGCCCGGCAGCGGCGTCAGCGCGCCGTCGTTGGGGTCCGGTTCGACCAGCACGTTGTCGGCCTGCCCGCAGCCGCCGACGAAGGCGCGCACGTTGGCCAGGCCGTTGGAGTAGGTGGGGTATTCGCGAATGATCCCGGCCACCATCGAGGCCACGAACACGCACACCATGAAGCCGGCCGCCACCGGAACCGGGGCGGCGGTCAGCGCCCGGGCCACCCGGCCCTCGCCGCGGTCGCGCGGCGCGAAATGCAGCCAAGCCGCCCACCCGGCCGTGATGGCGAACAACGCGAAGAAGATTGTGCTGACGGTGATTCCGCCGATTCGCGGCATGTCCGCGTTGAACGGCACCCCGTAGCTCGAGACGTACCACCAGCCGTTGGTGGTGGCGAAACACAGTGCCAGCACGAACAGCACCGCCGACGCGAACGCCATCCGGTTACGCGACCATCCCACCACCTGCCGGGACACCAGCACCGTGGTCAGCGCGGCCATCGCACCGGCCACCGCGGCGAACAGCCCGAAGTGGTGCACCCATTTGGTGGGGGCGAACATCAGCGAGAACATCGTCGCCAGGATGACGCCCATCAGCCGCCACACCGGGCCGCTGGCCACCCCGGCAACCCGCTTGCGCCGCAACATGATGAACATCGCGGTGAACAGGCACAGCGCACAGATCATGAACCCGAACCGCCGCGACAGCGAGCCGTCGACCGTCGGCAGGATCAGGTAGTAGTAGCGCAGGTTCTCGGTCCACCAGGCCTGGCTGGGGCCGATCGCGGTGCGAATCCTGGTGGCCTCCAACACCGCCCGCACCGTCTGGTCGGCGAAGACCACGGTCAGGATTATCGCGCCGGCGGCCAGCAGCGGCGCCACCAGCGGCCAGGTGCCGTGAATACGGTGGCGGCGCACCAGGATTCGCAGCAGCGGCCGGCCACCGGCCAGCAGCGCGGCCACCGCGATCAGCCCGGTCGGCTGGATGCCCAGGGTGAACGCCGCGCAGATGATCGCCAGCGCCGCCGGGGTGAGCCGGCTGGAGATGATCGCCCGCTCCACCAGCACGTAGGTGATCAGCGAGCCGACCGCGATGATCCCCTCGGGGCGCAGGCCGTTGTTGAACGGCATCCACGCCGCCAGGAGCACCATGCCGGCCGCCCACAGCGCCGGCTTGCTGGCCGCCACCGCCGGGCCGAACCGGGGCAGCACCTCGCGGGACAGCAGCAGCCAACACACCAGGCCGGCAACCAGATCCGGCAGCCGGATCCAGATGCTGGCATCCGACACGTGCGTCATCAACGCCAGCAGGTTGTAGTACCAGCCGAACGGGTCTTCCGGGCTGCCGAACCAGCGGAAGTAGTTGCTCATGTAGCCGGCGTGGTCGGCCACCCGGGCCATCCCGAGGATGTAGCCGTCGTCGGAGGAGTTCGCGCCGATCACGTACCAGACCACGAAGCCGAGCACCACCGCGACGTCGGCAGGGGAGAAAAACCGCCAGCGGGAAGGGATCAGCCGGTGCATCCGGCGGCCGTCGAGCCGGTCCAGGCGCCACAGTGCCAGCACTGCGATCACGGTGGCCAGGATCGCCGCGAAGATCGCGGCCCGCTTCAGCACCGTCGGCTTGGTGGAGAACCGGGTGTCGATGTCGGCTGTCAGTTCCAGCCCGGCCGGTGCCGCGCCGGTCAGGTCGGTGAACACCCCGACGATCTGCGGGCGCAGGTTCGGGTCGGCCCAGCCGTAGCGCTGGGTGATCCCGCCGATGGTGGCGAAGGTGCCGGCGTGCGACGAGGTGACCTCGATGTCGGTACATCCGGGGCCTTCGACCTTGGCCCGCGGCGCGGTGGCCAGCACCACGTTGCGGTCGGTGACGTCGACCCGTTTCTCGGTGACGCTGATGAACAGCCCGTTGAGCGCGGCGTCCTTGCCCTTGGCCGGCGCGGTGGACAGCAGCGTCCCGCCCTCGGCCGGCAGCTCGCGCACCAGCGCGCACGGCGCCTTGACCGACATCGAGACCGGGGTCTGGGAGATCAGCGGGGCGGTGACACTGTGCAATTCGCCGTGCTGCGGCCAGTTCAGCGTCGCGGTGGTCTGTACCACCGGCAGCAGCGGGGTGGCCACCGCCAGCAGGAAGCCGACCAGGCCGGCGACGACGGCCACCCAGCGGATCAGTCTCAGGTCACGGGTCATGGCAGTGCTCGAATCGGTCCGGGCCGGCTCCAGCCGGTAACTGTCATGGTGGCCTGCTCGACGTCCGCGTCGGGTGCGGTCTTGGCCGGGATCAGCCGGTGGTAGGCCTCCACCGCCCCCCAGTCGCGATACCAGTCGTCGCGCAGGTAGGTCGGGAGGGTGGTCGTCCACAGCATCGCCTGGGTGATCATGAACGGCCCGCCGTCCTCGGCGGACTGCCACAGGTTCGACGACGCCGCGGTCTGCTTGTGGTCCGGCATGATCCGGTACTCGGGGAGTTCGGCGATGCCCAGGTGCTCGGCGAACGGCCGTTGGCAGGGGAAGTTCGCCGCGGAGGCGATGTCCATCAGCACCGGGGTCTGCGATCCCATCAGCTGCTGGATGGTCTTGACCACCGGTACCCGCGGTGGGGTGAACGCGATCCACTGTTCGGTGGACAGGTTCGGGTCGTTGGCGACGATCCGGACCACGTCGGTGCCCGGTGGCGCCCAGGCCAGCGGGAAGCGCAGGTTGCGCCAGGAGTTCTGCGGCCCGATGTCGATCGGCTCCACCTCGCCCTGGGCCTTCACCGTGCCGTCGGGAGCGCTGGCGCCCCATTCCAGTTTCAGCGGCTGGCCGTAGTCCAGCTTGCCGTCCTCGCCGTGCGACCAGATCGCACCCGCGGCGCTCACCACGATGATCGGCGCGCGATCCGGGGTCTGATCGGGCAGCCGGTACCAGACCGAGGTGGCGTGCGCGGCCACCTGCTCCTTGTACGACCCGAGCACCGGCGTGACGGCAGGGTCCAGGCCGAACGGCAGCGCCACCCGGGATCCGTTCACTCCGGCCGGGGCACTGTCGGGGAGTTTTCCGCCGGCGGTGCCCGCGGCGTCGCTCTGGTTGGCGCTGGGCTTGTTGGGGGAGGCGTCGGCGTTGGGCACGCCGGGCTTGGCGATGACGGCCAGGCTGGACAGGTCGTCGTCGACGGCGTCGGGGTCGAAGCCCAGTGGGTCGTTGCCGCCGAGCGGGCCGAGCTCCCCGTAGCTCTGGCCCGGGGCCGGTTGCAGCAGACCGGCATTCGCGTCCGGTTCGGTCAGCACGTCCTCGGCCATGCCGCAGGAGGACAGGCCGGATACCAGAGCGTCGACATTGGCGCGGGCGGTGGTGTAGGCCGGGTAGCGGCCGGCGGCGGCCTTGGCCATCGAGCCGACCATCAGCAGCACCATCAGGCTCGCGAGGACCAGCAGCGGCGTCGACGCCAGAATCCGGTTGCGCCGGTTGGGCGTGACCTCGGTGTGGCCGGTGTAGTCCAGCCGGAAGTGCTGCCAGCCGGCCAGCAGGCCGGTGGCGATCGAGGCCGTCAGGAACATCGACGTCACCGGGCGGCTGGCGATCACCGGCGGGATGTCGAACCACGGCACCCCGTAGCCGCCGACGTAGAACCAGCCGTTGACCCCCGAGGTCGCCCACGCCACCAGGAACAGCAGCGCGGTCACATACAGGGTCATGTTGCGTCGGCTGTGCAGCCCCACCCGCGCGAAGGTGAACGCGGTGAGCGCGGCCAGCGCCCCGGCAAGCCCGGCGAACGCGCCGAACTGCACCGCCCACTTGGTCGGGGTGAACGTCAGCAACAGCAGGCCCACCGCCGTCGACCCGATCAGCCGCCAGGCCGGGCCGCCGGCCACCCCGGCGATCCGCCCGCGGCGCAGCAGCACCACCAGCATGGCGAACATGCAGAACAGCAGGACCAGCACCGCGAACCGGCGGGTCAGCGAGGCGTCGACGTTCTCCTCGACGGTCAGGAAGTAGTAGCGCAGGAACTCCTGGTACCAGGCGATGGTCGGGCCGACCACGTATTTGATCCGGGCCGACTCGGCGACCGCGGCCAGGGTCTGGTGCCGGCACACCACCACGGCGATCAACGAACCCGCCGCGACCAGCACCGCCAGGGGTGCGGCCAGACCGTCGACGGCCCGGCGTCTGCGGATCACCGCTTCGATGGCCCGCGAGCCGGTCAGCAGCGGGGCCAGCGCGATCAGCCCGTGCGGGGCCAGCGTGACGGTGAAGACGGCCACCACGATCGCGCACGCCGTCGGCACCAGCCGGCGGGTGGCGATGGTGTGCTCCACCAGCATCCAGACCACCAGGGTGCCCAGCGCGATCAGCGGCTCGGGGCGCAGGCCGTTGTTGAACGGCAGCCAGGCCGCCGCGAACATCACCGCCGCGGTGAACACCGCCACCCGGTTGCCGGACAGCCGGCCCAGCCGGGGCAGGATCCGGCGGCTGATGATCAGCCAGCAGGCCATGCCGGCGGCCGTGGCGGGCAGGCGCATCCACACCCCGGCGGTGCTGATCGTGCTGAGCTGGCCGAGCAGTGCGGGGTACCAGTCGAACGGGGCCTCGCTGGCGCCGAAGAACCGGTAGTAGTTGGCGACGTACCCGGCGTGCGCGACGTTGCGGGCCATCGTCAGGTTGTAGCCGTCGTCGCTGGAGATGGCGCCGATGACGTGCCACAGCGCCAGGGTGGCCAGCACGCCGATGTCGGCCAGCCAGGTGATGGGGTTGGCTTTGAGCCAGTGCCGCCAGCTGCGCGGGGTGCGGTGGGTATGGCGGCGGTCGAGTACCGCAAGCGCGATGATCGAGGCCAGCACCGCCAGCACACCGAGACCCATCACGGCGGCTTTGAGCATCGTCGGGTTGGTGATGAATCGGGTGTCGACGGCGATACGGGCGCTCAAGCCCGGTTGCGGGCCGACTTCCAGTTCGGTGAAGATGCCGCCGATCTGCGGCTTGTTCTCGGGGGGCAGGCTGCCGGCCGCACCCGGGATGCCGACGAAGTCCGCGCCGACGTCGCCGGGGTTGGCCCACAGGTGAAGTTGGCTGCAGTCGGCGATCTTGGTCCGGGGCGCCGCTGCGGCGACGTGGTCGCGGTAGGCGGCGAACACGGTGGTCTTATTGGCCCGTACGAACAGGCCGTGCGCGGTGGCGTCCACGCCGCCGGCCGGCACGGTGGACAGCACCAGGCCGCCTTTTTCGGGCAGGGTGGCGATCGCCGAGCAGGGGATGGTGATGTCGAGGCCGCGGGGCGCGCCGGACACCAGCGGGGCGGTGACGTCGCTGACGTGGCCTTGCGCGTCGACGCCCTGCGGCCAGGCGATGGTGGCGGTGGTCTGTTTGACCGGGAGCAGCGGTGTGACGCCGCACAGCAACACGCCGGTGATGCCTGCGACCACCGCGATCAGCCGGGCGATCCGATAACGCTGCTTGGGCTGGTCCTTGGGCTGACCGGAGGGGGAGGACACGGGCCTTGATGTTATTCGACGGCGGTCCCGAAGCCGGGACCCCGTCCCGGCGCGGATCGCTTCGGGGTGCCCCGGCCACCGCGAGTGGGAATCTCACGACGTGACACGCCGACGGCGCGTCGTGGGATTCCGACTCGACGCCGGGGGATCAGTGCCGCAGCGGCGCCGGGCTCCACAGCCCGGACCGCACGGCCGTGCCCAGGTCCAGCTGCGCCGGCGTCGCCTTGTAGTACGGGGTCAACTGCTGCAGGGCGCCCCAGTCGCGGAACCAGTCGTCGGCCAGATAGCTGGGCACCGTGGTCGCGCGCACCAGCAGCTCGGTGATGCCCAGCGGGCCTCCGCCGTTGTTGTCCATCACCGGCGAGTTCGCCTCGGCGCCGAACCGGTCCGGCAGGATCCGCCACTTGGGCACCTCGGTCACCCCGTTCTGGTGGCCGAAGGGGCGCTGGCAGGGGAACGCCAGGCCCACCAGCCAGTCCAGCAGCACCGGATCCGACGACCCGACCACCTGCTGCAGGCTGCGCAGCTGCGGGACGCGCGGCGGAGTCAGCGCGATCCAGTGCTGCGGCGCCAGGTCGTCGTCGCGGACCACCAGCCGGATCCGGGTGGCCTCGGCCGGGATCGCCGACATCGGCGCGCGCAGGTTGCGCCACGCCGGCACCGCACCGATGTCACCGAATTCGACGGTGCCGCTGGATTCATGCGGCGGTCCCAGCTTCGCCTCTCCTCCGTCGAGGCTCGCTGAACCGCCGGGCTTGTCGTTCGCGGCGCCCTCCTCAGTGGCCCACTGCGCGGTGACCTCGTCGCGGTCGAATCGGCCGGCGGCCGCCACCACCAGCAGCGGGCCGGCCTCGGCGCGGTCGGCGGGCAGCCGGTACCACGCCGAGCGCAGCCGTGCCGGCATCTGCATACCGGGGCGCCAGCTGCCCAGCACCGGTACTCGGGCCGGGTCCAGCTTGTAGGGCAGCCGGGCCCGCGAGCCGTTGATGCCCTCGGCTGCCGTGGTGCCGCCTTCGGTGCCGGCCTCACCACCGGTCTCGCCGGCGGACTGCGCGTCGTCGTCGGCCAGCCTGCCCAGCCCCGGCGGGCCGATCACCTGATCGGCGGAGACGTCGGCGGGAATCCCGTTGGGTTCGAACCCGATCGAGAACGTCGCGCCCAGTGCGTCGGGGACGGGTGTGTCGATCGGCTCGAGCATCCCGGCGTTGGGGTCCTGCTCCACCAGCACGTCATCGGCCAGCCCGCAGGTCTTGCCGCTCCCCAGAACCGGAACAGCGGCCAGGTTGGACCGGCCCACCGTCCACGCCGGGTACTGCCCGAGCATCGACGCCGTCAGCGACACCACCTGGAAGGCGATCAGCACCCAGGAGGCGATCGCCAGCGGGTACCCGGACAGCGCCGCCCAGCGCGGCGGCCGCTCGGCGTCATTGACGAAGTGGAACCAGGCCGCCACCAGCAGCGCCAGCACGGTCAGCCCCACCCCCATGGTGGCGAACGCCAGATGCCACTTGGGGAAGGCGTTGGACCACGGCACCCCGAAGTTGGAGACGTACCACCAGCCGTTGACGCTGGCGAACGACAGCGCGGTGATGAACAGCACCAGCGCGGTGAACAGCGTCCGGTTGCGCCGCGAGCGCATTGCCGCGGCACCCACCGCGACGGCGGCCAGCGCACCCAGTGACCCGGCCAGCCCGGCGAACACCCCGAAGTGGTGCGTCCACTTGGTGGGGGTGAACATCATCGCGATGAACGAGATGATGGTGATCCCGATGATGCGCCGGCTCGGCCCGGTCGCGGTGCCGGGAATCCGGCCCTTGCGCAACGCCATCGCCACCGACACCGCCAGCGCGACACCGAGCGCCAGCACCGGGAACCGGCGGGCCACCGAACCGTCCGGGGTGGCCAGGAACAGTCGCTCGTAGCGGACGTGCTCCTCGAACCAGGCCAGGCTGGGCCCGACTGCGGACTTCAGTGTGCTGGCCTCGATCTCGCCGGCCAGGGTCTGGTCGCGGAAGATCACGATCGCGGTGATGCTGATCGCGGCGGCGATCGGCGCCAGCAGCGGGGTCAGCCCGAACTGGGTGGAGCGCCGATGCAAGATCGTGCGCAGTGGCCCGATCGCCACCAGCAGCGCGCCGATGGAGGCGATGCCCGTCGGCCCGGAGAACAGTGTCAGCGCGCCGATGATGCAGGCGATCGCCAGCGGTAGCAGCCGGCTGGTGGCCACCGCCCGTTCCACCGAGCACCAGGTCGCCAGGATGCCCAACGCGATGATCGGCTCCGGGCGCAGGCCGTTGTTCAGCGGCAGCCAGAACGCCAGGAACATGCCGGCCGCGGTCCAGGCCGCCGCGGGGCTGTGTTTGACGGCGTGCCCCAGCCGGGGTAGTACCTCGCGGCTGATCAGCCACCAGCAGGCCAGTGCCATGCCCAGGGTGGGCAGCCGCATCCAGATGCTGGTGGTGGACACCTGCGACCACACCGCCAGCAGGTCGTAGTACCAGCCGAACGGCGCCTCCGGGGTGCCGAACCAGCGGTAGAAGTTCGCCATGTAGCCGGCGCGTTCGGAGATCCGCGCCATGGTCAGGATGTAGCCGTCGTCGCTGGTGTTGGCGCCGACGAAGTGCCACCACACCAGTACCAGGGCCACCAGCGCGTCCAGTGGCGACATCGACCACCAGCGCGCCGGCAGGAAACGGCGGTGCCGATGGCCGTCGGCGGTGTCCAGGATGTGCAGGGCGATCAGCGCGAGGATCGTCAGCGCCACGCCGAGGATCATCGCGGCCAGCTTCAGCGGGGTCGGTGCGCTGGAGAAGCGGGTGTCGACGGTGGCGCTGAAGCCCAGTCCGGCCGGCGCCGGTCCGGCCAGGTCGGTGTAGACGCCGACGATCTGCGGCCGGAAGTCATAGCCGCTGCGGGTGCCGGTCAGCGGCGAGCCGGGATGCTCGGCGTTGGGGCCCTGCTTGAGGCCGACGAACTCGGCGGTGACGCGGTCGGCGTGCGCGGTGAAGGTCAGCTTCTGGCAGTCCGGGCCGAGAACCTGCGTCAGCGGCGCCACCACCACCGGCACATTGCGCACCACCAGGACCAGGTCGTCGTTGACGCGTTCGATGAGCAGCCCGCGGTCGACGGCTTTGGGCGCCTGCTTGGGCACCGTGGACAACAGCACGGTCTTGGTCTTGGTGAGCCCGGCCGCGGCCTGGCACGGCACGGTGATGTCCAGATCGGTGGCCACGTAGCCGATCAGCGGCGCCTGCACACTGGTCAGCGCACCGTTCTGCGGCCAGTTCAGCTCGGCGGTGGTCTGCTTGACCGGCAACAACGGAGTCAGGATCGCCAGCAGGGTGCCCAGCACGCCGGCGACGACGGCGACGGCCCGAGCGATCCGGAAGTCGGCGCGCGTATCGGTCACGGACCTAGATGCTATCGGTGCCCTCGGCGGTGCCTGTCAGGTGCGGACGGCCAGCACGAACGGGCCGATCTTTTCGACCTTGAATGCCGGCCCTTCGAACAGCCCCGCGTCCAGGTCGACGGTGTAACGCCGCACGTTGGGGTGGTTGGGGTAGACGTCCTTGGCCAGCCGCAGGGTGTAGGTACCCCCGGAGCCCGGGCGCATCAGAAACACCGTCGGCGCCGGCCACGGCAGGTCGTCGAGCGCGCGGGTGAACTGCTCGGCGGTCTCCAGCTTGGACCAGGCCTCGATGGCGGCGGCGCGGGCGGAGAACTGCGCCAGCGGGTTGGCGTAGTGCGAGGTCAGGCCCTGGAAACCCCAGTAGGGGTAGAAGGACAAGAAGCTGTAGTCGGCGGTGAGCACCACGGTCTCATCCCGGGGCGTGCCGGTGGCCTTGGTGATCGCGGCATCGACGGCGTCGTAATACTTGGCCGCTCCGGGCGGGCGCCGGTCACCGCGTTCGCCATGGCCGTCGGTGTCGGTGTAGGCCACGGTGATGTCGGGCCGCAACACCTCGGGAATGTCCTGGCTGAACGCGATGGCCCCGGCCAGCCCCACCGCCGTCGCCGCCGGATAGACCACCCGGTGCCAGCCGGTCGCGGCCCCACCTAACGCCCGGGCGCCCTCGACGAAGCCGAATACCCCGGCGGTGGCCAGCAGCACCGTCAGCGTCGGCTGCAGTCGGAAGCTCAGCAGCGTGGTGCGGGCCAGGGTGGACAGCATGGACAGGATCGACCACAGGTAGACGCCGACGACGCCGATCGCCAGCGCGGCGGCCCGGGTGGAGGTTCGGGCCCGCACCACCAGCCAGCCCGTGCCCAGCAGGCACAGCGCGCCGAGCAGGGTGAACTGCAGCATCGGGAAGCTCAGTTCGGCGCCGTCGCCGGGTAGATAGTGCCGGGCGCTGCCGGTGTCGCTGGTCGGGTTGGTGGCGGCGCGCAGTAGGTACGGCGTCCAGGTGATGGCGGCGATGGCCGCGGCGATCACGCCGGTCACGGTGAGCCGGGCCAGTGGATTCAGGCTGCGCCGGGCGACCGCCAGTGCCAGCGCCATGAGGACCACGGTGAACGCGCTGTAGGCCACCAGCAGGGTGTAGAAGGTGGCCGCGAAGCCCAGGAAGATGCCGGTGCCGGCGACCGCACCCCAGCCGTTATGTCGGCCGAGCGTGAAGGTGGCTTCACGTTCGGCGCCGGGCGTGACGGTGGCTTCACGCTCGGCGGAGGAGGGGGCGGCGGCGCGGGATTTGCGGCGGCCGGCTCCCAGGCCCGACCAGGCCAGGACCAGCACCGGCGGCAGCAGCACGGTGATCATCGCCGCGTAGGGCTCCGGGGAGCTGTAGGCCAGCGTGACCGCGGCGGTGGCGAGGGTGACCAGCAGCGCGTATTCGAAGCGGATCATCTTGTTCCACAGCACCAGCGCGATGGCCACCGCGATGGCCATTGATGTGATCGCCCACGGCTTGTACATCTCCCAGGCCGGGGTGCCGGTCAGCGCCGCGGCGCGCCCGCCCAGCCAGAACCAGCCCGGCGGGTAGAACGACGGCAGGCCGAGATAGGTCATGTCTTGTAGTGCCGGGCTGTCGGTCATCCGGGTCAGGTATTCGGTGCGGAACTGCTGGTCTACCGAGATCCCGAACAGGTAGAGCCTGGTGGCGCCCAGCGGCATCGCCAGCGTCACCACCGAGAACGCGCTGGTGAACACCACCGCGGCGAGCTGGGCCAGCGTCTGGCGCCCGCGCCGCCACAGCCACGCGGCGGCGCCCAGCCCGGCCAGGCAGCCGACCTGCCCGACGGTGGTCAGCGCGTGCAGCTGGTTCGACGAGGGGTAGGCCGGCCACTGCACCCGGGCGATCGCCAGCAGGGCTATGACCGCGACGACGACGGCGATGAGGCTCGCCAGGATCATCTGGCCGACGGTCCTGAGCGCGGTGGACATCAGCGACGGCCTGTCGGGTCGGCTTGCCTGGGACGGAAGCGCGCCGAGTGTGCGGTTTGGGCGCGAGATGCCGGGGATTTCATGCCAAAACGCACACTCGATGGGGGACGGCGGTGAGGGTTGGGCGGCATAGGGGAGGCGACCGGGATCAGATCGGCAGCTTGCGGAAGATCGCCCGCGGGACGTGCCGCAACACCATCATGACGTAGCGGAATGCCCCTGGCGCCCAGACGATCTCCTTGCCCTTGGCGGCCGCGGTGACCGCCAGCTCGGCGACGTCCTCTTTGTCGACGGTCAGCGGCGCTTCCTTGACGTGCGCGGAGAACCGGGTGCGCACCTGGCCGGGCCGGATCACCAGCACCCGCACCCCGTCCTCGCGCAGTGCCTCGCCCAAGCCGAGGTAGAAGCCGTCGAGCCCGGCCTTGGTGGAGCCGTAGACGAAGTTGTTGCGGCGCACCCGCTCACCGGCCACCGAGCTCATCGCGATGATCTGTCCGAAGCCCTGGGCGCCCATCTTGCCTGCGAGCAGTACGCCGACGGAAACCGCTGCGGTGTAGTTGACTTCAGCGACCTGCACGGCCTGGGCCTGGTTGCGCCAGAGCTCCTCGGCGTCGGCGTCCATGCCGAACGCGACCACAGCCACGTCGATGTCGCCGGCACTGAATGCGGAATCGATCATCGCCGGGTGGCTCGCGGTGTCGAGTGCGTCGAAATCGATCACCCGCACCGACTTGGCGCCGGCGGCCTCCATCTGTGCCACGGCGCCGTCGCGGCCGGGATCGCCCGGTAGGCAGGCCAGCACGACGCTCGCCGACGCGTTCCGCAGGTAGCGCGCGCAGATCGCCAGCCCGATCTCGGAAGTGCCGCCCAGCAGCAGAATCGACTGGGGATTTCCGGTCGCGTCGAACACCATCTACAGCAACTCCAAACGTCGGGCCATGTCCGAGGCGAAGATCCCGTCGGGATCGACCTTGCGGCGCAACGCGATCCATTCGTCGATGCGTGGGTACATGGCGTGGAACATCTCCGCGGTGGTGCGGGAATCCTTGGCGGTGTAGAGCCGGCCGCCGAACTCCAGCACCCGGCGGTCGAGCTCGTTGAGCAGTTCGTTGACGCCGGGTTTCATCGGGAAGTCCAGGCAGACGTTCCAGCCGGGCATCGGGAAGCTCAGCGGCGCTTCGTTTCCCGGTCCGAACAGCTTGAACACGTTCAGCGCCGAGTAGTGCCCGCTGGCCTGGATGTCGATGATGATGCTCTTGAACTCCTCGACGGCCTCGGTGGGCACCAGGAACTGGTACTGGGCGAAACCGGCCGGGCCGTAGCCGCGGTTCCACTCACCGAGCAGGTCCAGCGGGTGATAGAACTGCGTCAGGTTCTGCACCTTGCCGCGATAGTGGCCGCCGCGCCGGTAGTACAGCTCACCGATGGCGCTCAGGCTCAACTTGTTCATCAACCCGTTGGGAAAGATGTCGGGCACCGTCATCAATTGCGGTGCGTCGAACTTCAGCGGGTCGCGGGCCAGCTTCTTGGGCAATTCGTCGCGCCGGGCCAAGCGTCCGCGGGTGATGGTGGCGCGGCCCAGTTTCGGCGGTGGGCTGATCGCGTCGAACCATGCACTGGAATAGGTGTAGTCGGCTTCGCTGCCGTCGCTGTGGAAGGCGATGGTCTCATCGAGCGTGGTGGTGTTGTCGCCGTCGTTGATGAAATACGCCGTCTCGGTCGGGGTCATCGCGATGGTGGCGCGCAAGATGATGCCGGTCAGCCCGTTGCCGCCGACGGTTGCCCAGAACAGTTCCGACTCGGGGCCGTCCGGGGTGAGGTGGCGCACCGAACCGTCGGCGGTCAACAACTCCATCGACACGACGTGGTTGCCGAAACTGCCCTCACTGTGGTGGTTCTTGCCGTGGATGTCGCAGGCGATCGCGCCACCGATGGTGACCTGACGGGTCCCGGGCAGCACCGGAACCCACAGGCCGAATGGCAACGCCGCTTTCATCAACTGATCGAGGCTCACGCCCCCGTCGACGTCGACGACGCCGCTGTCGGCGGAGACCGAGTGGATCCGGTTCAGCGCGGTCATATCGATGACCACGCCGCCGCCGTTCTGAGCGTTGTCGCCGTAGGAGCGGCCCAGGCCGCGGGCGATCACGCCTCGACTGTTTGCAACGGACCCGGCGTCGGACGCGCGTGCCACGGCCTTGGCGATGACTTCGACGTCCGGGGTCGACAACACCTGCGCCACGCTCGGCGCGGTGCGGCCCCAGCCGGTCAGTCGCCGCGCGGTGGTGTGTAACTCGGTGCTCGACATCGCAAAGAGGGTACCGCCAACGCGCCCGCATCCCGGTTTTGCGTGACCAATCCGATGAGTACCGTTATGATCGCGCAATGCCTGAGACTCCTCCTAGCGATTCCGCCCCTACGGCCAAGCCTGCCAAGCCCAAGACCGCGGGTTTTCCGAAATCTTCCACTTCTTCACAGGGCTTGTCGGTGCCGACGATCGCCGCTCTGGCGTTGGCGGTGCTCGGGATCGTCTTAGCCGTCTTCGGGTGGTTCCACCCGTCCACGAGCCAGAAGTTCTCCGACGATCAGCGTCAGGAAGCCAAGGGCAAGGTCTGCGACGCACAGGCCGTGGTGCGCCAAGGCACGCAGTTCAACACCAACCTGCAGAACCCGGTGCCGGGCGACTTGGCCGGTGACCTGGCGGTGGGCACCAACGCCCGGCTGTCGCTGTTCGCCGGTGGTGCGTTCCTGCACCAGCGCTTGGAGGCCAACCCGGCCGCCCCGGCCGACCTGACCAAGGCCGCCGGCGACATGGCCGACACGCTGGAGGCGCTGAGCGTCAACTACCTGGCCGGGCACTCGCCGGACGACGCGGTGCAGCAGCCGCTGCGCGACCAGCTGCGTGGCCAGATCGACGTGCTGGACAACCTCTGCCAGCCGCAGTAGCACCCTAGTTATCCGGTTCAGCACCGGTTGCGCCCTGGCGCAGCCGGTGCTGATTCGTTTCCGGGGTCATTCAGCTCGGGCGTCAGGATTGAGTGGGTGTCACCGTGACCGTGACGGTGCCCGCGCCGCCATCCGAGGCGATCACCAGTTGGTGGGCGCCGGCCGGTGAGATGACGTGGCCCCCGGTGATCTGCACCTGGTAATCGTTGGACGGCACCCAGATGGTGGTCTGCGATCCCGCGGCGAAACTGCCGCTGCCGTCGGCCATCTCGGTCGAGTAGCTGAACTGCAGGGCGCCGTCGCTCACCGACCAGGAGCCCGGGACCCCGGAGACCACTTGCGGATACGCCTGCGCCAGCGTGGCCATGACACCGGAGGACACGCCGTAGTCGTCCGGGTCGCCGGAGTTCGCGCGCGCCAGGCCGTATTCCCAGAACAGCCAGCCGAATCCGCGAGTGTTCGCCTCGTCGAGGGTGTCGGTGATGCTCGCGATGTTGCCGGTGTTGCCGAACTCGGTGATCATCGCCGGAATGTTGTGCTGGGCGGCGTAGGACGCCGCGTCGCCCTGGATGATCAGCTCCCACAGCCCGCAGCCGAACGCGGTGTCACCGAAAATGGCTGTGGTGGTGCAGTAGTCATGGAACGCATATACGGTGTTCGGGTCGTCCACCGTGCCCAGGTGGGTGGGCAGCGGCAGATTGCCGGTCAGGGTGTTCGGTTCGAAATACACCGGGGTGTGCGGGTCGACTGCGCGGATCGCCGCGTCCACCTGGTTGTAGAACGGGGTCAGGTACTGCGAGTCGAAGGTCGGGTTGCCGAACATGGTGCCCAGCCACTGTGATCCGGCCCACGGCTCGTTCATGATTTCGTAGCCGGCCACGTTGCCGTTGCCGGCGAAGTACTCGGCGACGGCCTCCCACATCCGCGCGTAGCTGTTCTGCAGCTTGACCCCGTCGGCGACGGTGCCGTTGTGCCAGAACGCATCCCAGGCGTGGTTCACCGCGGGGCTGGCCACATACGTCCACGGGAAGCCCGCCTCGATCTCGGGCAGACCGCCGGTGTCGGTAGCCCACGCCGGCGCGCCGTCGTAGCCGCCGTTGATGGAGTCGGAGTAGACGTCCTGGTGCATGTCGAGCAGGCTGACGATGTTGTATCTGGCCAGCAGCTGCACGGTCTGTTCGATCGAGGCCAGGTAGTTGTAGTCGTAGACGCCCGGCTGCGGTTCCACGCCCGCCCACAGCACGCCCACCCGCACCATGTTGACGCCGTGGGCGGCCAGGTACGCCGCGTCGGCCTCGCTGAACCCGCCGGCCTCCGGAGTGTAGGGCGGCACCTTGTAGACCTCGTTGATGCCGTGCATCATGACGACCCGGCCGTCGCTGTCGGTGAGCCACGGCCCGGTCACCGAAATCGGTCCGTAGCTGGTGTCCCAGACGATCGGCCGGTCGAGCGGGACGCCGGTGCCGAAGTGACCGACCGCGCCGTGGGTGCCCATCAGGCCGGGGTTGCCGCCGGCGCCGCCCAGGGCGGGCAACGGATGCGGGCCGGTGGGGCTGCCGCCGACCCCGCTGTCACCGGCGTCGCCGCCGTGCCCGCCGGCCCCGAACAGGCCCGTGGCGTGGCCGCCGTCCCCGCCATTGCCGCCGTCGGGCCCGTCGCCGCCATGGCCTCCTGCCCCGCCGTTGCCGAACAACCAGCCGCCTGCCCCGCCAGCGCCGCCGGCGGCTCCCGCGCCTCCGGCGGCTCCCGCGCCTCCGGCACCGCCCGCGCCACCGCTGCCGAACATGCCGGCCGCACCGCCGGCCCCGCCGGCGGCTTCCGCATCCGTGCTGCTCCAGCCGGCCCCGCCGTCACCGAACAGCCATCCGCCGGCCCCGCCGTCGGGACTCTCGGCCGTGCCGGCGGCGCCGTTGCCGATCACCGTTGAGCCGAACAGGGCGTTGATGCTGCCGTCGACCTGCTTGCCGAGGTCGCTGACGATCCAGGCCCGCAGGTTGTCGTGCAGTGGCGTGTAGACGAACTGCTGGAACAGCGTGCTCGGGTCCCAGGTTGTGGTGTCGGCAGCGCCCGGGCCGGACAGCACGCCATCCCAGTGCGCCGGGTCGAAGAACGCCTCCCAGGCGGCCGGCGACGACAGTGTTCCCCAGTCCAACTCGCCGGTCGCGGCATCCAGGAACGGTGAAAATGCCTGGTCAAAGGCCTCGCCAAGGGCAGTGTCGAACACGTCGGCCTGCGCCGGGGACGCGACGACCAGCGGCGCCACCCCGAACGCCAGGAACGCAGCGGTGATGACGCCCAGACCGGGTGTCTTTTGGCAGACAATCGTCCGCCGGGTTCCGCTCGGGTTGAGTTGCGGCTGGACCATCGCCGGGCCGCCTTCCTATGACGAGGCTGAGTGTCCTCGACAAGCTAGCAAGGGCTGGGGAAAAAGTTCCGAAAGTTGGACAGAAATCCCCCGGGGTGTGCCGAGCCGCGGTGGCGGGCGGGCCCGTGGGTGATGGAGTGAGACGGGCCACCCCGTCCCACGTGCTCTTTCATCGCTCCGGCCGGCCTCGGGTGCGCTGAACGGGGTGAGATTGCGAGTCAAGGCGCCTACCGGAGCTAAGTAAATGACGAGGTGAATATCGGTAGCAACGCTATTAATTCGAGCAACGGGTGGGATTAGCATTGCGCTGTGTTTCAGCTCGTCTCCGGGGCGTGTATCAGTGAATATTCGGTCTACCTGCGGTGCACTTAATTTACGTCGACGTAGATTATTTATTTACGCGAATGCAGATTAATTGGTCGGGGCGGTCCCGTGTGGTCAACGGGCCGACTCGGCGGCGGAGGACAGCGGCAGCCGCGGCGACAGGCGGTGGCGAAGCGATGTAAACCAGCTCTGACCTCGGTAGATCCCCGTCGGCGACCGTCCGTAGGCGCACAGGAAAACAGGGCTGGGTCTGCCAGCTTTTTCTGAGAATTCGGGCATGTTCTAAGGAATTCTCACCGGTGGTCGATACGCTTCAGGTCGAATAAGCCCATGTTAACGCTTGTTACTGATCGGTAACTGGTGGTAGTCCGCTTTTATCGGCTGGGGGTTGACGCAACTGAAAATAGGATTAATCTAGCTCCTCACAGGGCCTTGTTATGCCGCCGTTATACGCCCGTTTAGGGGGAATCTCCCATGTCTCGTTCTCGTCAAAGTGGATCGAAGTGCCGTCGCAGCAGCCGGGTGATCGGTGCCGGTAGTGCCGTGGGTGCGTTCCTCGCGTTTGGGATGGCACCGCTGGTAGCAGCACCGGTGGCGCATGCCGATTTCGACGACGTCCTCGTCGACCTGCTCGGTCAGAGTCTGGGCGACGCTGTCGCCGGCCTGGGCGCCAATATGGGTGATCAAGCCGACTGGGCTGTCGTCTTGGACCCGTCCAGTTGGACGGCCTTCTTCGACGGCCTCGGTGACTCGGCCACCTGGAACGCGGTCCTGGCCGACCTCGACATGAACGGCATCGGTGGGGCCGCTGATGCAACTCTGGCCGGGTCTGCTGCGGCGTCGTTCAACTGGGGTGACATCAACTGGCTGATGCCGTTCGGCAACGGCGCGGCCGGTACGGCTGCGGATCCCAATGGTGGTGCCGGCGGGTGGATCTGGGGCAATGGCGGTGCGGGCTGGGACGCCAACGGCACAGGCCTTGCTGGAGACGACGGTGGCGACGGTGGCCAGGCCGGCCTGTTCGGCGGCGACGGAGGTGCCGGCGGGAATGGCATCGATGGCGGTGACGGTGGCGATGGTGGCGCTGCGGGACCGTTCTCGTGGTTCAGCCATGGTGGTGATGGTGGTGATGGTGGTGACGGTGGTGACGGCGTCAATGGTGGTGCCGGCGGTAACGGTGGTGTCGGTGGCGATGCTGCGCAGTGGGGTCTGCTCAGCACGGCCGGTAACGGTGGCGACGGTGGTGCTGGTGCTATCGGTGCTGCGGGCCTGGCGGGCACATTTGTCGGCACCGGCGACGGCAACGGCGGCAACGGCGGCAGCGGTGGCGCCGGCGGCAACGGTGGCGCCGGAGGTAAGGGCTCGTTCTGGTTCGGCGCCGGCGGTAAGGGCGGTAGTGGCGGTGACGCCGGTGATGGTGGCACGGGTGGCGTCGGTGCTGCCGGCACCGTCCTCCACCCCGACGGCGGCAACGGTGGTAACGCCGGCAACGGTGGCGGCACCGGTGGTGCTGCGGGCGCCGGTGGTAAGGGCGGCTTGTTCTTCGGCGCCGATGGGGCGGGCGGCACGGCGGGTGCGGCCAGCGACGTCAGCGGCAATGGTGGCGCCGGTGGCGCGGGCTTTAGCCCCGTCCTGCCTGGCGGGACCGCCGGCGATGGTGGTACCGGCGGTAACGGCGGGTTGACCGGTAACGGTGGTACTGGCGGTGCCGGTGGTGACGGCGCAGCCGGCAAGGCCGGCACTGATGGCGTTCTAGCTGGCGCCAACGGCACGGCCGGCACGGCCGGCACGGCTGGCGGTCACGGTGGTGCCGGCGGTGTGGGCGGGTCGGTCTCCGGTAACGGTGGCGCTGGTGGTGTCGGTGGCACCGGCGGCAACGGTGGTGTCGGTGGTAGCGGTGCCAACGGTGCGTCCGCCACGGTTGCGGGCGCAACCGGTGGTAACGGCGGCAGCGCAGCCGCCGGCGGCGCCGGTGGTGGTGGCGGTGCCGGCGGCCTGGGCGGCACAGCTGCGCACGGCAATGCGGGCGCCGATGGCGGTGGTGGCGCCGGCGGTGACGGCGGTAATGCGGGCACCGCTGGGGCTGGTGGTACCGGTGCAGGTGGCGGTAACGGGGCCTCGGCGGGTGCCGGCGGTGTCGGTGGTAACGGCGCTGACGGTGGGGCTGGCGGGACTGCTGGGGTGGGCGCCGGTAACGGCGCCGCGGGCAGTCCCGGTAGCGCCGGCACCGATAGTGATGGCGGTGCCGGCGGTACTGGTGGTGCTGGCCAGGTTGTTGGCGGCGTCACGCAGACCGGCGGCACTGGCGGTGCCGGTGGTAACGGCGGGACGCTCGGAAAGGGCGGTACCGGTGGTGTCGGCGGCAGCGGCGTAGGCGGGGGCAGCAACTTCAACGCGTCGACCGGCGGTAACGGCGGTGCTGGTGGTAACGGCAACGTCGCCGGCGTCGGCGGGGCCGGCGGCACCGGCGGTAACGGCCAGGGTGTCGTGGTCGGCTCGTACGGCTACGCCGGTGGCCAGGCCGGCGGCACTGGCGGCACCGGTGGGGCCGGTGGGCTGAGCACCGGTGGTGGCGCAGACGGCGGGGGTGGGGCCGGTGGTGCGGGTGGGACCGGCGCCGGCGTCTTGCAAGGCGCTGACACCGGCAGCACCGCGACCGGTGGTGCCGGCGGGGCTGGTGGCGGTGGCGCTGCGGGCACCGTAGGTGGGTCCGGATTCGGCGGCGGCGGCGGTGGCGGCGGCGGTGGCGCGGCCGTCATAGCCGTGGCCGGTGGTGGCGCCAGCGGCACGGCGGCTGGCGCGGCCGGTGGCGCTGGCGGCGATGGCTCTGCTACCGCTGCCGGGGGTAACGGCGGCACCGGCGGTATGGGCCTCATCTCCGCCAATGGCGCGGCCGCCCACGTTAGCGGCACGGCCAGCGGTGGTGTCGGTGGTGATGCGACGGGCGACGGCACCGGCGGCGAGGGAGGCGGCGGCTTCGTCTTCGCCCACGCCGCAGGCAGTAGCGCCACCGGCACGGCCCAGGGTGGTGCTGGCGGTGATGGCACGGACGGCGGTGTCGGCGGGGCCGGCGGCGTGGGCTCGGTGAACACCGCTCTGGATGGCACGGCTGACGGCACCGCCACCGGTGGCAACGGCGGCGACGCCACCGGCAACGGCAGCACCGGCGGTACTGGTGCTGACGCTTGGGTCCAAGCCGGCTACAGCGGCGCAAGTGGGGGCGACTCGACCGGTGCCGCTACCGGCGGCAACGGCGGTGACGCCACCAACGGCGGCGCCGGTGGTGACGGCGGCTACGGCCTGGTGCTATCGGCAGGGACTGGCAGTGCCGCCGGTGGAACCTCTATCGGCGGCGACGGCGGTGCAGCCAGCGCTGCCGGCGCCACCGGCGGTACCGGCGGTACCGCCAACATTGCCGCTCAGGGCGGGGCGACCATCAGCGGCGGCAGCGCGACCGCCGGCAACGGTGGCGCCGGCAACGGCGGTGACGGCAACGTCGGCGGTCGCGCGTGGCTTCAGGCAAGTGGCACCGGCAGTGATATTACGGACGGCACCGCGCTCGGCGGCGTCGGCGGTGCCGGTGGTGACGGCGGTACGAACGGTGCGGTTGGCGGTAACGGCGGTACCGGCGGTTGGGCGAGCATCTTTGCTCAGAACGGCGTCACCTCCACCGGCGGCACCTCCATCGGCGGCATCGGCGGCAACGGCGGCGACGGCGGCGACGGCGCCGGCAGCGACGGCGGCGTCGGCGGTAACGCCGGCATTGGCGGTAACGGGAACGGCGACGGCACAACGGGCACCGGCGGTAACGGCGGCGACGGCGGCGACGGCGGCACCAACGGCGGGAGCGGTGGCGCGGGCGGCGCGGGCGCCAACGCCTTTGCCGCGCCCGACACTGGCATCGCCACCGGCGGCAGCGGCGGTGCGGGCGGCGTCGGCGGCGACGGCCACGACGGCGGCGCGGGTGCCGGCGGCGGCGCCGCCACCATCACAACCATCAACGGTGGCACCGTTAGTGCCGACAGCACCGCGACCGGCGGTAACGGCGGCGACGGCGGGGCCGGCAATGCCACCGCCGACGGCGGCCACGGCGGCAGCGGCGGCACTGGAACGATCACCGCCGACACCGGCACCATCACCAACGGCCACGTCGCCGGGGGTGATGGTACTGACGGTGGTTTGAACGGCGTCAACGGTAACGCCGGCGCTAACAACTCGCTGACTGTCAGTGGCACCGGTAGCATCACCGACACCACGATCACCAGCGGGCAAAACGTCGGCAACTTCGCCGGCGGCGGGGCCACGGCGACCATCGGCAGCGGCGGCAGCATCTCCGGCAGCACGGTGACCGGTGGCAATGCCAGCGAGACCGCCGCTGGCGGTGCGGCGAGCCTGAGCTCTACTGGCACGGGCAGCATGATCACCAACAGCCACGCGAACGGCGGCGACGCCGGCGTCGGTGACGGCAACACCGGCAGCGCCGGCGGCGGGGGCGGCATTGCGGCCATCCAAGCCACCAACGGCGCCCACGTCGTCGGCACCACCGTCACGGGCGGTGTCGGTGGTGACGGCACTAATAGCGGCACCGGCGGCACCGGCGGCCTCGGTGTTGCCGGGGCAGACGGTGCGGGCAGCAGCATCACCGGTACCGCCAACGGCGGGGACGGCGGGGTCGGTAACAACGGCACCGGTGGTAACGGTGGTACGGGCTTCCTCACCGTGGACAGCGCCGGCGGCACCATCGGTGGCGGCGGCAACAGTGCCATTGCGATGGGCGGCGACGGTGGAGTCGGTACCAACGGCGGCACCGGCGGTAACGGCAGCTTCGGTGGGCTCGAGAACGACGGTGGGGCGGGCAGCGCCGGCAGCAACGCGTACGGCACTTCCACCGCTGGTGCAGGCGGTGACGCTACCGGCAACGGCAGCATCGGCGGCAACGGTGGAAGCTCTGATATCGAAGCCTCCAAGACGACGGGCGCCTTCGGTGACCCGAATGCCGGCGGTCCCGGCGGGACGGCCAGCGGAACGTCGACCGGCGGTGCCGGCGGCACCGCAACCAACGGTGGCCACGGTGGTGACGGCGGCAAGGCGAGCATCGCCGCCGGTGGAGACCAGGCCGTCGCCAGCGGCACGGCTCAGGCCGGCAACGGCGGTGACGGCAATGGCGGCCACGGTGGCAACGGCGCCGCCGCTCGGATCAACTCCTACAGCAACCTTAACGGCGTCAATGGGCCTGCTAGCGTCATCGGCGGCACCGCGACCGGCGGCGACGGCGGTAGCGGCACCGGTACCGGCAGCTACGGCGCTAACGGTGCCGACGGCAACATTGGTGCCGGACCCTCCACCACCCCTAATAGCGTTCCCGTCCCCGTCAACGCCGTGGCGACGGGGGGCAGCGGGGGCAACGCGTCTGGCGACACTACCGCCCCGAGTGGCGGCGGCGCGGGTGGACCTACCGAGGGCGATATCTACTCCCAGCCGGGTCAGAACCACGTGTCTCCGGCTGTCGGGCAAGACGGTATTAACACGTCGTAGGCGAGGGGTACAGAGCCTCGGTCCGGCCGCTTCGGCGCGCAGGGCCGGGGTCTTGCCGTTGTGGGCTCGCGGCCACATCCCGATCGCCTCCGCGGCCTTCGCTCGGGCATTCCAAGTCCAACGCGAGTTCGCCCACGTCGGCGGCCTGCGTCACCGCAGTGTGAAGATCGCGGACCTCCTCACCGCGGCGCCGGCGCAACTCTCGGGCACTGTTTTAGGGCACTCCGACGCGGACTATGACCAGCGACCCGACCGATCCGACGCAGCCCGACTACACGTTCGGCAACGGTGCGAACAAGCCGTCGTAGCCATCGATTCCGAAACCCCGGCCAGGCGGCACCAGGCCAGGGTTTCGGACGTCGTGGGCAGCGAGCCCGTCGGAAGCGACCGAACTCTTCGCCACCGACGGCTAACCCCAACCGCAGGCCCCCCAATCGTCCAAAAAACGCACAGTTACTAAGAAAAGTCTAGCGAACTATTAGGCGGGGACGCTCTCGTCGATTGCTCATCAGTCTCCTAAATCAGCAGAGCAGCAGGTCAACGTAGCCCTAATGTCCGCTCCGGTGCGGAAGTGACGGATGTGGCTCGAACCCGGTGCTCAGCGCACCCGGAAGATCAGCGTCCGCTGCACGATGAAGTTGATGACGGTCGCGGTGCCCTGCGCGGCGACGAAGGCGACCGGCAGCGCCCACCGCTGATAGTCCAGCAGTTCCAGAACCAGGTGGTTGATCCCCACCTGCACGCCAAACGTCAACGCGTACAACGTCATCACCGCCACGAAGCGTCCGGTGTGCGCCGAGGACTGGAATGTCCAGCGCCGGTTGATCAGATACGCGGTGAGAGTGCCGGCGACGAAGCTGCACGCCTTGGCCAGATCGACCTTGACCCCGGCCCCCAGGTACAGCAGTAGGTAGAGCCCGAAGTCGACCACCGCCGACAGCACCCCGGTGACCAGAAAACGCCACACCTGGGTAGACAGGTGCAGATGACTGGGTGTCGTCTCGGCCACCCGGGAAGCTTAATCAGCGCCCTACGCTAGCTAGATGGCCGACTCGTCCATCACCGCCGTCGAGGCCATCCCGCTGCGCATCCCGCTCAAACCGGACCTGCCCGGTGCCGCATTGTGGGGTGAGCCGCTGACCGCCGCGGACTCGCTGCTGGTCAAGGTGACCACCGACGACGGCACCGTGGGCTGGGGCGAGGCGTTCGGCCTGACCGGCGTCAGCTTGGCCGTCCACGCACTCGACGAGCTGGTCGCACCGTTGTGTCTGGGCCGCGACGCCGTTGACGTCGCGGCGCTGATGGACCACGTGCAACGCAAGCTGCACGTCTTCGGCCGCGGCGGCGCCATTACCTACGCGCTGTCGGCGGTCGACATCGCGCTGTGGGACATCGCCGGCAAGCGCGCCGGGGTGCCGATCTCGACGCTGCTCGGCGGCGACGCCCGCACCATGCCCTGCTACGCCAGCCTGGCCTGCTACACCGAGCCGCAACGAGTCCGCGCCGCGGTGCGCCGCGTCGTCGACGACGGGTTCGCCGCGATCAAGCTGCACGAATCCCAGCTGCCCGCGATCAAGGCGGCCCGCGACGAAGCCGGGCCCGACGTCGCGCTGATCGTCGATGCCGGCTGCGCCTGGACGCTTCCGCAAGCCCAGGCCCTCGCCGCCGACCTGCATGCCGTCGGGCTGATGTTCCTGGAGGAGCCGCTGTGGCCGCCGGAGAACTTCGACGGCCTGGCCGAATTGCGGCGCAGCACCGGCCTGCCGATCGCTTCGGGTGAGAACGTCTCGACCACAATGGAATTCGAGCGGTTGCTGGCTGCCGCGGCGGTGGATTTCGCGCAACCCAGCCCGGCCAAGATGGGCGGAATCACCGAGTTGCGCAAGGTTTTTCCGCTCGCCGCCGCCCGCGGGGTGGCTGTCATGACGCACTCGTTCTACGACGGTCCGGGCCTGCTCGCCGCGATCCAGGTGGCCGCAGCACTGGGTGGCGCCGAGGCGATGGTCGAGTGGCGCTGGTTCGATCTGGAGGCGTCGATCTACGGCGAAGCATTGGCGCCGACGACCGGGCGGGTCACGGTGCCGCAGGGCCCGGGCCTGGGTCTGGACCCTGATCCTGACGTCATCAGCGCCTACTACACCCGGTAGGCGACCCGGCCCGCCGGCAGCAGCACCCCGGGCCGCTCGCACCCACGAAGCAACCCGGGTGAATTTTCTGAAACAGCCCGCCTACCGGTATACGTGAGGTCTAGCTTAATAAATACATATATCAAGCTGTGTAGTTATCAGCTATACCAGTCGTGTCTGGAGGCCCCCGATGTCTCGTCACCAGTGCAAGCGTCGTTCGCGCACCCGCAAGTTGCGCCGGCCCAGTGTGGTGAGGTTAGCGGCGCCCGCCGCAGTCTTTTTGGCGCTCGGGACGCCACTGGCGGCTCCGCCGGCGCAGGCCGAGGGATTCGACGATGTCCTGGGTGACCTGTGGGGGCAGGCGTTGACCTGGTTCGACTCGCCGCCGGTGGGCCTGTCCTGGCTGGATGTGGCTGACCTGGTGCCGGGCGCAGCGATGGCCGATCCCTTGCAGGGGTTTGACGATTTCGTGGCTAACACCATCAATACGCTGGTCTATCAACCGATCCATGCGCTGGGTGAGTCGTTGATCCAGGGCGGCTTCGTCATCGACGGAGTGTTCGGCAACGGTGCTGACGCGGTGCTCAACAGCGATGGGTCGATCACCGCGGCCACCGATGGCGGCTGGCTGTTCGGTGATGGTGGCAGCGGAATCGTGATGACCGAAGGTGCCGATGCGCATCAGGTCGCCGGTTCCGTCGGTGGCGACGCCGGCTTGTTCGGTGACGGCGGCGCCGGTGGCCTCGGTAGTGGTGACGCCGGCTTCGCCGGTGGTGCCGGCGGCATGTTGATGGGCAATGGTGGTGCCGGCGGCGAGGGTGCTGCCGGGACTGCCGGCGGGGCTGGATTTGCCGGTGGTGCCGGCGGCAGCGGCGGATTCCTGTTCGGCAACGGTGGCGCCGGGGGTAGCGGCGGCACCGGTGCTGCCGGGGCCGAAGGTGCTGCCGGAGCGTTGGGTTCGGCGGGCCTGGACCCGGCCACCGGTGTCACCGTTGCCGCCTCTGCCGGGGGACACGGCGGCAACGGCACTGCCGGTTCTGCCGGTGGCGCCGGTGGTGTCGGGGGCAATGGCGGTGCCGCCGGTCTGTTCGGCACCGCCGGTGGGGGCGGCGCCGGTGGTGTCGGCGGTGCCGGTGGAGTCGGTGGTGCCGGTGGCAACGGCGGCCTTGCAGCGGACGGTCTCGGTGCTGCCGGGGGCGACGGCGGTGACGGGGCGGGCGGTGGTGCCGGCGGAATCGGTGGCGCGGGTGGCAACGGCGGTACGGGTGGCTTCTTCGGCCTGTTCACGGCGGGTGCGGCCGGCGACGGCGGCGCCGGCGGCGTTGGCGGGGCTGCGGGTACGGCCGGCAACGGTGGGGCCGGCGGAGCCGGTGCTGACGGCTCGACCGGCGGCGGCATCGGTGGAGACGGGGGCGCCGGTGGCAACGTCGGCACGGCCGGCAACGGTGGCGCCGGTGGTGCTGCCGGCACCAGCAGCGGCGTCGTCTCCGGCACGGCCGGCAAGGCCGGTGCTGACGGTGCCGGCGGCCAGGTGCCCGACGGATTCAGTGGCAATGGTGGAGCCGGCGGTAACGGCGGCAACGCCACGGGCGCCGGTAACGGGGGCGACGGCGGTGTCGGTGGTGCCGCCGGCGGCTACGGCAATGGCGGTGCCGGCGGTGCCGGCGGCAATGGTGCACTCGGCAGCAACGGGTCGACCAGCGACCTCTCTGACGGCCAGGCGAACAATGGTTTCACGGGTCTGAGCAACCCCGCCGGCAGCGGAATTGGGGGCGGTAACGGTGCCAACGGCAGCGCCGTCGGCCAGATGGGCGGAGTCGGCGGTGACGGCGGCGGCGGCACGGGCGCGGTGTCCGGGCAAGACATCACCGGTGGCGCCGGTGGCAACGGCGGTGACGGCGGACCGAACGCGAGCGGTGGCGCAGGCGGTGACGGCGGCTTCGCCGACACCGAACTTGAACCGGGCGCCAAGGGTGTCGCGACCGCGGGCGCCGGGGGCGACGGCGGCGACGGCGGGATCGGCGCACCCGGTGGCGACGGCGGCACCGGCGGGTGGGCATTCGGAGAGCCCGGCAGTACCGCCGGCAATGGCGGCGCCGGTGGCCACGGCGGCATGGGCGCTGCGGGCGGCGCGGGCGGCGCGGGCGGCGTGGCTGACTATCCCGACAGCCCGAATGTCACCAGCGGAGACGGCGGGGCCGGCGGGGTCGGTGGCGACGGCGTGGCCGGGCAGGCCGGCGGGGCCGGCGGTCACGGCGGGGCGGGCGGTCTGGGCGGGGCGATCCGCGGCGACGGCGGCGCCGGCGGCCAGGGTGGGCTCGGTGCTGCCGGTGGCAACGGGCAGACCGGTGGCAATGGCGGCGTCGGCGGTGCGGGCGGTGATGGCCTTGACGGCGCGATCGCCGGCGACGGTGGCGCCGGCGGTAACGCCGGCGACGGTGGTGACGGTGGTGACGGTGGTGCCGGCGGCAACGGCGGCGTGGGGGGTGCGGCGCAGGCGGCCGGTTATCACGACGGCGTGGACGGTGCCGGTGGCATCGGCGGAGCCGGCGGCAATAGTGCCGCCGGTGGCGTCGGCGGTGCCGGTGGTAACGGCGGGTCCGTTGGCCACGACGGCGGGCCGGGCTCCCCGGCCGGTGCCGGCGGCAAGGGCGGTGACGGTGGGGATGCCGGGGTGGTCGGAGCGGGCGGCCGCGGCGGCCTGAGCGGTGACGGGACCGCCCGCGCCGCCGACGGCGCCGCCGGGCAACTGCCGACCGGCGGCGGTGATGGCGGTGACGGCGGCACCGGCGGTAGCGTGCTCGGTTTCGGCGGGACTGCCGGTGACGGCGGCGCCGGCGGCAACGCCGGGACCATCGGCAACGGCGGCAACGGTGGGCAGGGCGGCACGGGTGCGGCCGGCGCCAACGGTGAAAACCTGGCGGTGAGTGGAAAGGCGGCCAACGGCGCCGTCGGCGAGACCGTGACCGGGGCCACTGCTCCGGCCACCGGCAACCCCGGCGATCCGGGCGTCGCCGGCGCCATCAATCCCGACGGCACCGTACAGGCCGGCGGTGACGGCGGCACCGGTGGCGAAATCCATGGCGGCGGTCCCCTCGGTGCGATCACCGGCGGTGCCGGGGGTGCCGGCGGCACCGGCAGCTACGGCGCGCCCGGGGGCAACGGCGGCAAGGGCGGCTACGCTTCGTCGTTCTCCGACGTCGGTGATGCGGCGGTGATCGGTGGTGCCGGCGGGGCGGGCGGTGACAGTGTCGGTGCGGCCGGGCAGGCCGGCGGGGCCGGCGGTGTGGGCGGTGCCGGCGGCGCGGGCGGATCGGTGTCGGGCAACGGCGGTGCCGGTGGTGCCGGCGGGGTCGGCGGTACTGGCGGTGCCGGTGCTGTCGGCGGTCAGGCGGGTAACGGCGGTAACGCGGGCGACGCGTTTGAGGGCTGCAATGCCCCCTGTAGCGGCTCCTCAACAAGCGGTCCAGGCGGTGCCGGCGGTAACAGCGTGGGCGGCGCCGGGGGCGCCGGGGGCGACGGTGGTGCCGGTGGAGCGGCCGGCGCAGCCGGGGGCAACGGTGGAGTCGCCGGTGGTTCCGGAATCGGCGGAGCCGGCGGTGCAGGTGGTGCCGGTGGAGCGGGTGGTGCCGGTGGAACCGCTGGTAGCGGTGGCATAGGAACCGGTGCAAACGGGACCAGCCATGCGGGCGCGACCGGAAATGACGGCGACAGCGGTGTCACGCCGGGCCCGTGACGGGCTGACACCGGTGCGGCGCTACACCCAGTAGGCCACCCGCGCCCGGTACTGGCGCAGCACCACGGCGGCCACCGCCCAGCCGACCCCCTTGCGCCCGAGCCGGCATGTTAGCGCCCGCGTTTGGAAAGATTTGCCGGCTTCTGGACGAATCTCTCGATAGAAGGCAAGCAATCCACGAACGTCACGGAAATTTTCACAGTTGTTGGAAATTTCACTTGTCGCTAACCATCATATTTGTTAGCTTAAAGGACCCTAAATAACTTTTTCCTCCGTCAACTGCCGAGGGCGCCCGTCCCACTAGGAGATCCGATGTCTAACCGCTCCGCTTCCAGAAGCAGAAACCGTCTCAGCCGCGCCGTCGGCGCAACCAGTGCTGTGGGTGCCTTCCTTGCGTTTGGCATGACGCCACTCACCGCAGCTCCGGCTCGTGCCGACGGCTTCGAGGATCTCTTCGATGAGCTGGTCAGCCAGGCATCGATGTGGTTCGAACCTGCGACGGCCGACACATCGGTGTTTGACCTGGGCGCGCTGTTCGGTGGCGATCTCGCGGGCTCCGCGGCCGGCACCGATCCGCTGCAGGGTCTGAACGAGATGGTGGCCAACGCGTTCAACATGGTCATCTACCAGCCACTGCACGACATCGGTCAGACACTGATCGGCAGCGGCCTGAGCATCGACGGAATCTTTGCCAACGGCGCTAATGCTTATGTCAGCCTAAGTGACGACGGCGATCTCTTATATCACGCGGCGACGGCGGGTGGCTTCCTGTTCGGTGACGGCGGGAGCGGCACATACTTCGACAGCGACGGCGATCTGCTCGGCGCGAATGGCGCAGTGCTGCAGGACGCCGACGGCAATGACATCACGCTGACGGACGTTGAGGACGGCACCTACAGCTTTGCTGACACGTCCAAGCTCGACCTCGATGGTGGCAACGCCGGCATGCTCGGTGACGGCGGTGCCGGTGGCAGCGGCGTCGGTATCGGCCTGATCGGTGGTGACGGCGGGGCCGGCGGCAGTTTGATGGGTAACGGCGGCGACGGCGGCGCGGGTGCCTTCGGCGCTGACGGTATCGCCGCGGCCGGTGCCAACGGCCTGCTCGGTGGCACCGGTGGCGCCGGCGGCTTCCTGTTCGGCAACGGCGGCAGCGGCGGCAGCGGTGGCGCCGGCGGTAACGGCGCGTCCGGAACCAACGGCAACATCGGCGTCAGCGGGCTGAGCTTCCCGGGCGCAACCGACGGCGCAGCCGGCATCGCCGGAACCGACGGCACGGACGGTACGGATGGCTTTGTCGGTGGCATCGGTGGCGCCGGCGGTAACGGTGGCGCGGCAGGCCTGTTCGGTAACTCCGGTGCCGGCGGTACCGGTGGTGTCGGCGGTAACGGCGGCGGCGGTGGTAACGGTGGCGATGGCGGCAACGGTGGTGCCGGCAACGACAATACCGGCGACCAGGGCCCCACACCCGAGGTCTCGATCCAGGCGCTGGCCGCCGACCCGGGCGGCACGGGCGGTCTCGGAGGCAACGGCGGGAACGCCGGGTCCGGCGCCGCCGGTGGTGCAGGTGGCGTCGGCGGTAACGGCGGCGCCGGTGGCTTCTTCGGTGTTCACACCGCCGGTGCCGCGGGTAGCGGCGGCGCGGGTGGTGCCGGCGGCGGCTCCGGCTTGGCCGGCAACGGCGGCAATGGCGGCAACGGCGGTGGCGGCGGCACATCCGGTGGGGGTGGTACCGAAGGCACCGCGTTCGCGGCGGCGGCCGACCCCGCGGCCGAACCCGCACTGGTCGGTGGCGGTGACGGTGGCGCCGGTGGCCACGGTGGCAACCTCGGCTCGGTCGGCGTCGGCGGCAAGGGCGGTGCGGCCGGTGTCAGCGCCGGTCCGTTCTCCGGTACACCGGGCAACGCCGGCGCGGACGGCGCCGACGGCACGCTGCCGACCGAGGTGTCGGGTAACGGCGGTAACGGTGGCATCGGTGGTGCCGGTCTCGGCACCGACGTGGACGGCTCGGGCCTGGCCGGCGGCAACGGTGGCGCCGGTGGTGCCGGTGGCGACCACGGCAACGGCGGCAACGGTGGTGTCGGCGGCGCCGGTGCGCAGGGCCTGGCGGGCTTCGACAGCTTCGACACCGGGACTGCCGGCGGCGACGGCGCCGTCGGTGGTGCCGGCGGCACGGGTGGCCTCGGCGGTGCCGGCGGCGCGGTGTCGGGCAACGGCGGTAACGGTGGCGCCGGTGGTGTCGGCGGAACGGGCGGCACCGGTGGCAACGGTGCGGCGTCGTTCGACTCGAGCGTGGCCGGTGGAGCCGGTGGCAACGCCGGTGATGGCGGCGTCGGCGGCTCCGGCGGTAACGGCGGTTCGGCGACCAACGGCAACGGTGGCAACGGCGGCGACACCGGCAACGGTGGCAACGGCGGCGTCGGCGGCGTAGGTGGCGCCGGTGCCAACGACACCGACTCCGAGCTCCAAAACGGCGGCGCAGCGGGTGCCGGCGGCAACGGCGGCAACGGCGGAGCGCCCGGCGCCACGGCCGGAACCGGCGGCACCGGCGGCGGCGACGGCCACACCGACGGCACCGACGGCAGCCTCGGTCAGATCGGCAACGGTGGCGACGGTGGAGCCGGCGGACTCGGCGGCGATGCGGCCAGGGGCGAGGCCGGCGACTTCCTGGGCAACGGTCTGAGCCCGGCCCACGATGACGCGACGGGCGTGGGCGGTTCCGGCGGCAACGGCGGTAACGGTGGTACCGGCTACCAAGCCGGCAACGGTGGGTCCGGTGGCGGCGGTGGCCAGGGTGTCTACGGCGGCACCGGTGGTGCCGGCGGCACCGGCGGTGCGGTGACCAGCACCGCTGACGGCGGCAACAACGCCGGTGGTAACGGTGGCTCCGGTGGTAGGGGCGGCGACGGCTCCGGCCACGGCGGCTACGGCGGCCAGGGTGGCGCCGGTGCCAACGCGACTGGCGACGAGACCGCCGGCAACGGCGGTGACGGCGGCGCCGGTGGTAACACCACCGGTGAGGGCAACACCGGGGAGTTCGGCACCTTGGCCGGCGGCCACGGCGGCAACGGCGGCGTCGGCGGCACCTCCGAGAACGGCGCGGCCGGCTCCGGTGGCAACGGCGGCAACGGTGGCACGGGCGCACCCGCCGGCGACGACCTGACCAACCCGGTGCTCAGCACCGGCGGCTCCGGCGGCTCCGGCGGCTCCGGCGGCGCGACCGTCGGCGGCACCGCCGGCAACGGGGGCAACGGTGGCGACGGCAATACCGGCAGCTTCACCGGTGGCCACGGTGGCGTCGGCGGCAACGGCGGCGCGGTGGGCGTGGACCAGGATGGCAACGCCGGAACCGGCACTGCCGGGGCCGGCGGTGACGGTGGCGCGGGCGCCAACGGCGGCGGCATCAACGGCGCCGACGACACCAACCTCGTGACCGGCGGCAGCGGCGGCAACGGCGGTACCGGTGGTGCCGCGGACGGCACGACCGCCGGCCAGGGCGGCGGCGGTGGCGGCGGCGGCGGTGGCGCCATCATCCAGCAGACCGACGGCGGCGCCGTCACCCGCAGCACCGCGACCGGCGGTAACGGCGGCGATGGTGGGGCAGGCAGCGCCACCGGCGTCGGCGGCCAGGGCGGCACCGGCGGCTACGCCGGCATCCAGGCAGACGGCCAGGGCAGCACCATCGACAGCGCCAACGTGGCCGGTGGTGACGCCACCAACGGCGGCGCCAACGGGGTGAACGGCCAGGACGGCGCCAACAACACGCTGATCAACAACGGCGGCGGTGCCGTCCAGGACGTCACGGTGAAGAGCGGCGAGAACGTCGGCGACCATGTCGGCGGCGGCGCCACGGTCAACGTCGGCAACGGCGGCAGCATCTTGCACAGCTCGGTGACCGGTGGTGACGCCAGCGCCACCGCCGATGGCGGTGCCGCGAGCCTGAGCGCCATCGGCGCGGGCAGCGCGATCACCAACAGCCACGCCACCGGTGGTAACGCCGGTGTCGGGACCGATGGCGGCAACGGCGGTGCCGGCGGTACGGCCGATATCACGGCGGCCGACGGAGCCGTCATCGACCAGGCCACCGTCACCGGCGGCGTCGGCGGTGCCGGCAGCAACTCCGGCACCGGCGGTACGGGCGGTGCGGCTGCGGCCGGGGCGACCGGGGCCGACAGCACCATCACCGGGAATGCCACCGGCGGCGCCGGCGGTACCGGCGACGGTGCGGGCAGCATCGGCGGCGACGGCGGCGGGGCGTACCTGGCGGTCGACCAGTCCGGCGGCGTCATCGGCAACGGCGGCGCTGCCGACAGTGTCCACGCGGTGGGCGGCATCGGCGGTGCGGCCACCAACGGTGGCCACGGTGGCGCGGCCGGCTTCGCCAACATCGAGGCGGGCCAGACGGTCGGGGCCACCGGCACCGGCGGCACCTCGTATGGCAGTGCAACCGGCGGCAACGGCGGTAGCGCGGACGGCACCGGCAGCACCGGCGGCCACGGCGGCAACGGCGGCATTCAGAGCGCTCGCGCCGAAGGTGGCGGCAGTGGTGGCACCTCGCACGGCACCGCGGTCGGCGGTGACGGCGGTAATGCCACCGGCGGTGGCACCGGCGGCAACGGCAGCTACGGCAGCATCCTGTCGGGCGGCAACGGCGCCGAGGCATCGGGCAACGCGACCGGCGGTAGCGGCGGCGACGGGCTCCAGGGTGGCACCGGCGGCAACGGCATGGCCGGCCAGATCAACGTCTTCGGCGACAACGCCACCGGGACCGACAACACCGCACAGGGCGGTAACGGCGGCGACGGCACTGGCACCGGCAGCACCGGCGGTAACGGTGCGATCGGCTACATCAACCCGGGCGCGGGCAGCTCGATCACCGGTACCACGGTCACCGGCGGCGACGGCGGCGTCGCCGTCAACGCCGGCACCGGCGGTAACGGCGGTCAGGCCATTGCTTCGGCAACCGGCGCGGGCAGCACCATCACCGGTAGCGCTACCGGCGGCACCGGCGGTACCGGTGACAACGGCACCGGCGGTGACGGCGGCGCCGGCTACCTGGTCGTCGACAACGCGGGCGGCTCGATCGGTGGCGGCGGCAACGACGCGATCGCTCAGGGCGGCAACGGCGGCGATGGCACCGATGGTGGTGTCGGCGGCAAGGGCAGCTGGGGTGAGCTGGAATCCGGTGAGCTCGGGCAGGCCAGTGCTGCCGGCGGCAACTCCTACGGCACCTCCACCGGCGGTAGCGGCGGTGACGCCACCGGTACGGACGCCAAGGGTGGTGACGGTGGCAGCTCCGACATCCAGAGTTCCAAGCCGGTCGGCAGTGCGGGCGGTGCGGGTGGAACGGCCAGCGGTACGTCGACCGGCGGTAACGGCGGCAACGCCGATGCCGGCAGCACCGGTGGCAACGGCGGCAAGGCCAGCATCGCCACCGGCGGCGACCCGGACAACCTCGCCAACGGCACCTCGAGTGGCGGTAAGGGCGGTGAAGGCCTGGGCGGCGGCACCGGCGGACTGGGTGGGTCGAGCCGGCTCGACGCGTTCGGCAACGACGGCGCCGACCCCGCCGTCCCGTCCACGGCCACCAACGGCACCGCCACCGGCGGCGATGGCGGAAGCGGTACGGGCGCAGGCAATGTCGGTGGCAACGGTACCGACGGCAACATCGTCAACCAGGGCGGTACCCAGACGGACGGCCAGATCGCAACCGGCGACCCCGGAGCGAACAAGCCGTAGCCGCAGACACGGGGGGTCCCGGCTCTGCCCGCCACTGGCGGCGCAGGGCCGGGGCCTTTCGGGTTTGGGCGTTCGGTGTCCGAAACGAAGTGCGCTGCAATAGAATCGAAGGCTTATGTGGACGACGTCGAACGGATGCTCGCGGGCCCTCGCGAGCGTTGCGACTGCGGGTGTGGTCGCGTTGACGGTAGGTGGTGTGACCGCCACTCCGGCCGGGGCGCATCCAGGCGCTCTCCCGGTCGCGGCGGTCTCCGCACCGGTCGAGCTGACCGCACTCACCGGCGACTCCAGCCTGATGGACATCATCGGTGAGTTGACCGGCTTATCTTTCATCGTGCAGCTCCTGGACGACCCGTTCAGCCCGCTGTTCCCGTTCGCGATCATGCTCGAGGCGCTCGGCGAAATCTTCGTGATCATGCCGCTGCTCTTGGTGGTGGGAACGCCCCTGGTGCTGATCACCGAAGGGGCGTCAGGTCTGCAGGAGATCTTCAACGACCTGGGCTCGGTGACCGACCACGTGACGACCCTGTTCGACGGACTCCAGGACTGGTACGCGACGCACAACCCGTTCACCGGCGTCCTGCTCGACGCAGCCCCCAGTGACGCCGTCGACCTGAGCGGTTTCGGTGACGCGGCGGTGTTCGGTGACCCGGCGGCGTTCGGTGACCCGGCGGTGTTCGGTGACCCCGGGGCAGGGGACTACGTGTTCACCATGGACGGATTCGACACCGCGCTCACCGATCTCGGCCTGGAAGACCTGATCGCCTGAACTGGCGCCTACACCCAGTAGGCCACCCGGGCCCGGTACTGGCGCAGCACCAGCGCGGCCACCGTCCAGCCGAGGACGGTCAGCACCAGTACCACCGCCCAGTGCCGCAGCGGCTGGTGCGCGCCCAGCAGCGGGGCGCGCACGATCTCCAGGTAGTGCATCAGCGGGTTGAACTCGATCACCGTCATCCATCGGGTCGCGCCCTGGGCGCGCAGCGTGTCGTAGTTCCAGATGATCGGTGTCATCAGGAACAGCAGCTGCACCACCGAGAACAGCAGCGGGGAGATGTCGCGGTAGCGGGTGGCCAGAATTCCGAAGCACAGCGACACCCACACGCAGTTCAGCGCGATCAGCGCCAGCGCGGGAACCACCGAAAGATCCGCCCACGACCAGGGTTTCGGGAAGATCAGGGCGATCGGGACATAGATGACGATGTTGTGGGCGAACAGGATCATCTGCCGCCACACCAGCCGGTAGACGTGCACGCTCAGCGGCGTCGGCAGCTGTTTGATCAGTCCCTCGTTGGCGACGAACACATCGGCGCCCTCAAGGATGGCGGCATTCAACAGGTTCCACACGATCAGCCCCAGCGTCACGTACGGCAGGTGCACCGCCAGGTCGAGGTGAAAAAGCTTGGAGTACAGGCCGCCCATCGCCACAGCCGTGGTGGCGGTGCCGATGGTGATCCAGAACGGGCCCAGAATGCTGCGCCGGTAGCGCTGCTTGATGTCCTGCCAGCCCAGGTGCAGCCATAGTTCACGGCGACCGAACCCGTCCACCAGATCGGCCCGCGCCCGTGCGAAAGTCTTGGACTGCGCGGCGATATCGGTGAAGCTCATTGCTGCCCCTCGGGTTTGGAGAACTGCTCCCGGCGTCCCAGCCGGCGCAGCCGGACCCACTCGGCCAACCCGGCCGGATCGCGACGCGACACCAGGAAGAACCAGCCGAACCGCAGCCACTCCTGGATCAGCAGCCGGCGCATTCCCGGCTGGGCCATCAGGTAACCGCGGTTGCGGTAGGTGAAATAGCGTTTGGCCGCGTCGTCGGGGTACTGGGTGTGCATCCGGCCGGCCAGGATCGGCTTGAACTCCGCTGACCCGCACGGGTGCAGGTAGGCCGCGGTCAGGCACGTCCCGAACGCCAGGCCGGAGCGCACCAGTCGGCGGTGCACCTCGACCTCGTCGCCGCGGATGAACAACCGCAGGTCCGGCACCCCCACTGCATCCAGCGCATCGGCGGTGAACAGTGCTCCGTTGAACAGCGAGGCGATCCCCGGCAGCAGATCGCCACCGCCACTGCGCAATTCGCTGACCTCGCGCCGCCACACCAGGCCGCGTCGCAGTGGGAACGCCAGCCGGGACGGGTCGTCGATGTTGCACACCATCGGCGACACCTCCGCCAGACTGTGCTTGGCCGCGCACGCGAGCAGCGCGGCCAGCACGCCCGAATCGGCCGGCCGGCCGTCGTCATCGGCCAGCCACACCCAATCCGCGCCGGCCGCCAGGGCGTGCAGCATGCCCAACGCGAAACCGCCTGCGCCACCGAGATTTCGCTGCGATCCGAGGTACGTGCACGGTACCGGTTGGCCGGCCACCAGGGCGGCCACCGCGGGATCGTTGTCGTTGTCGACGACGATCACGTGGTCCGGTGCACGGGTCTGGGTCACCAGCGCCGCCAGCGACTCGGCCAGCTGCTCGACCCGCCGGTGGGTGACGACGACGGCGTGGACGATTTCGGTCACGCCTTGTCCCCGGCTTGGGTCTCGTCGAGCACCTCGCGCACGTGGCGGGCGGCATCGGGACCCTCGTAGGCGCCGACCACTTCCTCGATGCCGCCGGTCATCTTGATGGTGCCGTGGTCGATCCACATCGCGGTCTTGCACAACCGGGCCAGAAACTCGTTGGAGTGACTGGCGAACACCAGGATTCCGGACCGCTCCACCAGCTTCTGCAGCCGGTTCTGGGCCTTCTTCAAGAATTCGGCGTCCACCGCGCCGATGCCCTCGTCGAGCAGCAGGATCTCCGGGTCGATGCTGGTGACCACGCCCATCGCCAGCCGCACCCGCATGCCGGTGGAGTAGGTGCGCAGCGGCATCGCCAGATAGTCGCCGAGCTCGGTGAATTCGGCGATCTCGTCGACCTTGGCGGCCATCTGCTTGCGGGTCTGCCCCAGGAACAGCCCGCGGATGATGATGTTTTCGAAGCCGGAGATCTCCGGGTCCATGCCCACGCCGAGGTCGAACACCGGCGCCACCCGGCCGACCACCGTCGCCGACCCGCGGGTGGGCTCGTAGATACCCGAAAGTAGCCGCAGCAGTGTGGATTTACCCGCGCCGTTGTGCCCGACCAGCCCGACCCGATCTCCGAGGGACAGCGACATGGTGATGTCGCGCAGCGCCTCGATGACCACCACATTGGAGTTGTTGCGCCCGATCGCCCCGCCGGCCTTGCCGAGGAACGCCTTCTTCAACGACCGCGATTTGGCGTCGAAGATGGGGAACTCGACCCAGGCATTCTGGGTCTCGATGTGGGGAGTCGGACTGGGCACCAAGAAATCCCGTGCTACAGGTACTGGCCGGTGCCGGAGTGGCCGGGGCTGTGGCTGTGGCTGCCGGGTCCGCCGGGGCCGGCTCCTGCCCCGGGCGGCAGCGCGCCGTGGCGCATCTGCTCCAACTGCGCGCGGGCGGCCATCTGCTGGGCGAACAGCGCGGTCTGGATGCCGTGGAACAGCCCCTCCAGCCAGCCCACCAGCTGGGCCTGGGCGATCCGCAGCTCGGCGTCCGACGGGATGGCGTCCTCGCGCAGCGGCAGGGTCAGCCGGTCCAGCTCCTCGCGCAGCTCCGGGGCCAGGCCGTCCTCGAGCTCGCGGATGCTGGCGGCGTGCACCTCGCGCAACCGCACCCGGCTGGCCTCGTCCAGCGGCGCGGAGCGCACCTCCTCGAGCAGCTGCTTGATCATGGTGCCGATCCGCATCACCTTGGCGGGCTGTTCGATCAGGTCGGTGAGCGACTGCTCGTCGTCGTCGGCTGCGTCGGTGTTGATACCGGCCGAAAGCAGGCGCGGATCCGCGCCGCTGATGATCTCCACGCCGTCTTCGCCGTCGTCGACGCCTTCGCTGCCATAGCCGGTGCTCACTGCCCCTCGCCTCCCTGCCATTGGTAGATGCTCGCCCCGCCATTGTCGTAGATCTTGGCCCATGACCGCGATTTCTCCAGAGACACTAGCCCGTCGGGCAGGGAGAACCCGCGCACCGTGGGGCTGCTGATCAGCACGTAGCGGATGTTGAGGGCGTGCACGGCCTGCGCCACCCGCGGATCGGTGTCGGCGTCGTCGGCGTAGGCCCAGAAGACGAACCGCTGCGGCCCCGGGCCTTGCTGCTGGGGATAGTCGTAGTGCGTCCACAGCGGATGCAGGTCGGCGACCGCATACATCCAGGCGCTGCCGTCGACGTTGGCGTTGCCGATCACGGAGTCACGGGCCCCGGGCAGCGCGGCCAGGTGGGCGAAGGCCTCCAGGTCACGGGCGTCGACCATCACCGAGTCGTACTTGTCGCCGAACAAGAACGCATGCCGCGGCAGGTAGTGCCAGGCCAGCCCGACGGTCGCCACCGCCAGAAATGCCCCGGTCAGCACCGGACGGGCACGGCCGCCCACCGGCTTGACCACCAACTCGACCAGCGCCGCCAGCCCGGCGCCCGCGATCGGGATCAGCAGCAGCGTCATCGCCGCCATGATCCGGCGCGGATCGCTGTAGAACAGGTCGGTGAAGCGGCCGAGAACGGCGCCGACCGGGCCGCCGAGCGGAGCCGAGGACTGCACCACCCCCACCACCAGCACCGCCCACAGCGCCAGCGGCCACCACACCTTGCGGACCGCCAGCACCACCGCGCCGACGGCGGCCAGGCCGACCAGCGCGTACTGAATCGGAAAGTCGTTGAGGTGCCGCGTGTACAGCAGCAGCGCGTCGCGCAGGCCCGACTTGCGGCCCTCATGAGTGAGGAACGAGTGCCCCGCGATGATGTCGGCCTGCTCGCGCACGCTCAGCAGCTGCGGCAGCAGCAGCAGCCCGGTCGGCAGCAGGACGGCGGCCAGCGCCAGGGTGTCACGCCGCTTGCCCCGTAACGGATTCCACAGCGCCCCGTCCTTGGGGCACAGCCACCAGGCGGCCACCAGCAGCACCGTCACCACGCCCCCGGTCAGATGCACCGAGAACACCCCGGCCAGCGCCAGCACCGCCACGCCGATTCGGTCCCGCATGGTGCGCACCGCGGTGGTCAGCGCGAAGGCCGGCACCACCAGCCCGTAGGCCACCAGGTTGGGCATGGCGGCGGTGCCGAACTCGACGTAGGGCAGTGCGGTGAAGGATGCCGAGAGGGCGGCGGCAGTGGCCGCTGAAACCGCAGTCACCGCGGTGGTGGTGACGCGCTGCAGCAGATTCCAGGTGAGCAGCGCGGCGCTGATCGGGAACAGCCACACCGAGGCGGCCACGCCGGCCAGGGTGTAGCCGGTGGTGGGCGCCGCGCCGGTCAACTGACACAGCACCGCGGTCAGCGCGTGAAACGCCGACGGATAGTAGAGCGGGGCGTGGGTTTCGACGTTGCGCAGTTCACCCATGTGGGTGGGCGACGCCTGGCCGGTGTCCAGGATGAAGCGGACGGTGTTCGCGTGCCAGACCGCGTCCCAGGTGCTGGGAACACTCTGCCAATCCGGGATGCCCCGCACCGCCGCCCAGCCGATCAGCAGCATGCCCAGCAGCACTCCGGCGGCCACCGTCAGCGTCGGTCCGACGGCGGCGGTCGGCGCGGCCACGTGGATGCTGGGGCGGCGGTCCAGCAACCCCCGCACTCCCTTGGCCAGGCCGCCCACCAGCGCGCCGATCACCACCAGCGCTGCCAGTGCGGTGCCTGCGTTCCACGGGATTCCGAGCGCGCCGAACGGCACGATGGCCAGGCCGACCACCCCGTAGGTCAGCACCGGGCCGACCGTCACCGCCAGTGGCCAGGTCAGCCGCGCACCGGCGGCGATCAGCGCTCCCGGCACGACCAGCAGCAGTAGCGCGGCAACCATTCCGAACCCCAGGAGCACTGCACTAGTATGTCTAACAAGGTGACACGGCTCAGCGCAGCGGGGGAGCTATCCGGTTATCCGATACCTTCACCGATCACCCGATCTTGAGAAGTCCTAAGGTGGCTGACATGGCCTACGACGTCGCCAGGGTGCGCGGACTGCACCCAACGCTCGGTGACGGGTGGGTGCACTTCGATGCGCCCACCGGCATGTTGATCCCGGACTCGGTGGCCACCACGGTGTCGACCGCGTTCCGCGGGTCGCTGGCCACGTCGACGGGTCCGCACCCGGCGGCCCGGCGCAGTGCCGCGGTGCTGGTCGCGGCGCGCCAGGCGGTGGCCGACCTGGTGGGCGCCGATCCCGCCGGGGTGGTGCTGGGCCCCGATCGCGCGGTGTTATTGAGCGCACTGGCCGATGCCGCGTCGTCGCGGGTGAGTCTGGGCTACGAGACCGTGGTCACCCGGCTCGACGACGAGGCCAACATCGCGCCCTGGGTGCGTGCCGCCAACCGCTACGGCGCCAAGCTCAAATGGGCCGAGGTCGACATCGAGACCGGCGAGCTGCCGAGCTGGCAGTGGGAGAACCTGATCACCCCGTCGACCCGGCTGGTGGCGCTCACCTCGGCGTCGGGCGTGCTGGGCACCGTCACCGACCTGCGGCCGGTCACCAAGCTGGTCCACGACGTGGGCGGGGTGGCCGTCGTCGACCATTGCGCGGCGGCGCCCTACCAATTGATCGACATCAACGGCGTCGAGGCCGACGTGGTGGCCCTCAACGCGGCCTGCTGGGGCGGCCCGCCGGTGGGTGCGTTGGTCTTCCGCGACCCGGCGCTGATCGACACCTTCGGGTCGGTGTCGTTGAACCCGCACGCCGTCGGCCCGGCACGCCTGGAGGTGGGCCTGCACCAGTTCGGCCTGCTGGCCGGGCTGGTGGCCAGCGTCGAATATCTGGCCTCGCTCGACGAATCCGCCCGCGGCAGCAGGCCCGAACGGCTGTCGATCTCCATGCGGTCGGCCGGGCAGTATCTGGACCGGCTGTTCGACTATCTGGTCAGCTCACTGCGGTCGCTGCCGTTGGTGATGATGATCGGCCAGCCCGAAGTGCGGATTCCGGTGGTCAGTTTCGCGGTGCGCAACGTGCCCGCCGAGCGGGTGGTGCAGCGGCTGGCCGACAACGGCGTATTGGCGATCGCCAACGCCGGGTCGCAGGTGCTGGACGTGATCGGGGTCAACGACATCGGGGGAGCGGTCACCGTCGGGTTGAGCCACTACTCGACGACGTCGGAGGTCGACCAGCTGGTGCGCGCGCTGGCTTCTCTGGGATAGCCTCGCCGTTCTTGCGATCGCCATTAGGCTGTCGGCGATTATCGAAGCACTTCCGAAGGCAGATCAGCAGATGGCAGAACCGACGACATCCTTAACGCCCACGGCGCCGGACACCCTGGTGGACCTGCTGCGGCAGCAATCCGAACGTCTCCGGGACACGCCCGCGTTCATCTTCTGCCCGGAAGGCGATGAGGAACAGAGCCGGGTCAGCTACCGCGAACTCGACGAGCGGGCCCGCGCGATCGCATCAAGCCTGCAGCGTCGGGGCGCCGCGGGTGAGCGGGTGCTGGTGCTGTGCCGCCCCGGAGTGGACAGCATCGCCGGGCTGTTCGGCTGCTTCTACGCCGGCGCCGTCGCGGTTCCGGTCGACGAACACTGGCCGATCCGGCGGGTCGAGACCGTCGTCCCCGAAGCGCAAGCGCGCTTCGCTCTGGCGACCGCCAAGACCCAGGCGAAAATGAAGGCCGCGGTGGCCTCGCTGACCGGTGGGCCGGTGAACTGGCTGGCGATGGATGAGGTCGAGGGCGACGGAGCGACCTGGGTGCCGCAGGACGTCGACGAAGACACCATCGCCATGATCCAGTACACGTCGGGTTCCACCGGGGTGCCGAAGGGCTGCGTGCTCACGCACCGCAACTACGTGCACAACCTGGAGGTCATGCGCTGGGCATTGAACCCCCCGGACGACTCTCCGGTGTTCTCCAGCACGGTCAGCGGAGTGTCCTGGCTGCCGCAGTACCACGACATGGGCTTCGTCGGCGGCATCCTCGGCACCATCTACGGCGGTCGCACCACCGTGCTGATGTCGCCCAGCGCCTTCCTGATGCGCCCGATGCGCTGGCTGCAGGCGATATCGCGCTACCGGGCGGTGATCACCGCCGCACCCCCCTTCGCCTACGAGGCCTGCATCAAACGCAGCACCGCGGAGGAGCGCGCCGCACTGGATCTGTCGAACCTGTCGATCGCCGTGATCGGTGCCGGACCGATCAGCGCGGAGACGCTGCGATCCTTCACCGAGGCGTTCGCGCCGGCCGGTTTTCGCCCCGAGGCATTCCTGCCCGCCTACGGGCTGGCCGAGGCGACCCTGGGTGTGACGGGGATGTCCGACGCCCCGGTGCCGCTGATCCGGCACATCGACCGGACGGCGCTCGGCGAGGAGCGGGTCCTCGAGGTGCCGGCCGACACCGCGGGGGCGGTCCCCCTGGTGGCCTGCGGTGTGCAGCCGGAGACGCAGCAAGTCCTGATCGTCGATCCCGAGACCCGGTTACGCCGCGAGCCCGACGAGGTGGGCGAGATCTGGGTGTCCGGACCCAGCGTCGGCGCGGGCTACTGGGGCCGGCACGAGGAGACCGAGCACGCCTTCCGTGCGCACCTGGCCGACACCGGGGAGGGCCCCTACCTGCGCAGCGGCGACCTGGGATTCTTCTCCGACGGCGAGCTGTACGTCACCGGCCGGTGCAAGGACCTGATGACGATCGGCGGCTACAGCCACTACCCCAATGACATCGAACTGACCGTGCAGGCCTGTCACCCGGCGCTGATGCCCGGCCGCGGCGCGGTGTTCCAGTTGCCGACCCAGCGCAACGCCCCCGAGTACCTGGTGGTCGTCCAGGAGCTGCACCACCACGAGGCCGCCGGGGTCGATCCGAACGACCTGATCGAATCGATCCGGGTGGCGATCCGCACCCACCACGGGATCGACGCCCAGGCCGTCGTGCTGCTCAAGCCGATGCGGATACCGACCACCACCAGCGGCAAGATTCAGCGCAGCGCCTGCCGCGACCAGTACGTCGCCGGTGAACTGCTGGTGCTGGCGGAGTGGGCGGAGCCCAAGCCGGAAACCAAACCCTCGGAGGTCAAGGGCGCACTGATGACCGGATTGGCCCGGCTCGTCGCGTCCGGTTTGGCCCAGCGGGGGCGGGAATCACAGGGCCGGCCCTGAGATTCAGCTCCGCTGGGACCGCCGCTGTGCCAGCGCTGCCTTGAAGGCGTTGCCCAGGATGCCCAGGTCCAGCTTCCCGGGCGTGCCGGTGCGTTCGGCGGCCGGTGCATGCCACTCGGCCAGCGGGGTGAACTTCCCGTCGAGGAAGCGCTGCCGGCACGCGCTGCGCTGAATCTTGCCGCTGGTGGTGGTCGGTACCTGCATCGGCTCGACCAGAAGCACACTGTGCGCCGAAATGCCATGTTTGGCAGTAATTTCCGCGCGGATAGCCTCGACAGCACCGGTGAGGTCGGTGTCGATCGACGCGCGGCTCACCTCCTGGACGACCACCAGCTGCTCGTCGGCGCGCGGGTTCGGTTTGACCGTGAACACCGCGCCGCGGCTCGGCATCAGCGCTGGGTCGCTGCCGCCGGCGGTGTCCTCGATGTCGTTGGGGTAGTAGTTCGTATCGCGGATGGTGACCAGGTCGTTCCACCTCCCGGTCACGAACAGCTCGCCGGCGCACAGGAATCCGAGGTCTCCGGTGCGGAGGAAAGGCCCTCGGAATTCCTGGTCGGTGTCGGCCAGCATCGCGCCGAAGGTGCGCTCGGTCTCCTCGGGCCGATCCCAGTAGCCCTGGGCGATGCTGGGGCCGGACGCCCAGATCTCGCCCACCTGATCAGCGCCGCACTCGATCCGGGTCTCCGGGTCGACGATCAGCACCCGCATGTCGTCCAACTCCCGGCCGCAGCCCACCACCGCCATCGCGTCGGGGTGGTCGGCCGGGACGTCGGTCACGTGATTTCGGCCCAACTCGGTGCGGTCGACGTAGCGTGCCCCCGCGATCTCCGGGCTCTGCATCGCGGTGACCAACAGCGCGGATTCCGCCAGGCCGAATGCCGCTTGGAATCCCCCCAGCCGAAACCCGGCCGGTGCGAACGCTTCTGCGAAGTTCTGCAGGGTGGATGCGCGCACCGGCTCGGTCCCGATCCAGGCGTGCGTCAGGCTGGACAGATCCAACGCCGCACGCTGAGCCTCAGTGGTGGTCTTGACGCACAGGTCGTAGGCGAAGGTCGGTGCGCCGGTGATAGTGGCACGGTGCCGGGACAACATCTCCAGCCAGCGCAGCGGCCGCTTGATGAACGTATTGGGCGCCATCATGTAGGTGGTGCAGCCGACGTAGACCATCTCCAGGATGCCGCCGATCAGGCCCATGTCGTGGTGCTGTGGCAGCCACCACACCGCGACGTCGGCGTCGCCGCCGTTCCACCGCCTGCGGACCACTTCCATGTTGTGCAGCAGGTTTCGGTGGCTGACCATGACGCCCTTGGGCGCTTTGGTCGACCCGGACGTGTATTGGATCAGCGCGGTGTCATCCGGGTCGATGTCCGGGGCGACCCACCCGGTGGCGTCCCGGGCAGGATCCTGATCGAGGGTGCACCACTGCAGCGGACGATCGGTGGTCAGCGCGTCGATCGGGCCACGGACCCGGGACGCCATCTCTTCGGTGGCCAGCACGAAGTCGGCCTGGATATCGGTGGCGATCAACTTGAGCCTGGACAGGGTTTCGTTCATGGGTGCGGCGATGGCACCGGCGTAGACGCAGCCGAAGTACCCCACGGCGTTGTGCAGCCCGGGCTCGCAGGCCAGCAACACTCGCCGCCCGGCGGCACCTCGCTGCTGTAGGTCGGCTGCGACGACGCGTGCGCGCGCGTCGAGCTCCCGGTAGGTGATCCGACTCTGTTCGGCGCCGCCGTCCGGGGAGAAGCTGAACGCGACTTTTTCCCCGTAACGGTCGGCCTGCTGCTGTAGCAGGTTCATCAGGTTGGTTGCGGTCATCGTGGCCCCCACCCTAGCGGCTCGCACAGCGTCGAATCGGCATTAACAAAACCTAAGAATCACGTTTTTGACATGTCAGACGTATGGGGATGCCTAGAGTACGGGTGTCCGCTACAGCGGACATATATCGCATCACGTGAGGTTCAACGGCACTTTAGCGCTGATTTGCATGAGAAAAGATACGCGTCGACAAAGTAAAAAACTCATGTAAAGTTCAGCAACGTCCATGATCAGTTCCTGTAGGAGACCATGATGCAGCTGGCGCTTCGCCCGTACGTCACACCCGGCGTCGTCATCGCGGGCGCCGCCCTCATAGCGGTCAATGCGGCGGTACCCGTAGGGGTGGTGCGCCCGCCCGCCGAGCTCCGTCTGGAACTTCCCAAGGTCCAGCATCACCCCGTGGCGCTCACCGCGGGCCCGGACTTCTTCGCGCCGTATGTCGACCTGTTCAGCAACACCGCCACCAACCTGGTGGCGATGGGGTCCGACAACGGTTGGGGGAACCTGCTCGAGCAGATCTTCAGCGACCCGAGCTCGCTGTCGCGGCTGCCGGAGGTGATCGACTTCCTGACCGAGATCATGCCTCAGGTCAGCGGCAGCGACCCGATCATGGTGCTGCTCTCGCCGGTCCTGACCATCGGGATGGGCCTCATCGGCCCGATGGTCACGGTCAACGACGCCTGGCAGGACATCCTCAACCAGATCTTCAACCCCAGCGACCCGCTCGACCCGTTCGCGGCGATCTTCACCGCGCCGGCGGTACTGCTCAACGCCTTCCTCAACGGCACCAGCGGCCTTGACGTTGCCGGCATCCACATCCCCGCCTTCAACGGCATCCTGGTCGCCGGCCAGAACCTTGAAATCGACCTGACCGCGAGCGACGTGGTCGACGGCCTGAAGCTCGGTGACCAGACCCTCTCAAGCCTGCTCGACCAGACCGGGATCGGCACGATGTCGGTGGCGGGCATGCTGACCGGCCTGCTGGACACCGTGGGTCTGGGCGATCAGACCCCCGTGGACCTGCTCGACTCCCTCGGGCTCGGCGACCAGCAGATATCCAGCGTGTTGTCGACCGTGCTCGACGCCGTGGGAATCGGCAACCCCACCATCACCGACATCATGGACCAGTTGGGCATCGGCAGCGTGCAGGTGTCGGACCTGGTCATCGACCTCACCCACGCGCTGGGCTTCGACAACCCGACGATCACCGGCATTGCCGGTGACATCGGCGTGGCCGATCTCAAGTTGGCCGACCTCGGCATGAGCGTGTTCAACGCACTGGGTATCGGTGACCCGACGGTCAGCGGACTGCTCGGCACGATCGGCGCCGACGAGCTGACGCTGAACGGATTGCTGAGCACCGCAGTCGACGCGCTGGGCCTCGGAGGGCAGACTCCGGCCTCGCTGCTCGACGCCCTCGGTGGCGGCGACCTGACCACCCACGAGGTGTTCACCTCACTGCTCGGTGGCCTGGGCTTGGGCAACCAGACGGTCATGGACCTGCTGGGTCAGGCCGGCATTGCCAACGCCGACATGAGTCAGATCATCGTCAGCATCCTCGGCGACGCAGGCAACACATCGATGGTCGACGTCCTCACCTACGCGGGCTTCGAAGATGTCACGGTCAAAGACCTCACCGACTTGATGGGTATCACCAACCTGTCGCTGGGCACCGTGTTCGGCAATCTGCAGAGCATGGGGATCATCGGGAACCTCACGATCAACGACTTCATCGCCGCCACCGGAGGCACCCCGCTGGACAAGGGCGGCGACACGTCGATGATCTCGGCGCTGGGCGGCCAGACCATCGGCTCGATCCTGGACGACCAAGGCATGCTCAACTCGCCGCTCACCGCACTGCTCGGTGACATGGGCAACCAAACGCTCGCCGAGCTGATTCAGGCCAACTTCGCGATGACGTTGGGCGACATGCTCTCCCAGTCCGGCATGGCCGACATGACCCTGAACGACCTGGTCCTGTCGATGATGCCCGACCAGCCACTGTCGGAGCTGCTCGGTGTCACCGGCAACACCACCCTCGCCGACCTGATCGACCAGATGGTCCCGTCCAACGTGACCATCGTCGACATGCTCAACGACGCGGGCATCGGCGATCAGCACCTCAGTGACCTGCTCAACCAGTTCTTCGGCGACCAGACGGTGGCCAACGCACTGGACGACGGCGGCCTGGGCAGCATGCACCTCGACGACATCATCAGCCAGGCGTTGGGCCCGCAGAGCCTCAACGACATGCTCAACGACTTCGGTATCGGCGGCCAGTCGCTGTCCGAACTGTTCGACCAGTTCTTCGGCACCACGACCGTGCATGACGGGCTCATCGATCTGGGCCTGGGCACCCAGACGCTGAACGAGCTGATCGACTCGCTGTTCGGGGCTTCGACCGTCAGTTCGCTGCTCGGCGACTTCGGCGCCCAGACCGTCGACGAGCTGCTCGCCTCGCTCGGACTCGGCGATCTCTCGGTGATCAACGCCCAGATCGAGGAGTTCTTCGGCTCGATGGCCTACTTCCTCGACGGCCTGCCGAACCAGATCGCGGCGGTGCTCGGTGGCTAAGCGACCCGAGCGGCCTGAACGACTCAGCAACTTCGGAACTTCCGTCCGGGAGGGCATCATGCAGCAAACACTTCGTCCCTACGTCACCACCGGCCTGGCCATCGTCGGTGTGGGCCTCGTCGCGGTTCCGCCCGCGGCGTCGCACCTGCCGCAGCTGCAGCGGCAGCTCGCGGTCGTCGAGCAGCGGGCCGTGGAGCTGACGGCGGGTGGCGACTTCTTCTCGCCCTACACCGACCTGTTCGCCCACACGACCGCCAATCTGCAGGCGCTGAACCAGAACTCGGTCGACATCTGGGGGCTGCTGGAGCACATCTTCACCAACCCGCAGCAGGCGCTGGCCGGCATCCCGGACGTCATCAACATCTTCACCAACCCGATGCCCACCATCGACGCGCAGCTGCTGCCCTTCCCGGCCGACATCAGCGTGCAGTTGCCGACCTGGCTGTCCTCGATGCTCGCCGGCATGGGCCCGATGATCACGGTCTTCAACGCGATGCAGGAGTTGCTCGAGAAGATCTTCGACTTCAGCGACCCGATGGGGGCGTTCGCGGCATTGGTCGGTGCGCCGGCGACCCTGCTCGACGCGTTCCTCAACGGCCACGACAGCTTCAGCATCGGGGGCTTCGAGATTCCCCTGTTCAACGGCCTCCTCACGTCAGCTCAACCCCTCGGGATCAGCATCGACATCGGCACCATCGTCGATGCCAGCGGGATGGGCAACGAGACCATCACCGGGTTGCTGACCCAGGCCGGCATCGGCGACACGCCATTGGACACCTTGATCATCGGTCTCCTCGACCAGCTCGGCTTCGGCCACATGACTCCGGTAGACCTGCTCAACGACTTCGGGATCGGCACGGAGTCGCTGTCCAGCTTGCTGATCGGAGTGTTCAACGAGGCCGGTATCGGCAACCCCACCATCGCTCAACTGCTGACCGACCTCGGTGGCATCAGCCCGGACGACTCGATCGCCAGCCTGCTGATCGCACTGCTCAACTCTCCGGAAGTCGGGATCGGCAACCCCACCCTCTCCGAGCTGATCCTGGACCTCGTCGGCGGTGACAACCAGTCGGTGGGCGGGCTGATCAAGGACCTGCTCGGTGCTACGGGCAACGAATCCCTCGCCAGCCTGGTCGACCCGAGCTGGACCGTCGGCGGCCTGCTGACGGACGCGATGGGCAACCCGCCGCTGACCGACTTCTTCGAGCAATTGGGTCTCGGCAGCATGACCCTCGGCAGCGCGCTCGGCGCGGCGTTCGGGGACATGGGCGACAGCACGTTGCTGGAGCTGCTCAACGACGGCTTCCTCGGGCCGGACGTCACCGGTAACACCGGGCTGGTCGCCCTGCTGAGTTCGATGTTCCCGCCCGGCACCACCTTCAACGACTTCATCGGCGATTACGGCAACCAGACGCTCGGCCAGGTGCTGGGGGCAATGGCGGTCGGGGAGAACACTCTCGGTATCGATCCGACCACCGCGATGACCGACATCAAGTTCACCGATCTGATGTCCATCGCCGGTATCGGTGACACGCCGCTGGCCACCCTCTCGCCGGAGAACGCCAGCCTGATCGAGAAGATCGGCAACCCCACGCTCAACGCACTGTTGGGCACCAACACCGTCGGCCAGACCCTGACCAACCTGCACCTCTACGACGCCACGGTGAGCCAGCTGGTCCAGGCCATGGGCCTGTCCAACTTCCAATTGGAGACCCTGTTCGAAGGCCTGGGCAACCTGAGCGGCAACGTCACCCTGGAGCAGTTCTTCACCGACCTGGGCTTCAACCCGACGCTGACGCAGCTGATGGAAAGCCTGCTCGCGGGGATGGGGCTGAGCGACACCACGCTGCTCTCCCTGTTCGAGGACTGGGGGATGGGCAGTGTCGGTCTGGACAACCTGATCGACAGCCTCGGGCTGGATAACCTCGGCATCCAGTCGATGCTCAACGCCCTCGGCCTGAACAACATCGACCTGGACATGTTCATCGACCGAATCGGCTTGAGCGGCATCTCGATCGCCGGACTGCTCAGCGATCTGGGTATGGACACCAGGCACCTCGACGACGTCCTCAACGATCTGTTGGGCGGTGTGTCGATCGGCAGCATGCTGGGTGGTCTCGGTCTCGACGAGGTGCATCTCGACACCTTCATCACCGACCTGATGACCAGCGTGTTGGGCGACCCGACCCTGGGCACGTTGCTCGGCTGGCTGGGCCTGGACAACAACGACCTGGACACCATCGTCGCGAACCTCGGCCTGGGTGGCGTGACGATCAACTCGCTGCTCACCGATCTCGGCTTGGGCAGCCTCGACATCAACACCCTGCTCGACGGCTTGGGCTTGTCCGAGCTGGGTCTGGTCGATGTCAACAGCGACTTCTACGGGCTGATCCCCGAGTGGCTCAACGATATTCCGCAGCAGATCGCCGCGGCATTGGGCTTCTACGGCTGAATCTGCTGACCGGGCAAGCCGATGTTCCAGAACCAATTCACAGACAGAGATAGCACAACTGTGGGCCACACAGATAGGAAATCCCAAATGGCTGTAGGGCGTAACACTTCGGGCAACGGCCGGCAGGGTCGGCGTGGTCGGCGTCTGTTGGGTGCGGGTAGTGCGGTGGGGGCGTTTTTGGCGTTTGGGGTGGCGCCGGTGTCGGTGGCGCCGGTGGCCCAGGCTGATGAGTTGGATTGGGTTGTTGATCTGCTTGGTGCGGATTTGGTTGGGGCGCTGGGTGATTTGAGTCAGGTGTCGTCGTGGGAGACGGTGTTTGATGGTGCGGCGTGGGAGCCGTTGTTGGCCAATGTGGGGTTGTCGTTTGATGCGTCGGTGGCGGATGTGCCGGGTTCGGCTGCTGCTGATGATTGGTTCGGGTCGTTGTTCTACACGCCGTTGCATGATTTGGGGCAGCAGTGGATTTTGAGTCCGTTTGGTGCTGAGGTTAATTCGTTCATCAACATGTTCGGTTTCGGTCAGGTTCTGATCGGTAACGGTGCCGATGGTGTGGATGGCGGGTCGTTGGCGGCGGCTGCTGGTGGTGCTGGTGGTTTGTGGTTCGGCGATGGTGGTGCCGGTGGTACTGCGGCCGATGGCACCGGTGGTCTGGGTGGCTCGGCGGGTTCGTTCGGTGATGGTGGCGCCGGGGGTGCGGGCCTGCTCGGTGGTGATGGTGGCGCTGGTGGTGCCGGTGGTTGGTGGATGGGTGTCGGTGGTGATGGCGGCGCTGGTGGTGGCGGTGTCGATGGCGGTGTGGGTGGCAATGGTGGTGCTGGTGGCGCCGGTGTCGGCTTCATGTATGGCGTTGGTGGTAACGGTGGTCTCGGTGGCGATGGCGCGGTGGGTGCGATCGGTGCTGCGGGTCTTGCCGGTGTGGATGGCGGTGTGGGCGGCAATGGTGGCGCGGGTGGCAATGGTGGTGCCGGGGGTAAGGGTTCGTGGCTGATCGGTTCTGGTGGTAACGGTGGCGCTGGTGGGCTGGGCGCTAACGGTGGTGCCGGTGGTTTTGGTGGCGATGGTGTGGATGCCACGACGGCTGGTGCTGATGGTGGGGATGCCGGTGATGGTGGCAATGGTGGTCAAGGTGGTGTCGGTGGTGCTTCGGGTGCTGGTGGCTCGGGTGGTCTGATCGGCTCGTCGGGTTCGGCGGGTGTTGCCGGTAGTGGCGGCAATGGTGGTGCTGCGGGTGCTGGTGGCAATGGTGGTGCCGGTGCTGACGGTGACTCTTCGACTCTTGATGGTGGTGCTGGTGGTGCCGGTGGGCACACGGGTGTGACCGGCGGTGGTGGTGCTGCGGGTGCTGGTGGCGGTGGTAACGCGGGTGTTTCGGGTGCGGCGACGTTCGGTGGTGGTAACGGCGGCCTGGGTGGTGACGGTGCTGACGCGACCGTTGCCGGTGGCACTGGTGGTGCTGGTGGTGCTGGTGGCAACGCGGGCAACTTGGGCAATGGTGGTGCTGGTGGTGCTGGTGGTGCTGGCGCGGACGGCATGGCGGGGCACACCGATGGCAGTGGTGATGGCACCACGGGTCTGGCCGGTGGCGCCGGTGGTGTGGGTGGTGCTGGTGGTACCGCGGTTGCCGGCAATGGTGGCGCTGGTGGTGTGGGCGGTAACGCCGGCCATGGTGGTGCTGGTGGTGCCGGTGCTGATGGTGCCGCGGGCCAGGATGCGGTCGCCGGCAGCGGTGCTGACGGTGGCGATGGTGGTGATGCGACCAGCACTGCCGGTGATGGTGGTGTGGGTGGTGTCGGTGGCGCTGGTGGTGTCGGTGGCGCTTCGGCTCATGGCGATGTGGGTGCTCATGGTGTGGGTGGCCTTGGTGGCGATGGCGGTGCTGGTGGTAACGCGGGCAGTGGCGGTACTGGTGGTGCTGGTGCCGGTGGTGGTACCGCGGCGACCGCCGGTGCCGGCGGCAAGGGCGGCAACGGGGCTGATTCCACAGCTGGTGTTGGTGGCGCTGCTGGCGCTGGTGGCTCCAGCGGCGACTCGATCGCAGCCGCGGGTGCCGCGGGTGCCGACGGTGCGGCCGGCAATGGTGGCAACGGTGGTGTCGGCGGTCAGGGCGAGATTCTTGGCGACGGCACGATTCAGGCCGGTGGCACCGGCGGCGATGGTGGCGACGCCGGAACTGACGGCGACGGCGGCAACGGTGGCGCCGGTGGCCAGGGCGCGACCGGCCAAGGCGGCACCACCGATCTCAGCGGCAATGGCACCTCCGGCGGCACCGGTGCCGCCGGCGGGGCGGGCGGCACCGGCGGCGCCGGCGGAACCAACTCGGGTGTTGGCGGCGTAGGTGGCGCCGGCGGCCAGGGCGGCACCGGCGGCAACGGTGGTGCGGCAGAAGACGCGACGCTGGCCGGTGCCATCGGTGGCAATGGTGGTAGCGCCGGTGCCGGTGGTATCGGCGGCGACGGTGGTGCCGGCGGGATCAGCGCCGGCAACGGACTCGGTGGTGCCGGCGGCGCCGCGGGCAACGGTGGCGACGCCGGTCAGGCTGCGGCCGGCGGCAAGGGCCTCGGCGGTGGTGGCTTCGACTCGGCCGGCGCGGGCGGCCGAGGCGGGGCCGGCGGCGACGGCGGTGCGGCCGGTGCGGTCGGCACCGGAACAGACGGCGGCGCTGACGGCAGTGCGGGCAACGTCGGCGCGGGCAGCAATGGTGGCGCCGGTGGTACCGGCGGCGATGGCGCCGGTCTGGCCTCCGATGGACTGACCGGTCAGGCCGGTGGCGCGGGCGGTCAGGGCGGTAACGCCGCCATCGACGGCGACGGCGGCATCGGTGGCGCAGGCGGCCAGGGAGCTGACGGCACAAACGGGATCACCGACACCAGTGGCAGTGGCAACCCCGGTGCCAACGGAGGCAGTGGCACCGACGGAGGCAACGCCGGCGCCGGTGGCGCCGGCGGTGCCGGCGGCACCGGCGGCAGCAACACCGGCAACGGTGGGGCCGGTGGCACCGGCGGCCAGGGTGGCATAGGCGGCAATGGCGGCGCGGCAGAGGATGCACAGAACGCCGGTACCGACGGTGGTAACGGCGGCAGCGCCGGCACCGGCGGTCAAGGCGGCGCCGGCGGTGCCGGCGGCACTTCGACCAGCGGCACCGGCGGTGCGGGCGGCAGCGCCGGAAACGGCGGCGCGGCCGGGCAGGCCGCGGCCGGCGGTAAGGGACTCGGTGGCATCCACCTCCCCGTTGCTGCCGGTAGCGGCGGAAACGGCGGAAACGGCGCCGACGGCGGCGCGGCAGGCAGCGCCGGAATCGGTGGCCTCGGCGCTGCTCAGGGTGCTGACGGCGGCGTGGGCCAGGCCGGGGCAGGCAGTGACGGCGCGGCCGGCGGTGACGGTGGCGACGGAATCAGCGTCGGCCCCAACGGAAACGGCGAGTGGGGCGGCGCGGGCGGTCAGGGTGGCAACGCCGCGACCAACGGCAACGGTGGCGCCGGCGGTAACGGTGGCCACGGCTATGACGGCGCCGACGCGTTCGGCGGCAACGGCAATCCCGGCGCAACCGGTGGTCACGGCGGCTCCGGCGGTGCGGGCGGTGCCGGCGGCAGCAACTCCGGCAACGGCGGCGCCGGTGGCGCCGGTGGTCACGGTGGCGCCGGCGGTGACGGCGGTGCGGCAGACGACGCGACATCGGCGGGTGCATCAGGCGGCGACGGTGGCAGCGCCGGCGCAGGTGGCCAGGGCGGTTCCGGTGGCCAGGGTGGCGCCGCCAACGACGGCACCGGCGGCGCGGGCGGCGCGGCGGGCAACGGCGGCGATGCCGGCACTGCGGCGGCCGGCGGCAAGGGTCTCGGTGGCGGTGGCGCCGACAACGCCGGCGCGGGCGGTAGCGGCGGCAACGGCGCCGACGGTGGCGCGGCAGGCGTTGTCGGAGCAGGCGGCGCGGGCGCCCAGCAGGGTGCCGACGGTGGCGCGGGTCAGGCCGGCCTCAGCAGTGACGGCGCGGCCGGTGGTAACGGCGGCGACGGCAGTGGTCTGGCCAGCGACGGCCTGACCGCTCAGGCCGGCGGTAACGGCGGAGCCGGTGGTAACGCGGCAGCAGTCGGAAGCGGTGGCACCGGTGGTACCGGCGGTATCGGCGCGACGGTGAACGGCATCACCGGCTTTGACGGAAACGGCACGGACGGTCTCCTCGGTGGCGTCGGCGGTAACGGCGGTACCGGCGGAGCCGGTGGCACCACGTCCGGCAACGGCGGCGCCGGCGGCAACGCCGGCAACGGCGGCAATGGAGGCGCCGGCGGTCAGGGTGTGGAGGCGACCGACGCCGACACCGCAGGCGGCTACGGCGGTAACGCCGGGGCCGGCGGGCAGGGTGGTACCGGCGGCACCGGTGGTGTGGCCAACAACGGCACCGGTGGTACCGGCGGTAATGCCGGCGACGGCGGCGATGCCGGTACGGCGGGCACTGGTGGTACCGGCCTCGGCGGTGGTGGCGCTGCCAACGCGGGTGCGGGCGGCGCCGGCGGCGCCGGTGCCGAGGGTGGCAGTGCGGGCGCCGCGGGCGTCGGCGGCAACGGCACCGAGAGCGGAGCCCAAGGCGGGGCCGGCAACGGTGGAGACGGCAGCGACGGCGGTGCCGGCGGCCAGGGTGGCGCCGGTACCGGCCTGATCGGCGGAACGAACACCGGCCAGGGCGGTGGCGCCGGTGGCGCCGGTGGCAACGCGGCATCGATCGGCACCGGTGGTGCCGGTGGTAACGGCGGCGCCGGCGCAACGGTCGACGGCATCACAGGCGGTGACGGCAACGGGACCGATGGCGCCGACGGTGGAGTCGGCGGTATCGGTGGCGCAGGTGGCGCCGGCGGCACCACCTCCGGCAACGGAGGCGCCGGCGGTAACGGCGGTGCGGCCGGCCACGGTGGACACGGTGGAAACGGCGCCGACGGAACCGACGGAATCGATGCCGTCGCGGGCAGCGGCGGAGACGGAACCGACGCCGGCAACGCAGGCAACGGCGGCGTCGGCGGCAACGGCGGCCAGGGCGGCGACGGCGGCGCGGGCGGTACCGCCACCAACGGTGACGCCGGTACCGACGGAATCGGCGGCGTCGGCGGTAACGCGGGCGACGCGGGCAACGCGGGCAACGGCGGCCAGGGCGGCACCGGTGCCGGCGGCGGCGCGGACGTCAAGGCCGGAAACGGTGGCGCCGGCGGCCAGGGCGGTGTCCGCGGCGAGGCCGGTGGCACCGCCGGTGAGGGCGGCTGGAACGCCGGCCACACCGAGCAGGCCGCCCAGGGTTCGGCGGGCGCCGCGGCCACCGGAGGTAACGGTGGCGCGGGCGGTAACGGTGGCGCCGGTGTGGCGCACGGCGACGGATCGCCTCAGGCCGGCGGCGACGGCGGCCTCGGTGGCGCGGCCGGTCCGGTCGGCACCGGCGGCGCGGGTGGTAACGGCGGAATCGGCTCGGCCGGCAACGCCGGTCTCGACGGCGTTGTCGATGGCACCGGCAACGGCGGCAGCGGCACCGACGGCGGCCTCGGCGGCGAAGGCGGTATTGGTGGTAACGGTGGCGCCGGCGGCAGCGAGTCCGGTGATGCAGGTGCCGGTGGCGCCGGTGGTGCCGGTGGCGCGGGCGGCCGCGGTGGTTACGGCGCTGATGGCGCCAATGCTGCCTCGGTGGCATTCGGCAGCGGGCTCTCCGGTGCTGACGGCGGGTACGGCGGCGACGGCGGCGCGGGTGGCCTCGGTGGTAACGGCGGCGTCGGTGGTGTCGGTGGCACGGCCACTCTCGGCAACGACGGTGCGGCCGGCGCGGGTGGCGTCGGCGGTCAAGGTGGCGCTGCGGGTAACGCGGGCAACGGCGGTACCGGCGCGAACGGTGCCGGTGGGGGCGCTAACGCGGTCGCCGGCCACGGCGGCAACGGTGGTGACGGCGGCGACCGCGGCGCGATCGGCCTCGGCGGTAAGGGCGGCCTGAGCGGCGACGGCCAGCAGGCCGTCAACGGCGGCAACGGCGGTTCGGGGTCCGGCGGTAACGGCGGAGCCGGTGGCCGTGGCGGCAACGGTTCGGTGCTGGCCGGCGGTAACCCGCAGAGCGGCGGCGCAGGCGGGGCCGGCGGCAACGCCGGAACTATCGGCAACGGTGGCGCCGGCGGTGCCGGTGGTGCCGGCAGCGTCGGTGGCAACGGCGCGAACGGCACGACACTCGGGCAGGTCCATGGGCAGAACGGGCAGTCCGGCGGATCGGGCGGCGACGGTGGCGCCGGCGGCCAGGGCGGCTCCATCGCCGGTAACGGTGGTGCCGGTGGCGGCGCCGGAGCTGCGGGCAACGGCGGCAACGGTGGCAGCGGGGCACAGGGCAAGGCCGGCATCGATGCGGTCTCGGGCACCGGCGGCGTCGGCAGCAACGGAGGCAGCGGTGGTAACGGTGGCTACGGCGGTAACGGCGGTAACGGTGGTAACGGCGGCGCCGGTGGAACCGCAACCAACGGCAACGCCGGCAGTAACGGTCTCGGCACGGTCGGCGGCCGCGGCGGCAACGCCGGGACCGGTGCGGATGGCGGGCGTGGTGGCAATGGTGCCGCCGGTGGTGTCAACAGCGTGGCCGGATCCGGCGGCAACGGTGGTCATGGCGGCAACATCGGCACGGCCGGGTCCGGTGGTACCGGCGGCCTGAACGGTGATGGCACCGCGCGGGCGGACGGTGTCGATGGTGCGGCAGCCGCACACGGCGGCAACGGCGGTAACGGCGGTAACGGCGCCAACGCGCAAGGCACGAGTCAGGCCGGCGGCAAGGCCGGCAATGGTGGCGACGGCGGCAATGTCGGTAACGGCGGCAACGGTGGCAACGGTGGCAACGGCACCACCGGTGCGGCCGGAGTCACCGGTGGCGACCGCAACGGAACCGACGGCGCCTCGGGTACCGCCGGTGCCACCGGCGGTAGCGGCGGTAACGGTGGCTCCATCTCCGGCAACGCCGGTAACGGCGGCAATGGCGGTAACGGCGGCAACGGTGGGGCCGGCGGCAACGGAGCCGTGGGCAGCAACGGTGCTTCCGGAGGCAGCGGCGGTGACGGCGGCAACGCCGCATCCGGTGCGGCCGGCGGCAAGGGCGGCAGCGCCGTCAACGGCACCGCGGGTAACGGCGGCAACGGCGGAAACGCCGGAAATGCGGGCAACGGCGGTACCGGTGCCAACGGCTCGGGCGGCGGCGTCAACGCCGTCGCGGGCAGCGGTGGCAACGGTGGCGACGGTGGCGACCGGGCCGACGCCGGCGTCGGTGGTGCCGGCGGTACCGGTGCCGGCGGCCCGGGAGCGGCCGGTACTGACGGAGGACTCGGCATCGGCGGCAACGGCGGCGCGGCCGGCAACGGCGGCATCGGCCAGGTGCTCGCTGATAGCTCCTCGCAGGCCGGTGGTAACGGTGGCATCGGCGGCGCGGCGGGCACGATCGGCAACGGCGGGGCCGGCGGCAACGGCGGTGCCGGCGCGCTCGGTGCCAACGGAATCATCGATGGCAGCGGCAACGGCACCGACGGTGCTGACGGTGGCGCGGGTGGAAACGGTGGCGTCGGCGGCGCCGGCGGCAGCATCTCCGGCAATGGCGGCACCGGTGGCTACGGCGGCACGGGCGGCATCGGCGGTATCGGTGGCGTCGCCCAAGGGACCGACGGGCAGAACGCGGTTGCCGGCAGCGGCGGAGACGGCGCTGACGGCGGCAATGCGGGCGTGAGCGGCAACGGTGGTGCCGGTGGTCACGGTGGTGCGGGCGCCCTCGGTGGCACCGCCACCAACGGAACGCAGGGCAGCACAGGTGCCGGCGGCGTCGGTGGAAACGGCGGCGCCGGTGGTGCCGCCGGGCGCGGCGGCAACGGTGGCGACGGTGCCGGCGGCGGCGCCGACCACATCGCCGGTATCGGCGGCGACGGTGGCGACGGCGGTTACGCCGGCTACGGCGGGTCCGCCGGCCATGGCGGCGTCAGCGGCAACGGGCTGATCGCGGCCAACGGCAAGGGCGGCGCGGACGGCGACGTCACCACCGGCAACGGCGGTGACGGCGGCCAGGGCGGCGCGGGCGTGATGCTCGGCGACGGCGTCGCGCAGTCCGGCGGCAACGGCGGTGACGCCGGCGCTGCGGGCGCTGTCGGTACCGGTGGCCACGGTGGCGACGGTGGTGCGGGCGCGACCGGCAGCAACGGGATCACCGAGGCGTCCGGTGACGGCACCAACGGTGTCGCCGGCGGCGACGGCGGCCAGGGCGGTAGCGGCGGCGCAGGCGGCAGCCAGGCCGGTAACGGGGGCGCGGGCGGCGTTGGCGGCGCGGCCGGCTCGGGCGGTCACGGCGGCGACGCCGCCGACGGCACAGCCGGCGTCAACGCGACCGCGGGCAGTGGCGGGAGCGGCACCGACGGTGGCGACGCGACCGGCACGGCGGGCAACGGTGCGGCCGGCGGTTCAGGCGGCAATGGCGGCCACGGCGGTGGCGCTACCAACGGCTCTGCGGGCACTGACGGAGTCGGCGGCAAGGGCGGCAGCGGTGGCAACGCCGGTAACGCCGGCGACGGTGGCCGCGGCGGTAATGGCGCCGGCGGTGGCGCTAACGCCGTCGCGGGGTCCGGCGGCAATGGCGGCGACAGCTCCAGCACCGCAGGAACAACTGGCGCAGCCGGGGCCGGCGGATGGAACGCCGACCACACCACGCAGGCGGCCGGCGGGACGGCCGGGGCTGCTGGTAGCACCGGAAACGGTGGCGCCGGCGGTAACGGCGGTACCGGTACCAATGCCGTGGCCGGCGGCGCGGCTGCCCAGCAGGGCGGTGCGGGCGGCGCCGGTGGCGACGCGGCACTTCACGGCGACGGCGGCACGGGCGGCAACGGCGGCACCGGTGGAAACGGCGTCAACGGCACTGCCGGCACCACCGGCCCCACGGGCGGCTCGAAAGCTGCCGGCGGCACCGGTGGTGTCGGTGGCGACGGCACCGCGGGCGCCGCGGGCGGCGCTGCCGGCGCGGGCGGCGCCAGCGGCACCCTGTCCGGCAACGGCGGAACCGGCGGCACCGGGGGTGCCGGTGGTACGGGCGGCAACGGCGGCACTGGCGGCACTGGCGGCACCGGCGGGGGCGGCTCTAAGGGCAACACCGCCGGGGCCGGTGGGCTCGGCGGTACCGGCGGCAGCGGTGCTACCGGCGGTGCATCCGGCAGTGGCGGCGCGGGCGGCGCTGTCCGCAACGGTGACGGCGTGGGCGGTGCCACCGGCGCAGACGGCGCAGATGGCAAGGGCGGCAACGGCGGTACCGGCGGCAAGGGCGGCATCGGCGGCAACGGCAGCACCGGTAAGAACGGCTGGTCCGCCGGCGCCGGCGGTAAGGGCGGCACCGGTGGTGGCGGTGGTGCGAGCGGCTCGGGCCTGCCCGGCGGGACCGGCTCGGGCGGCGCCAACGGCTCCGGCGCCAGCGGTACCGACAGTGCTACACCCGGTCAGGGTGGCGCCGGTGGTACCGGCGGCAAGGGCGGCGGATCATGATGATCCACCGCCCCCGACGACCGCTGTCAGCCGTCTTGGCGGAAGTCCGGAATGTCCTCGGGCGTTCTCGGCCAGGCGAACAGCGCGATCCGCTGGTTCCACTTCGCGACATAGTGTTCGCCGAGGAACGCCCCGCCACGCCGCTCCCAGAATCGGCGCCCGTACGAGCTGTCGCCGGCAAAGGTGTCGCCGATGACTCGTCGGCACTGCGGTTCGATCTCGAAGACGCTGTCCACGAATCCGCGGAACATGATCGCTCCGTGGCCGTGCTCGACCATGTCGAGTTCGGCGATCGCAGCGTGCAAGCCGATGTCGTAGGGATGGGCGTCGTAGACGGTGGCGATGTCGTCCTGGGCGGCCCGGAACAACTCCATGTATCCCATCGGCCGGCCGTCGATGCTGAAGACGTACGGCCGCGAGTAATTGCCCTCCAATTGGATCTCCAGGTGGCGGCGCCATTCGTCGGCCGGATAGTCGTAGTGCCACGTCTCGGCCAGATGCGGGCGGTTCATCCAGTCGGAGATCAGTTCCGCGTCGCCGGCCGGGTCTGCGAAACGCACGCTGTACGGGGCGGGGAATATCGGCAGGGGCGGCGGCGGAACCGCGCGGACCTCGTCGGGCACGTCGGCCAGTTGCCGTGCCATCAGCGAGCTCATCGCGCACCCGAACCCGTTGCAGTCGAATCGGTTTCGGTAAACATCACAAGCGCCTCCTGGAAGTCCGTTGACGGCAGCGCCGTCGCCACCGGGTTCGCCCATGATGCCACTTCTCCCGGCGGGTGTCAGCGCAGAGATGCAGATCGACACCATCCGAACGGAACGCCGAATTTCCTCCAATGGTGCCGAAGACTCGGTACCGATAACGCTCAAACGTATTCCGACACAACAGCACTGACATGGGTTCGTCGCAGAATAGGGAGTCCCACATGACTGACAAGCAGCACGGCACAGGGCGTCGTGGTCTCACTGCCGCGGGTGGCCGCCGGCGCCGCCGGGTGGCAGCTGCGGGTAGTGCGGTGGGGGCGTTTTTGGCGTTTGGGGTGGCGCCGGTGTCGGTGGCGCCGGTGGCCCAGGCTGATGAGTTGGATTGGGTTGTTGATCTGCTTGGTGCGGATTTGGTTGGGGCGCTGGGGGATTTGAGTCAGGTGTCGTCGTGGGAGACGGTGTTTGATGGTGCGGCGTGGGAGCCGTTGTTGGCCAATGTGGGGTTGTCGTTTGATGCGTCGGTGGCGGATGTGCCGGGTTCGGCTGCTGCTGATGATTGGTTCGAGTCGTTGTTCTACACGCCGTTGCATGATTTGGGGCAGCAGTGGATTTTGAGTCCGTTTGGTGCTGAGGTTAATTCGTTCATCAACATGTTCGGTTTCGGTCAGGTTCTGATCGGTAACGGTGCCGATGGTGTGGATGGCGGGTCGTTGGCGGCGGCTGCTGGTGGTGCTGGTGGTTTGTGGTTCGGCGATGGTGGTGCAGGTGGTACTGCGGCCGATGGCACCGGTGGTCTGGGTGGCTCGGCGGGTTCGTTCGGTGATGGTGGCGCCGGGGGTGCGGGCCTGCTCGGTGGTGATGGTGGCGCTGGTGGTGCCGGTGGTTGGTGGATGGGTGTCGGTGGTGATGGTGGCGCTGGTGGTGGCGGTGTTGATGGCGGTGTCGGCGGCAATGGTGGTGCTGGTGGCGCGGGTGTCGGCTTCATGTATGGCGTTGGTGGTAACGGTGGTCTCGGTGGCGATGGTGCGGTGGGTGCGATCGGTGCTGCGGGTCTTGCCGGTGTGGATGGCGGTGTTGGTGGCAATGGTGGTGCCGGTGGCAATGGTGGTGCCGGGGGTAAGGGTTCGTGGCTGATCGGTTCTGGTGGTCAGGGTGGCGCTGGTGGGCTGGGCGCTAACGGTGGTGCCGGTGGTCTTGGTGGCGATGGTGTGGATGCCACGCAGGCTGGTGCTGATGGTGGGGATGCCGGTGATGGTGGCAATGGTGGTCAAGGTGGTGTCGGTGGTGCTTCGGGTGCTGGTGGCTCGGGTGGTCTGATCGGCTCGTCGGGTTCGGCGGGTGTTGCCGGTAGCGGCGGCAATGGTGGTGCTGCGGGTGCTGGTGGCAATGGTGGTGCCGGTGCTGACGGTGACTCCTCGACTCTTGATGGTGGTGCTGGTGGTGCCGGTGGGCACACGGGTGTGACCGGCGGTGGTGGTGCTGCGGGCGCTGGTGCCGGTGGTAACGCGGGTGTTTCGGGTCCGGCGACGTTCGGTGGTGGTAACGGCGGCCTGGGTGGTGACGGTGCTGACGCGACCGTTGCCGGTGGCACTGGTGGTGCTGGTGGTGCTGGTGGCAACGCGGGCAACTTGGGCAATGGTGGTGCTGGTGGTGCTGGTGGTGCTGGCGCGGACGGCATGGCGGGGCACACCGATGGCAGTGGTGATGGCACCACGGGTCTGGCCGGTGGCGCCGGTGGTGTGGGTGGTGCTGGTGGTACCGCGATTGCCGGTAATGGTGGCGCTGGTGGTGCGGGCGGTAACGCCGGCCATGGTGGTGTCGGTGGTGCCGGTGCTGATGGTGTCGCGGGCCAGGATGCGGTCGCCGGCAGCGGTGATGACGGTGGCGACGGTGGTGATGCGACCAGCACTGCCGGTGATGGTGGTGTGGGTGGTGTCGGTGGCGCTGGTGGCGCGGGCGGTACCTCAGCGCACGGCAATGCCGGTGCACACGGCGCCGGCGGTGTCGGTGGCGATGGCGGCGCGGCAGGTGCGACCGGAGTCGGCGGTGACGGTGGTGCAGGTGCTGGCGGAGGTACCGGGGCAGCGGCCGGTAACGGCGGTAACGGTGGTGCCGGCGGCGCGATCGGTACCGGTGGCGCCGGTGGTGCCGGCGGCTCCAGTGGTGGCTCTACACAGGCGGACTCGGGCGCCGTGGGCGCCGACGGTTCCGGCGGTAACGGTGGCGCCGGCGGTGTTGGTGGCAACGGCGCGGTCCTTGGCGACGGCACCGTGCAGGCCGGCGGCGTCGGCGGCAACGGTGGCGACGCCGGCGCGGTCGGCGACGGTGGCAATGGTGGTGCCGGCGGTCAGGGCGCAACCGGCCAGGCCGGCAACACGAACATCAGCGGTGACGGCACGGACGGCATTGCCGGTGGCGCCGGTGGGGCGGGCGGCACCGGTGGCGCCGGCGGCACGACCTCGGGCAATGGTGGCGCGGGTGGCACGGGCGGCGTAGGCGGCACCGGTGGCACCGGTGGCGGCGGCCTCGACGGCCAGGCCGGAGTCGACGCGGCGGCCGGCAGCGGCGGCGACGGCACGGTCGGTATCGACGGCGGCCACGGTGGCAACGGTGGTGCCGGTGGTACCGGCGGTCAGGGCGGCGCCGGTGGCGCCGCATCCGCGGGCAACGCGGGCGTCGTGGGTGACGGTGGCCAGGGCGGTACCGGTGGTGCGGCCGGAGATGCCGGCAACGGCGGCAGCGGCGGCGACGGTGCGGGCGGCGGCAACAACGCCACGGCCGGATCCGGCGCGCAGGGCGGTACCGGCGGTAACCGCGGCGCGGCCGGTACCGGTGGCGCCGGTGGCTGGAACGCAGACAACAGTGCTCAGGCCGGCCAGGGCGCGAACGGCGCCGAAGGTAGCGGTGGCCACGGCGGCACAGGTGGCCGTGGCGGCGACGGCGAGCTGCTCGCCGGCGACGTGGCCCAGGCCGGTGGCAACGGTGGCGCCGGCGGCGCGGCCGGTACCGATGGCGACGGCGGTGTCGGTGGCGCCGGCGGTAGCGGCGCTTCGGCGGTCGACGGGACCACCGTCGGCCTCAACGGCACGACCGGTGGAACCGGTGCGGTCGGTGGCGACGGTGGCGCGGGTGGTCTCGGTGGCTCGAACTCCGGCAACGGTGGCGCCGGCGGTGCCGGTGGTCAGGGTGGTGCCGGTGGTAACGGTGGCGAAGCCCTGCAAGCCGACACCTTCGACGGTTCCGGCGGCAACGGCGGTGGCGCGGGCGCCGGCGGCGCGGGCGGTAACGGCGGTGTCGGTGGTGCAGCGACCGACGGGACCGGCGGCACCGGCGGTGCGGCGGGCAGCGGTGGCAATGCCGGCACGGCGGCAGAAGGCGGTCAGGGCGCCGGCGGCGGCGGAGGGGCCAACGCCGGCAGCGGCGGTAACGGCGGCGACGGCGCCGTCGGTGGCGCGGCGGGCGACGTAGGAACCGGCGGCCTTGGTGCCGAACAGGGTGCCGATGGCGCCGACGGCACCGCGGGCGCGAACGCGAACGGCGGTGACGGCGGTCGCGGTGGCGACGGCTACGACCTGATCGGCGGGACCAACACCGGCCAGGGCGGCGGCGCCGGCGGCCAGGGCGGCAATGCCGGCGCGATCGGAAACGGCGGCGTCGGCGGCACCGGTGGCACCGGAGCGACCGTGGACGGCAGCACCGACGCCAACGGCAACGGCACCGACGGCTACGCCGGTGGTGTTGGTGGCGACGGCGGTCAGGGTGGTGCCGGTGGCAGCACCTCCGGTGACGGCGGCGCGGGCGGCGTCGGCGGTATCGGCGGTCAGGGTGGTGCCGGCGGTGTGGGCGCGGACGCCAATGTTGCCGACACCGACGGCGGCAACGGCGGAAACGCCGGTGCCGGGGGCAACGGCGGGAACGGCGGCCAGGGCGGTGCGGCAACCGACGGCACCGGTGGTGCGGGCGGCAACTCCGGCTACGGCGGCAACGGCGGTGTAGCCGGGACCGGAGGCAAGGGCCTCGGTGGTGGCGGCGCCGACACTGCCGGTAGTGGCGGTGCCGGCGGCAACGGTGCCGACGGTGGCTTCGCAGGCACCGTCGGGACCGGTGGAACGGGCACCACAACCGGTGCCGACGGCGGCGCCGGCCAGGACGGCATCGCCAGCGACGGCGGCGTCGGCGGCCAGGGTGGTGTCGGTGAAGGCCTGATCGCCGGAAGCAACGTCGGCCAAGGTGGCGGCAATGGCGGCCTCGGCGGCAACGCGTCAGCCGTCGGAAACGGTGGTGCCGGTGGTACCGGTGGCGCCGGCGCGACCGTGGACGGCATCACCGACATCAACGGCAACGGCACCGCCGGTGCGGTCGGTGGCGTCGGCGGCAACGGTGGTACCGGTGGTGTCGGTGGCACCACATCGGGTAACGGTGGTGCGGGCGGTAACGCCGGTAAGGGCGGCACCGGCGGTGCCGGCGGTGCCGGATTGGACGCGACGCTGGCCGACACCGCCGGCGGCAACGGCGGCGACGCCGGGACCGGCGGCCAGGGTGGTGTCGGTGGCACCGGTGGTGAGGCCCTCGCCGGTACCGGCGGTGTCGGCGGTGACGCCGGCGACGGTGGCAATGCCGGTACGGCTGGGGCCGGCGGTGCGGGCCTCGGTGGTGGCGGCGCTGCCAACGCGGGCGCGGGTGGCACGGGCGGCAATGGCGCCGACGGCGCCGCTGCGGGCACCGCGGGCACGGGCGGCACCGGCACCGACGGCAACGGCGCCGACGGCGGCAACGGCGTGGCCGGTACCGGCAGCGACGGCGGGGCCGGCGGCAACGGTGGTGTCGGTGCGGGTCTGATCACCGGAGGCGACACCGCCCAGGGCGGCGGTGCCGGCGGTCACGGCGGTAACGCCGCCTCGGTCGGCAACGGTGGTATCGGCGGCAATGGTGGCGCCGGTGCGGCCGGTGACAGCGGCGTCACCTTGAGCGACGGCAACGGCAGCAATGGCACCCACGGCGGCGCCGGCGGCAGCGGCGGTGTCGGTGGTGCGGGCGGTACGACTGCCGGCAACGGTGGCGCAGGTGGCCTGGGCGGTGGCGGCGGTGCCGGCGGCAGCGCCGGCCACGGTGCCGATGGCACCTCGGTCGCGGTCACGCCGGGCACCGGCGCATCGGGTGCTGACGGAACCGACGGCGGCAACGGTGGCATCGGCGGTAACGGTGGCGTCGGTGGTGACGGTGGTGCCGGTGGCACCGCCGGCAACGGCAATGCCGGCGCGGACGGATCCGGCGGCATCGGCGGTAACGCCGGCAACGCCGGAAACGCCGGAAACGGCGGTCGCGGCGCAGACGGCACCGGTGGCGGCAGCGGTGCGGTGGCCGGCTCCGGCGGCAACGGTGGCGACGGCGGTGTCCGTGGCACGGCGGGCACGGCCGGTGCGGGCGGCTGGGACGCCGGGCACTTCAACCAGGCGGCCGGCGGCAACGCCGGTACCGGCGCTATCGGCGGCAACGGTGGCGCCGGCGGTAGGGGCGGCACGGGCGTGCTGCTGGGCGACGGCACCGCACAGATCGGCGGCGCGGGCGGCGATGGCGGTAACGCTGGACCGGTCGGCAACGGTGGAGTCGGCGGTAACGGTGGCGCCGGCGCGACCGGCGCGACCGGCTCGACGGTTCTGGCCAACGGCGGAACCGGTGGCAACGGCGCGGCCGGTGGCAACGCGGGCAGCGGCGGCAAGGGCGGCTCGATCTCCGGGAACGGCGGTCTCGGCGGCGTCGGCGGTGCCGGCGGCAACGGTGGCACCGGCGGCGCAGGCGTGCAAGGCCTCGCAGGGGTTGACGCTGCCGCAGGCAGCGGCGGCAACGGTGGCGACGGCACCGACGGAGGCAACGGCGGCCAGGGCGGTAACGGCGGCGTCGGCGGCAACGGCGGTCAGGGCGGTAGCGCGACCAACGGCATCGCGGGCCTCAACGGCTCCGGTGGCCTGGGTGGCAGCGGCGGCTCGGCCGGCGCCGCAGGCGACGGCGGCAGCGGTGGCAACGGTGCCGGCGGGGGCACCCAGGAATTCGCCGGCCACGGTGGCAACGGTGGCGCCGGTGGCGACCGCAGCACCGGCGGCGCCGCCGGTAAGGGCGGCTTGAACGGTGACGGCGTCACCTACCGGTCTAACGGCGCGGCCGGCGGCGACGGCGGCGGAGGCAACGGCGGCAGCGGCGGTGCCGGCGGCCACGGTGCCCTGCTCGCCGACGGCTCGACCGGACAGTCCGGCGGCTACGGCGGTAACGGCGGTGCGGCCGGGACGATCGGTACCGGCGGCGCCGGTGGCGCCGGCGGCCGCGGCGGCAGCGGCGTGGCCGGTTCGACCGACATCGACGGCAACGGAACTGCCGGTGGCAACGCCGGATTCGGCGGTTACGGCGGCACCGGTGGTGCCGGTGGCACCATCTCGGGCGCCGGCGGAGTCGGTGGTAGCGGCGGTAGCGGCGGCAGCGGCGGCAACGGTGGCGACGGCGTCGTCGGCGCTGCGGGAAGCACCGGCGGTAACGGTGGCTCGGGCGGCGACGCGGCTGCCGGCGGTGCCGGCGGCCAGGGTGGCACGGCCAGCAACGGCGCCGGCGGCGTCGGCGGTGCGGGCGGTAATGCGGGTAGCGCCGGCAACGGTGGTGTGGGTGGCCACGGTGGCGACGGCGGCACCGAGGCCGCGGCCGGCAACGGTGGCCAGGGTGGCCAGGGCGGTAACCGCGACCTCGGCGGTACCGGTGGCGCCGGCGGTGTCGGCCAGGGCGGTCAAGCTGCGAACGGCCAGGGCGGCGCCAACAGTTCCGGTGGTGCCGGTGGCGCCGGCGGTAACGGCGGTGCAGGCGTGACCTTCGCCGACGGCTCCGCGCAAGACGGCGGGGCCGGCGGTAAGGGCGGTGCTGCCGGGTCGATCGGCACCGGCGGTGCCGGTGGTAACGGTGGTGCCGGCTCGGTCGGTGTCGACGGGGCCACCGACGGCGCCGGCGACGGCATCAGCGGCAGCAGCGGCGGCAATGGTGGTAGCGGCGGCCAGGGTGGTGTCGGCGGCTTCGTGTCGGGCGACGGCGGCAACGGCGGCGTGGGTGGTGTCGGCGGAGCCGGCGGCCACGGCGGTGCGGGTGTCAACGGCGTGACCGGCGCCGATGCAGCGGCAGGCAGTGGCGACAACGGTGGCAATGGCGGCGACACCACCAGCACCAACGGTGACGGTGGAGCTGGTGGTAACGGCGGTAGCGGTGGAGCCGGTGGTCAGGCCACCAACGGCAACACCGGCGCAGCCGGGGCCGGGGGCAAGGGCGGCGTCGGGGGTGACACCGGTGACGGCGCCAACGGCGGCAACGGCGGCGCGGGTGCCGGCGGTGGCAGCGAGGCGATCGCCGGATCCGGTGGTAGCGGCGGCCACGGCGGTAACGCGGGCACGGCCGGCCAGGGCGGTGTGGGCGGTCTCAGCGGCGAGGGCATTGCTGCTGCCGACGGCCAGGACGGCGCCGTGCTCGGCGGCACCGGTGGTGACGGCGGCGCCGGCGGTAACGCCGCGCTGGGCCAGATCGGCGGCAACGGTGGTGCCGGTGGCGCGGCCGGCGAGGTCGGCAACGGTGGCGCGGGCGGCGACGGCGGTGCCGGTGCCAGCGGCTTGGCTGGAGCCGCCAGCGGCATCGACGGCACCGACGGCACCGACGGTACGGCCGGCGGCAACGGCGGCGAAGGCGGTGCCGGCGGCACCATCTCCGGTGACGGCGGTGCCGGCGGCCAGGGTGGCATCGGTGGTCACGGTGGTGTCGGCGGCAACGCAGCCAATGGCAGCGCGGGCACCAACGCCGCGGCCGGCAGCGGCGCCAACGGTGGCACCGGCGGTGATGCCACCGGCGCGGCCGGGAACGGCGGTGCCGGCGGAGCTGGCGGTACCGGCGGCACCGGCGGTGTTGCCAACGTCGGCAACAACGGCGCCGACGGTGACGGTGGCGTCGGTGGCGACGGCGGCGCGGGCGGCAACGCCGGCGTCGGCGGCCGCGGTGGCGACGGCGCAGGTGGCGGAACCAATGCTGCTGCGGGAAGCGGCGGCCAGGGCGGTAACAGCAGCAGCACCGCGGGTGCGGGCGGCGAGGCCGGTACCGGTGGTCTTGGCGGCGACGGCCTCACCCAAGCTGGGAGTGGCGGCGCCGGCAACGACGGCGCGATCGCCGCTGGTGGCAACGGTGGCAACGGTGGCAACGGGGTGACGCTGGGCAGCGGCCTCGCGCAGGCCGGCGGCAACGGCGGTGTCGGCGGTAGCTCTACCGGGGAGTTCGGTAACGGCGGCACAGGTGGTAACGGCGGAACCGGCGCTGCCGGCATCTCGGGAACCAACGCCGCGAACGGTGCCGGCGCGGCCGGCGGTAACGGCGGTAACGGCGGCGCGGCCGGGCAGCACGGCACCGGCGGCACCGGCGGTAACGCCGGTAACGGCGGTGCGGCTGGTGCCAACACCTCGGTTGGCGCGAACGGCGCCGCCGGCGCCAACGCGCCCAAGGACCCGCAGGGTCAGGTGATGGCCGGTGGCACCGGCGGTAACGGCGCCAAGGGTGCCACCGGGTTCGTCGGCGGCGAGGGTGGCACCGGCGGTGTCGGCGGTGCCGGCGGCACATCCTCCGGTGACGGCGGCAAGGGCGGCCTCGGCGGCTCCGGTGGGATCGGTGGCAAGGGCGCCACCGGTGGCAACGGCGGTGGCGGTGGCAAGGGCGGTGACGGCTCCCTCGGCCTGCCGGGGCGCCAAGGCGGTACCGGCGGCGAGGGCGGTCAGGGCGGCGACGGTGGTGTCGGTGGCAACGCCGGCCAGGGCGGCGCCGGTGGTGTCGCGCTGGGCGACGGCCAGGCCGGTGAGCACGGTGACAGTGGTGTGGCCGGTAAGGGCGGCCTGGGTGGTAACGCCGGGGTCGGCGGTGCGGGCGGAGCCGGCGGTGCCGGCTACAACGGCCTCGTCGGTCAGGGCACCGGTGGCGGCGGAGCAGGCGGCTCCGGCGGCAACGGTGGCACCGGCGGTACCGGCGGTCAGGGCGGTGAGAACACCGACGGCACCACCGGTCAGGCCGGCTCCGGTGGTCAGGGCGGTACCGGCGGCAAGGGTAGTAACGGTGCCAGCAAGCCCAGCAAGGCCGGCTTCGCCGGTAGGGGTGGCAACGGGGGCGACGGTGGTGCCGGTGGTGCGAACGGCGACGGCGTTCTCGGTTCAGCAGGTAAGGCCGGTGTCCTCGGCGGCAACTCCAGCGGTAGCACGGTCGGTACGGGCGGCGCCGGCGGAGGCGGCGGTACGGGCGCACCGTAGCCCCGGCGCGAGCGTGCGTGTCCCCGGTCCGACACTCCGTGCCGAGACCGGGACCACGCACGCTCAGATGGCAGCAACGGCAAGGGCGGTGACGGATGATGATCCGTCACCGCCCTTACCGCATTACGGCGTCTCGCGGTAGGCGGGGATGTCCTCCGGCGTTCTCGGCCAGGCGAACAGTGCGATCCGCTGATCCCACTTGGCGATGTAGTGCTCTCCGAGGAATGCTCCGCCGCGTCGCTCCCAGAACCGGCGCCCGTGAGATCCGGCGGCATGGGCATCTCCGATGATCCGTCGGCACTGCGGGTCGGCCTCGAAGATGCTCGAGACCAGTGGGCCGAAGATGTTGGCGCCGTGGCCTTTCTCGACCGCGTTGGGGTCGGCCATGGCGCCGTGCAAGCCCACATCGTGGGCATCGGCATCGTAAACGGTAGCGATGTCATCCTGCGCGGCACGGAACAATTCCATGTAGCCGAGAGGCTGGCCGTCGAGGAGCCAGACGTAGGGTCGCGAGTAGTTTCCCTCGAACTGGATCTCCAAGTGGCGGCGCCATTCGTCGGGCGGATAAGCGTAGTCCCAGGTATCGGCCAGGTGCGGCCGGTTCATCCACTCGGAGATCATCTCGGCGTCGCCGGCCGGGTCTGCGAAACGAGTGCTGTACGGCGCTGCCAGCGCCGGTAACGGCGGCGGCGGAACCATGCGAACCTCGTCAGTGACGTCAGGCCGTTGCCGCGGCATGAGTGAACTCATAGCGCACCCGAATCCGTTGTAACCGAGCCGGTTTCGGTAGCCATTACAAGTGCCTCCTGGGAATCCGTTGACGGCAGCGCCGTACGCCATTGGGTTCCGTCAATGATCCCACGTTGACTTACAAAGTGATGTCGGAAAAGACAGCCGCGATGACACTGCGCACGTTCGGCGCCTCAGAGCGTCAGCACTACCTTCCCCATCACTTCACCCGATGACAACAGCCGGTGCGCTTCGCCCGCCCGGTCGATGGGCACCCGGGCGCCGATCACCGGCTTGACCCGGCCGTCGCCGAGCATCGGCCACACCTCGGTGGCCACCGCGTCGACGACGGCGCCCTTGCCGTGCGGGCCCTCCACCGGCCGGCCGCGCAGCGCCGTGCCGATCACTCCGGCGCGTTTGCCGATCAGCTTGCCCAGGTTCAGCTCGCCCTTGACCCCGCCCTGCATCCCGATGACGATCAGGCGTCCGTCGTTGGCCAGCGCGTCGATGTTGCGGTCCAGGTAGGCCGCTCCCATGATGTCCAGGATCACGTCGGCGCCGCCGGCCTCGCGGATTCGCGCCACGAAATCCTCGTCGCGGTAGTTGATGGTGACCTCGGCGCCCAACTCGCGGCAGAACGCCAGTTTGGCCTCTGAACCGGCGGTGACGGCAACCCAGGCCCCCAGCTGGCGGGCCACCTGAACGGCGTGGCTGCCGACCCCGCTCGCACCACCGTGCACCAGCAACTGCTGTCCCTCGCCCAGGCCCGCCGTCTGCACCAGGTTCGACCACACCGTGCAGGCCACTTCCGGCAGGCCGGCGGCGTCCACCAGGTCCACACCAGAGGGAATCGGCAGTACCTGCGGGGCGGGCACCGCGACGTACTCGGCATAGCCCCCGCCGGACAACAACGCGCAAACCTCTTGCCCGACAGTCCAATCTGCTACGTCATCACCCACCGCGGCGACGGCACCGGAGACCTCCAGGCCGATGGTGTCACTCGCGCCCGGTGGCGGCGGGTAGTGCCCCGCGGCCTGCAGCAGATCGGCTCGATTCACCCCGGCCGCGGCGACTCGGATCAGCACCTCGCCCGGGGCGGGTCGGATGTCGGGGACCTCTGCCCAGGTCAGTACTTCGGTGGACTCGGCGACGATGGCACGCATGCCGAACACGCTACCTACCGGCGGGACTCGCACGGTATTACGCCGCGCGGCGCCGCGATCACCGCTGGGCGTGGAGTGATTCGCCGGCTGGACGAGCTATCCCCGCGTTGAACAATCATGCGAATTGGTATGACCGGCAACGGATTTACAAATAGTCATCGATCGGTAGCGGCGCATGTCCGTCGAGCCACTGCCACTGCCGTCACGCCTGCGCCGGCCGGGAGCCCGGCCACATAAGAGGCCACGGCCCACGGGGCGAGCACGAGGCCGACGGGCCTTGGGCGGTGTCCAATGGCGGGCAGCAGCCAGGGCCCGCGAAACCCACCTGCCCAAGCGGAGTCTGAGAGACCCTGGAAATTTCTCCCATGTGACCTTGTGGATACTGGGGCCAGATTTCTAATCGTATACATCCAGGGCTGGCCAGGGGTCGGTCCCGACGGGGCCAGCAGAGCGCAGGTGGTCGTCCTAAGTTCTACTGTGTTCAACAGATTTCCAATGGTTTACCAGCGAATACCGGTGATCTCTCCGGGCGTATAACTAGCCCTCCGCCTAGGCTGCCACGTTATTTTAGAACAAGTTCTAATTATATATATACAAACAAGGATGCTCTCAGTTACTCTCATGTCTCGTTCCCCTGCGTTGTGCGTCACATACCTGAAGGAGTTCCCTTGCACGTCACTCTTCGCCCCTACGCCACCGCCGGTGTGGTGCTGGTCGGGGCCGGCTTGATCGCGGTGACGCCGGTGGCGGCGCCGCTGACCGCCCTGTCTGATATCGCGTCCCGCGCGGTGGCGTTGACCAGTGCCTGGGATGACGTGCTCAACGCGACCTCGGCGAATCTGACCACGTTGATGAACAACTGGTTCTTGGCCCCCGGGGTCGGGATGCAGCAGTTTATGGCCAACCAAATGGGTTACTGGGATCAGCTGGCCAATGATCCGGCCGGTTCGACGAACGCGGTCAACGAGCAGATCCAGTTGCATCTGAATGCGGTGATCTCCGGTTTCGCCATGCAGGACATGACCGCCGAGACCCGCGCCACGATCTTGAACCACACCATGGATGGCACCCATGCCCTGATGTTCGGCCAGGTGGCCGGCTATCTGCCCGCCGATGTCGATCCTGACCAGATTCTGCCGATCATCGACTACCTGGGATCCCCGTCGAGCGCGGTGTTGATGGGGATGATCGGCCCGGGTATCAGCCCGTTGATCGCCTTGTTGAACGGGATCACCGACGGCGACAACCCCTTCGACATCCTGACCAACATGGGCGGGGCGTTCTTCAACGGCGCCACCCTCAACCTCGACGCGCTGTTGCCGATGATCAACGACGCCGGCTTCTTCCCGGCTGGAATGTCCATGGATCACCTGGATTTCGCGTTCGGCGGATTGTTGTCCCCGGGTGCGGTAGCGGTGGGCCCCTATGAGGTGCTCGGTACGGGCGGTGAGGTGGTGGCCTCGGTGCCCGCGGTCGGTGGGTCGCTGTTCCAGAGTGTCGGCATCGAGTTCAGTGGGGTTCCGGTGCTGGGCACGCTGGATTTGGACAGTGCGGGGATCGGGCCGATCGCGGCGTGGCAGGCCTGGGGTCAGACCGTTGGTGCGCTGTTGGGATCGGGCTGGGACGGCAAGGGCGCAGTCGTGGTGACGCCACCGTTGGCCGGGACGGATCTGCCGTTGGTGCCCACCGATCTTCTTGACGATGGCGGCATGGGCGCTGAGGCGACGAGTTGGTTGCAGGACCTGCTCGGCCTCTGATCGCGCCACCCCCCCTTCTTCGATTGTGCTTACCTCAGAAAGGTTTTCGCTCATGAGTCTTCACCACAACCCGCGCACTCGGCGTGGTAGCCGTGTGATCGGCACTGCCAGTGCGGTTGGTGCGTTCCTGGCATTCGGGATGGCCCCGTTGACCATTGCCCCGGCGGCGCAGGCCGATGAATTCGATTGGATCACTGATCTGTTCGAGCCGTTGTTGGGTGGGGTTGGAGCCGCCGACACCGTGTCGTTCGGGGTGGAGGGGATCGCGGTCGGTGACCCGATCGACTGGACCACCATGATGGATCAGTGGTTCTACGACCCGATCCACACCTCGATGCAGGCCTGGATCAACAGTGACTTCGGGGAGTTGGTCAATGGGTGGATCAACACCTCGGCCGGGCAGTTTTTGATCGGTGACGGTGCTGATGGCACCGAGGCCAACCCCGACGGTGGTGCCGGCGGATTGTGGTTCGGCGATGGCGGCGATGGCTGGGACTCCGACGCCGCCGGGGTTGCCGGCGGCAACGGCGGCAACGCGGCCGGCTGGATCGGCGACGGCGGGAACGGCGGTGACGGCGGTGCCGGTGCTGCCAACGGCGGCGCCGGTGGCGCAGGCGGCCTGTGGATGGGCAACGGCGGCAACGGCGGCAACGGCGGGGGTGGTATCGCCGGTCTGGTCTATATGGGCGACGGCGGGGCCGGCGGCAACGCCTCGGGCTGGCTGTTCGGCAACGGCGGGAACGGCGGAAACGGCGGCGACGGCGGCAATGGCGCCGCAGGCACCTTCGACAACGGTAGTGACGGCCGCGGCGAAACCGGTGGCCTCGGCGGCAACGGCGGCGCCGGCGGGCGCAGCGGCTTCATGTTCGGAATCGGCGGAATCGGCGGCAACGGCGGTGGCGGCGGCACCGGCGGACTGGGCGCCTCCGGCACCATCGACCACGTCGACGGTGCCGACGGCGGTTGGTCGGGTATGGGCGGTACTGGCGGCGCGGGCGGCGCCAGAGGTTCCAGCATCTACACCAGCCCGATGTACGGGAACGCGGGCGCCGGCGGTGTCGGCGGAGTCGGCCTCGCCGGCGGTGACGGCGGTGACGGCTACCAAGACGGCGCCGGCAACTACCTCGGCAACGGCGGCAACGGCAGCGACGGCGGCTACGGAGGTGATGGCCCCATCGGTGGTAACGGCGGTGACGGCGGTAACGGGGGAGCCGGCATCAACGGTGGCAACGGTGGCAGCGGTGGCAGCGACGGCTCCTCGTCCCTGCAGGGCTACCACGGTTCGACCGCCGGTAATGGCGGTAACGGCGGTAGCGCGAGCGCCGGTCACGCCGGCAACGGCGGGATCGGCGGCTTCAGCGCCGGCGGCACCGGCGGCAACGGCGGAGCCGGCGGCAACGGCGCCACCGATGACAACACCGTCCAAACCTTCGGCGGTAACGGTGGTGATGGCGGCACGAGCTTCGGCGGCCTCGCCGGGGCGGCCGGTGACGGCGGTACGGGCACCTACGCCGGCGGCGACGGCGGCAACGGCGGCTACGGCGGCAGCAACGGCGGCAACGGCGGCACCAGCACCGGCTGGCTGCACGACGGCACCATCTACAGCATCGGCGGCAACGGCGGTGACGGCGGCCAGGGCACTACCACCACGGGTGGCGGGGGCACCGGGGGTGCCGGCGGTGACGGCGCCACCGGTCCCGGCGTGGTCAGTGTGGGCGGCAATGGCGGCAACGGCGGTGCGGGCGGGTACAACACCGGCAGTATCTTCGCCGGCGGTGGTGCCGGCAGTGACGGTGGTGCCGGGGGTGCCGGTGGGTCCGGGACCGCCTCTGGCGGTAACGGCGGTAACGGCGGTGATGGTGGCCCCGGTGCGACCAATGGCGGCAACGCCGGCGCCGGTGGTGCCGGCGGTGCCAGCGGCGGCGTGGAAACCCCGACCAACGACCTGGGCATCGGCCCCAGCCACGGCGGAAACGGTGGCAATGGCGGCACCGGTGGCCAAGGCGCCAATGGCTATCTCGCCGGGGGTAACCCTTCCACCAGCGGTGACGGCGGAGTGGGCGGCCAGGGCGGCGCCGGCGGCAACGGCGCCGGCGCGGTCAACGGCGGCAACGGGGGCGGCGGAGGCAACGGCGGTGCCGCTGCTGACACGGCCGGTGACCTCGGCCAACCCGGCACCCCGGCCACCGGGACCACCGGCGGCATCGGCGGTGCGGGCGGCACCGGCGCCCACGTGGCTCCCGCAGCCTAGGCCGACAAGTGGCGAAGGCCCGGCACGCAGCGGCGGGTTCACATGGTCGTCGCAACACTCTCGATTGAGAGGTTGCGGCGACCATGTCGTTTTCGGAGGACTGTGCTCGGTTTGGGGACCGGTTGGTGGGGATGGTCGATGCGGGGGTCTCGGTCAAGGACGCTGCGGTGGCGGTTGGGCTGTCGAGGCATCGGTGTTATGCGATCCTGCGGGCTGTCGGGCAGCCGAAGGGTAGGCCTCGTGGCCGCGGAGGCACTGCTGATCGCGGGGTGATCGTCGCGGTGTTCACCGAGTCTGGGTCGATCAACGCTGCGGCGAAGGCCTGCGGGGTTGTTCATTCGGTGGCCCGCCGCATTCTGGTCGAGGAGGGGCTGGTCACTGGGCAGAGGCTGCGACCGGTGGGTAAGCCGCAGGCCAAGCGCCGGTGCCTGGAGTTGATGGCCTCGGGGTGGTCGGCCGCACGGGCTGCACGCGAGGTCGGAGTCAACGAACGCACTGTCCGCGACTGGCGCGATGGGATTCGGAAGACCCGCGACACGCGGATCCACCCGGACGGGACGGTGGTGGACTACACCACCGGCACCCGCTACAAAACTCCAGTGACCGATGTGACCTGCGGTGACGATGCCCAGTCAGCGGCTGATGGCCGGTATCTGTGTTTGCAGGACCGGCTCGCCATCGCCGACGGTCTGCTCACCAAGCAGCCGATGCAGGCGATCGCCGACGGTATCGGTAAGCACGTCTGCACCGTGTCGCGGGAGCTGCGCCGGCACAGCGTCGCCGGGCAGTATCTGCCGTATCAGGCTCATCGGGCAGCTACCGCCAATCGGGCGCGGCCCAAGCAGTCCAAACTGGTGACCAACACCGTCCTGCGGGCGGCGGTCGAGGATGGTCTGGCGCGCAGGTTGTCACCGGAGCAGATTTCGCATCGGCTGCGCCGGGACTACCCCGACGACGAGAGCATGCGAGTGAGTCACGAAACGATCTACCAGGCGTTGTACTTTCAGGCCCGGGGCGGGCTGAAAAAGGAAGTGCAGCAGGCACTCCGAACGGGTAGGACGCGTCGCAAACCGCATCGGGTCGCCGGCCAACGCACACACCGGTTCGTCGATCCGATGATCATGATCAGCGACAGGCCCGCCGAGGTGGCAGACCGTGCGGTGCCCGGTCATTGGGAAGGCGACCTGATCATGGGGGAAGGCAACAGGACCGCGATCGCCACTCTCGTCGAACGCGCTACCCGCTACACGATGCTGGTGCATCTGCCCGCTGGTCACGACGCCGACGCCGTGCGCGACGGGTTGATCACCACCATCGCTACTTTGCCGGCCCATCTGCGTGGATCACTGACCTGGGACCAGGGCGCCGAGATGGCGCGTCACAAGCAGTTCTCGATGGCCACCGATATGGCCGGCTACTTCTGTGATCCGGCCAGCCCTTGGCAGCGTGGAACCAACGAGAACACAAACGGCTTACTACGCCAGTACTTCCCCAAGGGCACCGACCTGAGCGTCTTCGGTCCCGAAGACCTCGAACACGTCGCCCAGCAACTCAACGGTCGTCCACGCAAAACACTCGGCTGGGAAACCCCAGCCGAGCGTCTGCGTGATCTAATCACCGCCAACTAGCAAGCAGTGTTGCAACGACCCCTAGAAACCGCCAGCAGGGTGCCGGGCCTTCCCACGTTGCGGACTCGCGCTAAAAGCGTCGCGCACCCGCGCGTTTGCGACGGCCCGAGTGCACTCGGGGCGCCGGGGTACGATTTCCCGCGGTGGCGTGGCAGAGCGGCCTAATGCACTCGCCTTGAAAGCGAGAGACGGCTAAAACCGTCCGGGGGTTCAAATCCCTCCGCCACCGCCATTGTGATGAGTCGCGTCATAGGTGACATCTGAGTCGCGTCATCGGTTACAGATTGCCCTGGCTTTTGCCGGGGCT
>NZ_JBVAXQ010000012.1:0-186573 GCF_055419425.1 Mycobacterium sp. IDUB_21 | reverse complement strand
CGTCACCGAAGTCCTGATACACCAACTGTCACCCATGTCCTGATGCAGAACTGTCACCGATGTCTTGAGACATCACAGGTTCCCTCTGCGGAGTCGGTGGCGCGTTTGAATGAGCGGTTTGAGCGGCGTTATCCGTCGGTGACGCCGGAGTCGGCGGTTTTGGTGGAGCGGATTTGTGGGGCGGGGCGGGCGGAGAATCGGGCGGCGGCGGCGCAGTTGGTGGCGATTGGGGAGTTGTTCGCGTTGCGGTTGAGTCGGTGTCGCGAGACTGAGGACTGGGCGGTGGACACCGAGGCGGCGGTGAGTGCTGAGGTGGCGGCGGCGTTGCGGATCAGCCAGGGGTTGGCTGGTAGTCGGTTGCGGTATGCGCGGGCGATGCGTGAGCAGTTGCCGAAGGTGGCTGAGGTGTTTGCGGCCGGGGATATCACGTTGCGGCTGTTTCAGACGATCACCTATCGCATTGATTTGATCACCGATCGTGAGGTGTTGGCGAGGGTGGATGCGGAGTTGGCGGTCGCGGTGGTGCGGTGGCCGTCGCTGACGGCGAGTCGGTTGGCGGGAAAGATCGATCGGATCGTGGCGAAGGCCGATGCGGATGCGGTGCGGCGACGCAAGGCGCGGCAGGCTGAGCGCGAGATCGTGTTCGCGGATCAGGGTGAGGGCGCTGTGTCGGAGATCTACGGCAGCTTGTTCACCGTTGATGCTCGTGCGTTGGATAAGGCGTTGGACGGGTTGGCGGGCACGGTGTGTGAGCATGATCCGCGTAGTCGTGGGCAGCGGCGTGCCGATGCGATGGGTGCGTTGGCGGCCCGGGCGGATCGGTTGGGATGTCGCTGCGGGCGCACCGATTGTGGTGTGGGAGGCCGTGCGGCGGCTTCGCCGGTGGTGATTCATGTGATCGCGGGGCACGACAGTGTCGCCGGGGCCGGTGAAGAGTCGGGGTCGATGGTGGAGGCCGATGGGCTTGTTCCGCCGGAGTTGATCGCTGAGTTGGCGAAGTCCTCACCGCTGGTGCCGTTGGTGCATCCGGTGGATGCCCCGGCGGAGTCGGGGTATGTGCCGTCGAAGGCGTTGGCTGATTTTGTGCGGTGTCGGGATGTGACGTGTCGGTGGCCGGGTTGTGATCGTCGGGCATTTGACTGCGATATCGACCACACGATCGCGTTCGGTGATGGTGGGCCCACTCATGCGTCGAATCTGAAATGTTATTGCCGTACTCATCATTTGGTGAAAACGTTTTGGGGTTGGCGAGATCAGCAGTTGCCTGATGCGACGGTGATCCTGACCTCGCCGTCGGGGCGGAGCTATGTCAGCACACCGGGCAGCTCACTGCTGTTTCCGCGCTTGTGTGTGTCTACCGGGGAATTGGCGCCACCGCAGCGGGCATCGGATAGTCCGTGTGGGGAGCGCATCGCGATGATGCCCAGGCGTCGGCGCACCCGTGCCCAGAACCGGGCGGCGCGCATCAATACCGAACGCAGTCAGAATCGCAACGCCCGCGAAGCCCGCCGCGCCGCCCGCCAAGCCACCTGGTTCCCCCGGGCATCAGCCGACCCGGACGACGACCCGCCGCCCTTCTAACGGTCCTAGGCCGCTGATCTTTTGGGGGCGGAACCGAGAGCAACGACCACGCCGGCCGCGGCGAGCGACAGCGCCCCAACCACCCACAAGCCGGCCTTGCTGTCGCCGGTCAGATCCGTCAGCCAGCCCGTGACGTAGGGGCCGCCGAAGCCGCTCAGGTTGCCCAGCGAATTGATCAAGGCGATCCCTCCGGCCGCCGCCGTTCCGGTGAGGAATTGCGACGGCAGCGCCCAGAAAGCCGGCATCGCGCACATGATCGAGCACGTCGACGCCGTGATCGCGAGCATCGCCAGGTACGGGTTGGCCATGTACAGCGCCGCGGGAATGCTCACGCCCCCGATGATCGCGGGGATCGCCACATGCCAGACGCGTTCTCCCGTCCGGTCGGCATGGCGTGCCCACGGGACCATCACGACGGCGGCGACGGCGAACGGAATCGCGGTCACGACGCCGCGCCCGATGATGCTCAGGTGACTGCCGTACTGCTGCTCGAACCCGGCGACAATGGTCGGCAGGAAGAACCCGACGGCGTACAGGCCGTAGACGATCCCGAAGTAGACGAACGCCAGGGCCAGCATTCGCCGATGACTGAGCGCCTTCGTGAGCGACCAATGCTGACCTGCCTCGGCTGCAGCCCGCTCGCCGGCGAGCGTCGTTTCCAGCCACTGCCGCTCATCGGCGTCGAGCCAGCGTGCATCCGCCGGGCGGTCGGTCAGGTAGAACCAGCACACGAACGCGATCGCAATCGCGGGCAGCCCCTCGACGAGGAACATGAAACGCCACCCGGCGAGACCGAAAACACCATGGCCCCAGTCGATGACGAGCGAGGACAAGGTGTAGCTGATCGCTGTCGAGACCGGCACCGCCACCATGAAAAGCGAGATCGCCCGCGACCGCTGCTTCTCCGGAAACCAGAACGTGAGATAGAGGATGATGCCCGGGAAGAACCCGGCCTCAGCCACCCCGAGCAGGAACCGCAGCACGACCAGCGTTGGTGCGTTGGGCACGAAAGCGATTGCGGTGCTGACGATTCCCCAGGTCAGCATGATGCGAGCCAGCCAACGCCGGCCACCGAACTTGTGGAGCGCGATGTTGCTGGGTATCTCCAGGAACAAATAACCGAGGAAGAAGATCCCCGAGGCGAACCCGAACATCGTCGCGGTCATGCCGAGTTCGTCGTTCATGCCGTTGGGGCCGGCGAAGCCGATGTTGACGCGATCGAGGTAATTGATGAAATAGAGCAGTGCCAGGAAGGGAATGAGACGGCGAGTCACCTTCGCCATCGCGACGCTGCCGACCACGGGCCCAGCGGACCCGGCGGGTTCGGCGGCCATCGGCTGACTTAGGCGTCCTTCACCTTGGCCATCGCCAGCACATCGAGGCGTTTGTCCAGCTCGGCCTCCGACAGCTTGTCGCCGATCAGGCCGCGGTCGATCACGGTCTGGCGAATGGTCTTGCGTTCCTTGAGGGCCTGCTTGGCCACCGCGGCGGCCTCCTCGTAGCCGATCGCGGAGTTCAGCGGCGTCACGATCGACGGGCTGGACTCGGCCAACTCGCGCAGGTGCTCGACGTTGGCGACCAGCCCGACGATGCAGCGCTCGGCGAACAGCTGTGAGACGTTGGTCAGCAGCTTGAAGGACTCCAGCATGTTGCGGGCCATCATCGGGATGTAGACGTTGAGCTCGAAGGCGCCGTTGCCGCCGCCCCAGGCGATCGCCGCGTCGTTGCCGATCACCTGCGCTGCCACCTGGGTGACCGCTTCGGGCAGAACGGGATTCACTTTGCCGGGCATGATGGAGCTGCCCGGCTGAAGGTCGGGCAGTTGAATCTCGGCGAGACCGGTCAGCGGGCCCGAGCCCATCCAGCGGATGTCGTTGGCGATCTTGGTCAGCGACACCGCGATGGTGCGCAGCGCCCCGGACGCTTCGACCAATCCGTCGCGCGCCGCCTGGGCCTCGAATGAGTTCGCCGCGTTGCGTAGCTCGGTGATCCCGGTCTCGGCGACCAGCACCTCGACCACCTTGGCGCCGAAGCCGTCGGGGGCGTTCAGCCCGGTGCCGACGGCGGTGCCGCCGATCGCCAGCTCACCCAGACGCGGCAGCGTCGACTGCACCCGCTCGATGCCCGCGGCGATCTGGCGGGCGTAACCGGAGAACTCCTGACCCAGCGTCACCGGCACGGCGTCCATCAGGTGGGTGCGGCCCGATTTCACCACCGTGCGCCATTCGGAGGCCTTGGCGGCCAGCGCGTCGTGCAGCACCTGCAGTGCCGGAATCAGGTGGCGCACCGCAGCTTCGGTGGCCGCGATGTGGGTAGCGGTCGGGAAGGTGTCGTTGGACGACTGCGACATGTTCACGTCGTCGTTGGGGTGCACCGTCACCCCGTTGGCGGCCGCGATCGACGCGATCACCTCGTTGGTGTTCATGTTGGAACTGGTGCCCGAACCGGTCTGGAACACGTCGATGGGGAACTGGTCGTCGTGCTTACCGTCGGCGATCTCCGCGGCGGCGGCCTTGATCGCGGCGGCCTTCTCCGGAGCCAGCAGGCCCAGATCGGCGTTCACCTGCGCGCAGGCGCTCTTCAGCAATCCGAGTGCCCGGATCTGGGTGCGCTCCAGGCCGCGACCGGAGATCGGGAAGTTCTCCACCGCACGCTGGGTCTGCGCGCGCCACAAGGCGTTCACCGGCACCCGGACCTCGCCCATGGTGTCGTGTTCGATGCGGTATTCGGTGTCGCTCATAGGTTTTAAGTCCTCGCTTGACGGTCAGGGCAGCGGATAGGCGGCAGTGGAATCGCCGGTGAAGTCGACCGCCGAATACTCGTTGAGCTTCGACAGCCGGTGGTATGCCTCGATCATCCGGACGGTGCCGGACTTCGAGCGCATCACGATCGACTGGGTGGTGCAGCCGCCGGGGTAGTAGCGCACCCCTTTGAGCAGGTCGCCATCGGTGACGCCGGTCGCACAGAAGAACACGTTGTCGCCGGAGACGAGATGCTCGGTGGTCAGCACCTCGTCCAGGTCATAGCCGGCGTCCAGGGCCTTCTGCCGCTCGGCATCGTCGGTGGGCGCCAGCTGGGCCTGGATGGCGCCGCCCATGCAGCGGATCGCGGCGGCGGCGATGATGCCCTCCGGGGTGCCGCCGATCCCGGCGAGCATGTCGGTGCCCGAGTCGGGCCGGCACGCCGAGATGGCGCCGGCCACGTCACCGTCGGTGATCAGCCGGATCCGTGCCCCCGTGGCGCGCACGTCGTGGATGAGCTGGGCGTGCCGGGGCCGGTCCAGGATGCACACGGTCATGTCCCGCTCCGACAGGCCCTTGACCTTGGCGACCGCGCGGATGTTCTCTGCGATCGGCTTGGTGATGTCCAGTACGTGGGCGGCTTCCGGGCCGACGGCGATCTTGTTCATGTAGAACACCGCCGACGGGTCGAACATCGAGCCGCGGTCGGCCACCGCCAGCACCGAGATGGCGTTGGGCATGCCCTTGCTCATCAGGGTGGTCCCGTCGACCGGGTCGACAGCGAAATCGCAGTCGGGGCCGTCGCCGTTGCCGACCTCTTCACCGTTGTAGAGCATCGGTGCGTGGTCCTTCTCGCCCTCACCGATCACCACGACGCCACGCATCGACACCGAGTTCACCAGCTCGCGCATCGCGTCCACGGCCGCGCCGTCGCCACCCTCCTTGTCGCCGCGGCCCACCCAGCGGCCGGAGGCCATCGCTCCGGCCTCGGTCACGCGCACCAGTTCCATGGCCAGGTTGCGGTCTGGGGCTTCTCGTCGAGGTGGTCCCGTCATGCCAGTCACGGCTGTTCATTCTCCCAGAGCCGGATCAGCACCACTGAGCTGGGATACTGGCAGCGTGACCACCGAGCCCCAGCCAGCGCCCCAGCCGGCCAAGCCACGTCTGCTGCAGGACGGCCGCGACATGTTCTGGTCGATCGCGCCGCTGGTCCTGGCCTGCATCGTGCTGGCCGGTCTGGCCGGGACCTGCTCTTTCCGGCCGGGCGGAACCACCGCCGGGCCGGTGCCGTCCTACGACGTCGTCGCCGCGCTGAACGCCGACGCGCAGACGCTGGGCTTCCCGGTCCGTCTGCCGAAGCTGCCGGAAGGTTGGCAACCCAACTCGGGCAGCCGCGGCAGCATCACCGACGGGCGCACCGACCCGTCCGGTCAGCGGCTGCGCGCGGTGACCTCCAGGGTCGGTTACCTGGACCCGACCGGGATGTACGTCAGCCTGACCCAGAGCAACGCCGACGAGACAGCGCTGGTCGCCGCGATCCACCCCGGGCTGCATCCCACCGGTACCGAAGACGTCGACGGCACCCGGTGGGTGGTGTACCAAGGCGAAAGCGACCCGGTGTGGACCACCCGGCTGATGTCAAAGTCCGAGGCGGCCCAGCTCGCGATCACCGGCTCGGGCGGTGCGCAGCAGTTCCGAGTGCTGGCGGCAGCCACCCAATCGCAGGCGCCGTTGCCCAACCACCGAAAGGATCACCCATGACCGCACCCGAAGCCGACCTGACCGGCTGGACCCCGACACCGTTCGCCGGCGGCGGATTCACCCACGACGTGTACCGCAAGGGCGCGGGGCCGGGCGTGGTGCTGATCCCGGAGGTTCCCGGAATTCACCCTGCCGTGCTGGGGCTGGGCAACCACCTGGTCGACAACGGTTTCACCGTGGCGATCCCGTCGCTGTTCGGCACGCCGGGCAAAGCGATCACTCCCGGCTACGCGCTGACCACGATGGCCCGCCTGTGCGTGACGCGCGAATTCGCGGCACTGGCCACCAATGCGCAACGCCCGGTGACCGCGTTCCTGCGGGCGCTGGCCCGCGACCTCAACGAACACACTCCCGGCAAGGGCGTCGGGGTGATCGGTCAGTGCTTCACCGGTGGCTTCGCACTGGCCGCCGCCGTCGACGACAGTGTGCTGGCGCCGGTGCTCAGCCAGCCCTCGGTACCGTTCCCGTTGACACCCAAGCAGCGCCGGGACGCCGGACTCTCCGACATCGAGTTGGGGGTCATCGCCGACCGGGCCGCCAACGAAGGACTATGCGCGATCGGGCTGCGGTTCAGCGAGGACAAGATGGCGCCTGGCGAACGCTTCGGCACCTTGAAAGCACGCCTGGGTGACGCATTCGAGGTCATCGAGATCGACTCGTCGCCGGGCAACCCGCACGGCCTTTCCCGGATGGCGCACTCGGTGCTCACCGATCAGGTCCGTGAGGTCGAGGGGCACCCGGCCTACGAGGCGCGTAAGCGGGTCGTCGAATTCCTCACTGAGCGGCTGGCTCCTTAACCGCCTTGCGACGCAGCCGCCACTTTCGGCGGGCTTTGGGTTCGTCATCGCCGGTCTGCATCTCCACGCCGTGATACACCGCCAGATAGACGTCGATGGTGGTGACGATGATGATCATCAGCACCGGACCGATCACGATGCCCCAGAACCCGAACATGCCGATCCCGGCGAACACGGCCAGCAGCATCAGCGCCGAATTGAGTCGGGCGTCGCGTGGCACCAGGATCGGGCGCAAGAAGTTGTCGATGTTGGTCACGACGATCAGGTGGAATGCCACCACGAACACCCCGCCGGCGACGTTGCCGAACAGGGCCATGCCGATGCCGAACGGAATGGTCGCGATGCCCCCGCCGAGTGGGATGACCGACAGCGCGGTCAGCAGGATCGCGAACACGAAGAACGCCTGGTGGAACCCGGCGATGTAGATGGAGACGGCCCCGGCAACGCCCTGGCAGAACGCGATGACGAACTGGCCGCCGACGGTGCCGCGCACCATTGAGCCCATCTTGGCCAGGTACAGATCGGTGACTTCGGCGCCGAGCGGGTTGAGTTGGCGGGCCAGGGTCTGTAGTTCCTCGCGGTGGGTCAACAGGGCGAGGAACACGTACAGGAAGATGATTGCCGAGGTGATCGCCCCGACCACACCCCCGGCGGCGCCCTGCAGCACGTGCAGCAGCAATTCGCCGCCTTTCTGCGCCACGTCCACCATCGCCTCACGTACTGACGCCATGGTCAGCTGGACGTGCACGAATGGAATCCGCTCCAGCAGGCCGTTGACGAACTTCAGGGCCTTGTCGCCGAGTGCGTTGGGGTCGGTGGCCTGCACCCACTCCGCCACGTCGCCGACGGTGCGGGTGATCTGGATGACGGCCAAAAAGATCGTCAGGCCGACCGGGACGATGACGGCGATCAGCGCGGCCAGCAGCGTGCCGGTGGCTGCCAGCCCGGTGGGCAGGCGCCGACTCAACGCACGGAACAGCGGGGTGAACAGGTAGGCGCCCACCGCAGCCACCACGATCAGTACGAAATAGGTGCGCAGGAAGTACGCCCCGAACAGCAGCGCGATAACGGTGAAGACCGCCAGCGCGCGTCGCTGAGTGGGGGTGAAGTCGGAGTTCACGGGCGCGGATCGTCCCACTTGTCGGCGATGGCTCCCCACGGGTCGGCGAACTTCTTGCCGGTGCCGTAGTAGGGGGCGCGCCACCCCAGCACCACGCGGGCCAGTGGCGCTATCACCCGCAGCAGGTATCGCTTCGGGCCGGCCTTCGCCGCCGTCTCCGCCAGTATCTGCGGCCAGGAGTAGTGCTGGAAGCCCAGCGCCTCCTGGGCGCGACTGGAATCCATCCAGTCGGTGTTGAACCAGTCCTCGTCGCGCTCGGGGTTGCCGGGCAGGCCGGCGGGCAGCCCGTTCACCAAGCCCATCGCGGCGGCCATCGCCGGTGCGACGTCGCGCTGGAGCAGGCGGTGGGTGTCGTCGCCGCCGATCAGCAGGGTCTCCCCGACGACGGGGGCAGTGGTGGCCGCGACGAACGCCGACGCGACGTCACGGACGTCGACGGTCTGCAGCCTGCCGTCGGCCGGCAACAACTGCTCGAAATAGAGGCTTTCGAGCTTGACGTAGGGCCCCGGGTCGACCGTCATCACCCCGCCCAGTCGCAGGATCACCCAATCCAGCCCGGAGTCGCGAACCAGTCGTTCGGCTTGCACCTTGTGGTCGCCGTACAGGTCGGCCGGATTGGTCGGGGTGTCGGCGGTCAGCACGCCGGCGACGGCATGGGGATTGCGGGAGCCGTACACCGCGATGCTGGAGGCCTGTACGTAGCGGGGCGGGTCGGGCTGGGCGGCTGCCGCGGCCAGCAAGTGCCCGGTGGCCTCGACGTTGACCTTGCGGGCCAGCTCGCGGTGCCCATAGATAAGAGGAGGAATCACCGCGGCCAGATGGATGATCGCGGCGGGTTTGACGGTGCCGACGAGGTCACCGACCGCTGCCGGGTCGGTGAGGTCGGCGTAGCGCACCTGAACCGATTTCGGCAGTTTGGCCGCCGCCTCGCGGTTGGCGGGGATTTCCAAATCAGTCGCTACGACGTCCCGACCGTCCGCGACCAATTGCCGTAGCACCGCCGAACCGACCAGACCGAACGCGCCGGTCACCAGCACCGTCTCCACGAGCACCTCCTCAACCACCGTGATCCTTCCGTGAAAATCCGGCCTGCGACAACTGTTCGGAACAAACACGTCGCCTAGCAGCCGTCCCTACTGTGACGATCACGTAACAAAAGCTCAGCTAGCTGCGGATAAGCATATTCTTGGCCGATCGGTTGATTTGACGGATCGGCGGGGTCGGGATGACCGCAACCACATGCCGGGTGTGCGGTGTCGAACCACTGGAGAATGCACGGTTCTGCCACTCCTGTGGTTCGCCGATAACTGCTGCCGCAGTGCCGGCGGAATTCAAACAGGTGACGATTCTTTTCGCCGACGTGGTCCATTCGATGGATATCGCGGCGGCAGTGGGTGCCGAGCGGTTGCGCGAGATCATGGCGCAGTTGTTCGATCAGTGCGCGGCGGTGGTGCGGCGTTATGGCGGGACCGTGGACAAGTTCACCGGGGACGGGATCATGGCGGTGTTCGGTGCGCCGATCGCGTTGGAGGATCACGCGTTTCGGGCGTGCCTGGCGGCCTTGGAGATTCAGGGTGCTGAGGAGGCCGGACTGCAACTGCGGGTTGGTCTGAACTCTGGTGAGGTGGTCGCAGGTGAAATCGGTTCCGGGCCGGGCAGTTACACCACGATCGGTGAGCAGGTTGGGCTGGCGCAGCGGATGGAGTCCGTGGCAGCTCCGGGTGGGGTGATGCTGAGCGAAGCGACCGCGCGACTGGTCGAGGACCACGTGATGCTGGGTGAGTCGGAGCTAGTGCAGATCAAGGGCGCCGCCGAACCGGTGCGAGCGTATCGGCTGTTGGCGGTGTCATCGGATCGTCGACAGGCCGGTCGGCAAGATCCGTCTTTGGTGGGCCGCAGCTGGGAGCTGGGCGCACTGGCCGGCATGCTCGATCAAGCGATCGAAGGTAGCGGTTGTGTGGTGGGTGTCATCGGGCCGCCGGGTATTGGTAAGAGCCGCATCGCCCGCGAAGTCGCGGCCCTGGCGCAGCAGCGGGGTATCGAGGTGTTCACCACGTACTGCGAGTCGCACGCCAGCGAAATCCCGTTCTACACGGTGAATTCGTTGCTGCGCACGGCGCTCGGGGTGAGCTCGCTCGGCGACGAATCAGCACGCGTACGGGTCAGGGAGCGTGTTCCTGATGCCGACCCGCAGGACCTGTTGCTGCTCGATGACCTACTCGGCATTGCTGACAGTGGTGTCGAATTGCCCGTGATCGATCCCGATGCCCGACAGCGGCGGCTGACCCGGTTGGTCAACACCATCTCGTTGGCCCGCCAAACCCCTGCGGTGTTCGTCATCGAAGACACGCATTGGATCGATGGGGTCAGCGAATCGCTGGTGGCGGATTTTCTCGCGGTGATTCCGCAAACCCCGTCGTTGGTGTTGATCACCTACCGGCCCGAATATCGTGGCGAGTTGGCCCGGGTATCGAACTCGCAGACGATCACCCTTGCAGCGCTGAATGCTTCGCAGACGTCTGCGCTTGCCGGTGATCTCGTCGGTTCGCATCCGTCGGTTGCCCACTTGGCTGCCCGGGTCGCTGAGCGGGCGGCCGGGAACCCGTTCTTCGCCGAGGAGATGGTGCGCGATCTGGCCGAACGGGCCGTGTTGTCCGGCGAGCGCGGCAGCTATATCTGCCACAGCGACCCGGCCGACGTCGCGGTGCCCGCTACCTTGCAGGCCACCATCGCCGCCCGTATCGATCGGCTCGAGCCTGCTGCCAAACAGACCTTGAATGCGGCCGCGGTCATCGGGTTGCGGTTCAGCGCCGAGCAATTGGCCTTGCTCGACACGCATTCGCAGACAGGGTCATTGGTCGCTGCCGAACTTATCGATCAGGTGCGGTTCACCCCGTATGCCGAATATGCATTCCACCATCCGCTGGTCCGCACCGTCGCCTACGAGTCGCAACTCAAATCGAGTCGCGCCGTGCTGCATCGACGATTGGCCGCCGCAATCGAGCAGCGTCACCCCAATGCACTAGACGAGAACGCCGCGCTGATCGCCGAACACCTCGAAGCCGCAGGCGATCTGCACGCAACATTTGACTGGCACATGCGCGCCGGCACGTGGCTGACCCATCGGAACATGATCGCGGCACGGGCCAGTTGGCAGCGTGCGCGCAACGTCGCCGACCGATTGCCCGACTCGGACTCGGAACGCACCGCACTGCGGATCGCCCCGCGGACGCTGCTGTGCGCCACATCGTGGTTTGCCGGCGGCACCCTGGCCGATACCGGGTTTGATGAACTCCGCGGCCTTGCCGGCGCTGCCGATGACAAGGTGTCGCTGGCGATGGGGATGGCGGGATGGCTGCCGGCCTTGATTGTGCACGCCCGGTTCCCGGAAGCATCGTTGTTGGCTTCCGAGCTGACCAGCCTGCTCGAATCGATCGGCGACCCGACGTTGACCCTCGGGTTGCTCTACAGTGCGCTCGCCGCCAAGTTCCAGCGCGCCGAGATGACCGAAGTCGTGCAGCTGGCGCAACGGATGATCGACCTCGCTGACGGGGATGCCACCAAGGGCGATCTGATAGTCGCCTCTCCGTTGGCGTGCGCAATCATGTTGCGGGGCTGCGCACGATGTTGCCTGGGTGACCACGGTTGGCGAGACGACGTCGAGCACGCGGCAACGATGCTCCGGGCATTCGAACCGTCGTTCCGCGCGGTCACACTGCTGTTCAAGTACACCCTCATCGGTGGCGGTGTGTGGCGGCCTGACGCTGCCGCGTTGCAGGAGACGGCTGAGGTGCTCGCGCTCGCGGAGCGATCCGGCGACGATCTCACCCTCGCATCCGCCCGACAGGTGCGCGGCATCGCCTTGATGGAGCAGGACGGACCCGGTCGTGAAGAGGGCTTGGCCCTGCTTGCCGCAGCCCGTGAGGCCGCGGTGCAAGAGCGCTTCACGATGATTGCGGCCTATTACGCCGACAATGTTTTCGCCCAGGAGCATGCCCGGGCCGGCGATCTCGACGGCGCGATCGCCCTGTCGCGAGTCGTCCTCGAGAAGCTGTTCGTCTCAGGCGATGTACTCGGGCTTGGACAGGCCACCGCCGTTCTGGGAGGGCTTTTACTGCTCAGAGGTACAGACACCGACGTGCGAGAAGTGCAGGCGCTTATCGACCGGCTGGCGGCCGTGCCGACCGAGCCGGGGTTCGTCGTGCACGACATCTGGCTGCTCCGGGTGCGGGCGCTGCTGGCCCGGGCGAACGGAGATGCGGACGGCTACCGGGATCTGGTCGCCGGCTACCGAAAGATGGCCGACGACCTTGGTTTTGAGGGCCATATCGCGCTGGCGGAGGCGATGACATGACCGCCTGCGCGGAGTGTGGCACCGAGGTGCGGGAGAACGCCAAATTCTGTTCCGAGTGTGGTGCGTCCGTCGCGTCGACTCATCGCACGGCCGAGTACAAACAAGTCACGGTGCTTTTCGCCGATGTGGTGCATTCAATGGACATCGCCTCGGCGGTGGGGGCCGAACGTCTGCGCGAGATCATGACCGAGTTGTTCGGTCGGTGTTCGGCGGTGGTGCGGCGCTATGGCGGGACGGTGGACAAGTTCATCGGCGACGCCATCATGGCCGTGTTCGGTGCGCCGGTGGCGTTGGAGGACCATGCCTTTCGGGCATGTCTGGCGGCGTTAGATATCCAACAGCAGGCCCGGGGGCTGGCCGATGAGGTGCAACGTCAGGACGGCATCGCACTTCGGTTGCGAGCGGGATTGAACTCGGGCCGGGTGGTTGCCGGTGAACTCGGCTCCAACCCGGTGAGCTACACCGCGATCGGCGAGCAGGTCGGCTTGGCGCAGCGGATGGAGTCGGTGGCGCCAGCGGGTGGGGTGATGCTGAGTGCGTCGACGGCACGGCTGGTTGAAGATGTCGCCGCGTTGGGTGAGCTGGAGTTGGTTCATATCAAAGGCGCTGCAGAGCCGGTGCCGGCGCGCCAGCTGCTGGGGGCGTCGTCGGATCGTCAACACGCCGGACGGCAGGATCCGTCGTTGGTGGGTCGCAGTCGGGAGATGGGCGCACTGACCGGCATGCTCGATGCGGCGATCAGCGGTGCCGGTTGTGTGGTCGGTATCGTCGGGCCGCCCGGTATTGGCAAGAGCCGCATGGTCCGCGAAGTCAATGCGGTGGCGCAGCAGCGGGGTATCGAGATATTCGCCGCCTACTGCGAGTCGCACGCCAGCGAAGTCCCTTTTCACATTGTGACGTCGTTGCTGCGCACCGCGCTGGGGGTGGACGGCCTCGATGGCGAAGCGGCACGCGCGCGGGTGCGGGAGCGCGCGCCTACTGCTGATCCGCAGGATCTGCTGTTGCTCGACGACCTGCTCGGTATTCGCGATAGCGGGGTTGAACTGCCGGCTATCGACCCTGACGCCCGGCGGCGGCGGTTGACGCGGTTGGTCAATACCGTCTCGCTGGCCCGCCGGACTCCGGCGGTGTACGTCGCTGAGGACGCGCATTGGATCGACGAGGTCAGCGAGTTGTTGCTGGCGGATCTTCTGACCGTGATCCCGCAAACCCCGTCGTTGGTGGTGATCACCTATCGGCCGGAATATCGAGGTGTGCTGACGCGGATACCGAATATGCAGATGATCAACTTGGCACCGTTGAACGCATTGCAATCCGCGACGCTCACAACCGAACTGATGGGTTCACACCCGTCGGTGACGACGCTTTCCGAACAGGTCATCGAGCGAGCGGCAGGAAATCCGTTTTTCGCCGAAGAGATGGTGCGCGATCTGGCTGAGCGTGGCGTGCTGATTGGGGTCCGTGGTAACTATGTCTGCCACACCGGCGAGGCTGATGTCGCGGTGCCTGCCACTTTGCAGGCGACCATCGCCGCCCGCATCGACCGGCTCGACCCCGTCGCCAAACGGACACTGAACGCGGCAGCGGTTATCGGGATGCGGTTCGGCGCTGAGCAGTTGGCGCTGCTCGATGACGAAGCCGAGATCGACCGTTTGATCGCTGTCGAACTTGTTGATCGGGTGCGGTTCGCGCCGTGCCCGGAGTATGTCTTCCATCACCCACTGAACCGGATCGTGGCCTACGAATCCCAGCTCACGTCGCAGCGTGCCGAGCTGCATCGGCGGCTGGCGGCCGCCATCGAGCAGCGCGACCCGGATGCGCTCGACGAGAACGCGGCGCTGATCGCTGAGCATGTCGAGGCTGCCGAGGACCTGCCCGCCGCGTTCGGCTGGCACATGCGGGCGGGGGGATGGGCGCAATATCGCGACATCAGGGCTGCGCGAGTCAGCTGGGCACGCGCACGGCAAGTCGCCGACCGGTTGCCCACCGGCTACCCAGACCGGGTGTCGATGCGCATCGCCCCGCGGACGCTGCTATGCGGGAGCGCCAGCTGGGTCGGCGGCAGCGTCGCCGACGCGGGCTTCGACGAACTGCGCGAGCTCTGCACCGTGGCGGGCGACACGGTGTCGCTGGTCATCGGCATGGCCGGCCTGATGTCGGTGCTGCTGTTACACAACCGGTTCCGGGAATCGGCACGGGTTGCATCGGACTGCAGCCGGCTGCTCGAGTCGATCGGCGATCCGGTGTTAACCGTCGGGGTTGGCGGCGCACCGAGCAACGCGATGTGGCAGGCGGGCGCGGTGGCCGAAGGCCTGCGCTTGGCACAGCTCGTCATCGACCTGGCTGAAGGCGACTCCACCAAGGGCAACCTGTTGGTCGGATCACCGTTGGCGTTCGCGTTCGCATACCGTGGCTCCAACCGGTATTGCCTCGGGGTTTCAGGCTGGCAGGAAGACTTTGATCAGGCAATCGCGATGGCCGGCGGCGATGCGACGTCCTACGTCCTCGCCGTGCTCTGCAAGTACGGCTTCGCCGGCCATGTCGGGGTATTGCTGTCCGGCGCGTCGGCTGAGCGGGACAGCGCCGACGCACTGGAGATGGCCGAGCATTCCGGCGGCGACTTCGCGGTGGATTTCGCTCGGCTGAGTCGAGGCCTCATTCTCGTCAATCGGGGCGGTTCGCAACGTAGTGCCGGCTTGGCGCTACTTGCCCGATACCGCAAAGCTCAACTGCGGCACGGCTATGCAGACAACGTTGTGCGGGTTGTTGACACCGAGCTCGCGAGGGAGAAGGCCCGGGTCGGCGACGTCGATGGCGCCATTGAGCTAGCGCGCGCGGTCGTGGACTACCTGTTCGACACGGGTGAGATGGCCACGCGCGGTGAAGCCACCAGGGTGTTCGTGGAGTCACTGCTGCAGCGCAGCACCGACGCCGACCTCGCAGATGCCCAGGCAACCGTCGACCGGTTGGCGGCGGTGCCGACCGACCCGGGCTTCGTGCTGTTCGAGATTCCGTTGCTGCGACTGCGGGCGTTGATAGCCCGCGCCAACGGTGATGAGAACGGATATCGCGCCTTCGCCGACCGCTACCTCAAGCGGGCCACCGAGGTTGGCTACGAAGGCCATATGGCGTTAGCGGAGGCGATGCTGTGAGCTCAGAGCCCTTGTCGTGGCCCCTGATCGGCCGTACCGCGGAGATGCAAACTCTCCGGGCGGCCATCTCGGCTTCGGATGTATCCGGGGCTGTTGTCTGCGGTGCGGCGGGGGTGGGGAAGAGCCGAATCTCACGTGACCTGTTATCGGTGGCGGCGTCGCAGGGCTGCGAAGTGCGATGGGCGATCTGCACATCCGCGGCGCGCGGGGTCCCGCTCGGCGCGTTCGCCGCATGGGTGCCGTCGGATGTCACCGACACGGTTCCCCTGGCAAGGGCCGTGATCGAATCCCTGACGGCCGACTCTTCGGGCGCCGCGGTGGTGGGCATTGACGACGTCCACCTGATCGACGACGTGTCGGCGTTCGTGGTGCAGCAGATCATCCAACGGAAACTGGCGAAGGTGATTCTCACCGTTCGTGACGGCGAAGCGATTCCCGCTGCTGTGCACGAGATCTGGGCGGCCGGTCGGTTCGAACGGCTCGACCTGCAGCCGCTGTCACTCGGCGAGACCACCGATCTGCTGTCGGAGGCGCTGGGTGGCCCGATAGATTCCGATGCGGCGCAACGGCTGTGGAAACTCACCCGCGGCAATGTGTTGTACCTTCGCAACATCGTCGAACACGAGGTCTCCGACGGCCGAATCGTGCGGCAACACGGGTACTGGCGCTGGATCGGAGATCCGATCATCCGGCCCAGTCTTGCCGGCCTCATCGATTCCCGCATCGGGTGCCTGCCCGGGTCGGTCGGTGACGTGATCGACGTCCTGGCCGTCGGCGAACCGATCGACCTGGCGGCCCTGACGCGGATCACCGATCCGGCCGCGGTCGAAGAGGCCGATATCCGCGGACTGATAACCCTCGAACCCGTCGAGGGGGGTGCAACGGTGCGGCTGGCGCATCCGCTGTACGGCGAGGTCCGTCGTGGCCGGGTCGCGTCCACCCGGCTACGACGGTTGCGTGGGCTGGTCGCCGCCGAACTCGCCACCTCGCAGGACCGCGACGACATCCAGGTGGTGGTGCGCCGCGCCACACTGAGCCTCGAGTCGGACCTTGCACCCGACGTCGATCTGTTCGCCAGGGCTGCAGGGGGCGCGGTCTGGCTGGCGGATCTGGTTCTGGCGGATCGACTGGCGCAGGCGGCCATCCGTGCCGGAGCGGGCCCGGAGTCGAGTTTCGTTCGGGCCCATGCACTGTCGTGGCTGGGCCGGGGTGAGGAGGCCGACGCGGTGCTCGCCGAGGTCCAGATCGACGACTTGAGTGACGGTGACCGGGCCAGGCTGGCATTCTTGCGGGCCAGCAATATGCTCTGGGCGATTGGTGATCCCGTCCGCGCAAGACAGCTCATCGATGACGCCTCACGCACCGTGTCGCCGCCAGCCCGCAACTACATCGATGCCTTTCTGGCGGTGTACTGGTTCGCGACCGACGAGCTGGATGCGGCAAGGCGGGCTTCTGAGAGTCTTGACCTGGATGCTCTACCTCCGGTTGTCGGAGCTGAGATCGCCTGGGTGCGTGCCGTGGTCGCCGCGGACAGTGGACGCACGACCGAGGCGCTGGCCGCCGCGGACGCGGGCTATTCCGTGGTGGCTCGCTCCTTGGACGCCCCGCACATGATGTTCAACATCGCCGACGCGCACGTCAGCGCACTGCTGCTGGCAGGTCAGGTGAGTCACGCCCTTGATGTGGCTGACCGGATGCGTCGGCAGGCGGTCGACCTGCCGGGAGCGGCGCAGCCACTGGGTGCCGCGGTGGCGGGCCGAGCCGCCCTCGCCGCCGGCCGCCTGGACACGGCCTGCTTCCTGCTTGACCAGGCTGCCGCGGCCTTCGTCGACAGCAAGCACGCCACGGGATGGGGATACCGATATCTCATTCCGCGTATCACGGCCTTGGCGATGCGCGGCTCAACCGCCGAAGCTGCGGTGGCCCTCGATGCGCTCGACGGGTTGCGTCGTCCGTTCCGGTCTCTCGACTATGAGCGGAGCCTGGCCCGTTCGTGGGTGGCCGCTGCCCAGGGCGCCGTCAGTGAGGCGGTTACCGTGGCATTATCTGCGGCCGAACGCGCCAGGAATAGCGGGCAATTCGCGGCTGAGGTGCTCTGCCTGCAGACCGCGGCACAGTTCGGGGACGGCTCTGGCGCAGTGCGTTTGCGTGAGCTCGAAGCTATCGTGGAGGGGCCGCGCGTCGGTATCGCGGCGAGGTTCGCCACGGCGCTGCGAGAAGGCGACGGGGCGGAGTTGACCGCGGTGTCGCAGGATTTCGAGGACATCGGCGATCTCGTCGCCGCGGTCGATGCCAGCGCGCAGGCCGCGCTCGCCTATCGCCGCCAAGACCTGCGGGGCACGGCATTGACATGTGCCACGCGCGCCGCCGCCCTGGCCGAACAATGCGGAGGCGTCGATACTCCGGCGCTTCGCCAAGCAGCCGAACCTTTGCCGCTGACCGATCGTGAGCGTGAGATTGTGATGCTGATCGGTCAAGGGTTGTCCAACCGCGCCGTCGCCGAGCGACTGACGCTGTCCGTACGCACCGTCGAAAGCCATATTTACCGGGCCATGTTGAAAACGGGTACCGCCAACCGCGACGAACTCGCCGCCCTGCGGCCACATCACGACCGCACTCAGTAGCGCCGCCGCGACCGCGGGCGAGATTGCAGTGGTGCGCTACGGCAGGCTGCGCACCGAACGCTGGTGATGATTTATCAGGTCACAGCGTTTATAAGGAGGCGCGCCATGTCCACACTTGCCACGGCACCCGTAGATCTCTGGGGTGTCCTGCGTGCGATGTTCCAGGTTTCATCTCAGGGAGAACGGCCGGCGTCGCTGCACTATCAGCCCCTGCTCAACACCATCGTCGAGTCGGCTGCGATGGACCGAGAGATGTACCGGCTGTAATCATGATCCCGTTACATGCCACGGGACACGAATGGGCCAGGGACGGCACCCTGCTTCGTGTCGACTTCGAACGCGGCATCGGCTGGGTCGCCACGCACTACGACCAGAGTCTGCGCGTGATTCGACAGTTCAGAGGTTCGGACGAGGAAACGCATCGCGCCGAGGCGCGGTGGGCACAGGGGCAGAGTCACGAATCGCGATGGCCCCTGATTACTCCGGGTGCGGCTCGGCGACCAACGTCGCCAGGTGCGGATGCGCTTCGGCCTTGACCTGTTGGAACAACTCGACGTAGTACGGCAGGCAAGCGGCTGTCGCCTGCTCGGTGGTGAACAGCGGTTGGTAGCCCAGGTCGCGCTGAGCCTTGGCGATGGAGAAGTAGTTGTTCAGGTAGAGCCGTTCCACCGCACCGGGTTCCAGCAGAGGTTGCGGCAGCCCGAACCGGAAGTGCAGCCACTGCCACGCCACCATCACATCGCGCACCAGCCGGCCGGAGACCCGGAACCGGGGCCAGTGCTCGCCGCACGCCTTCATGACCGGCCGGGCGAACTCGAACATGTTGATCGGATCTCCGTCATTGACGAAGTAAGCCTGCCCCGGCGCCGTTCCGCCCGGCACCAAGTGTTGGGCGGCCAGGATGAAACCATGAATCAGGTTGTGCACGTATGAGTTGTCGAGCTTGGCCCGTTTGCTGCCGATCAGGACTTTGACGTGACCGGCGACCACGCTCTCAAACAGCTTGCGGAACATGGTCTGGTCCCCGTCGCCCCAGATTCCCGACGGGCGAATCGAACAGGTCAGCATTTCGCCGACACCGTTCTCGCCCAGCACGAACTTCTCGGCGACCACCTTCGTCTCGGTGTAGAGATCGTTGAACTTGGTGGTGTACGGCATGTTTTCGTCACCACCCGAGATGGCCTTACCGCCCATCACCACGCTGTTGGATGCGGTGTAGACGAACCGCTTCACCCCGGCCTTTTGCCCGGCCAGAACCAGATTCTTGGTGCCGTCGACGTTGACCGCGAAGCTGCGCCGCCGGATCTCGTCGGTGACTTTCGCGCCGCCCTGCAGATCGATGATCGCGGCGGTGTGGAAGACGCTGTCGATGTCCGCGACCGCCGCGGCCACCGTCTCCGGGTCGCAGATGTCGCCTTGCAGCTTCTGCAGGTTGGGGTGTTCGGGCAATGGTGACGGAGCCCGGTCGAAGGACCGCACCTGGTAGCCACGCTCGAGCAGCGTCTTGACGAAATTGGTTCCGACGAAGCCGGAGCCCCCGGTAACCAGTACCCGGCCGAGCTCAGTTGTCAGTGATGGATCACCCATCGGCCGAGCATAACTGAACGTGTTCCAGTTCTTGTGGGCCTCCAGCGGCGGAAGTCACGCCCGGCCGCCGTCGTCAGGTTCGGCGGCCAGGGCTTCCTGCACGCGCCGGCGGGCGCCGGCCAAGTGCTCTTCACACCGCTTAGCCAGCTGTTCACCCCTTTCCCAGAGGCTCAGGGAAGCGTCGAGATCCAGGCCGCCCTGCTCCAGTCGCTGGACGACCTCGATCAGCTCATCGCGACAATGCTCGTACCCGAGATCACTAACGGGCCTCATGGCCGCGGGTTCGTCAGTTGCCATCGTGGCGCCCTTCACTGGTAGCGGCAATCGCCCCGTCGGCGACCCGGATCCGCAAATGGGTGCCGGCCGGGGCGTTCTCCACCGACCGCAGCACCTGCGTCGGCCCGTCGGTGTTGACAGTCTGGACGACGGCGTAGCCGCGGGCCAGTGTGGCGGCCGGGCCCAGGGTGGCCAGCCGCGCCGACAGGTGCCCGACCCGCTCGGTCTGCACGGTGATAAGCCGGGTGACGTCGCGGCGTACCGCAGCCAGAGCGCGCCCCACCTCCTCGGCGCGCTCGATCAGCGCGCGTAACGGGTCGGCCAGCGCCGGGCGGCTGCGCAACTGGGCCAGTACGCGGTCCTCGCGCACCACCCAGTTGCGCACGGCCTGGGCGCTGCGCCGGCGCAGGTCGGCGACCAGCGCCTGTTCGGCGGACGCGTCCGGGACGATCTTCTTCGCCGCATCGGTGGGGGTGGCGGCCCGCAGGTCGGCGACCAGGTCGCACAACGGGTTGTCGGGTTCGTGACCGATCGCGCTCACCACCGGGGTGCGGCAGTCCGAGATCACCCGGCACAGCGTCTCGTCGGAGAACGGCAGCAGGTCTTCCACGCTGCCGCCGCCCCGGGCCAGCACGATGACCTCTACGTGCGGGTCGGCGTCCAGGTCGCGCAGTGCCTCGACGATCTGGGCAACCGCGTTCGGCCCCTGCACGGCGGTGTTACGTACCTCGAAGCGCACCGCCGGCCACCGCGCGCCGGCCACCGTCATCACATCCCGCTCGGCGGCACTGGCCCTACCGGTGATCAGGCCGATCGTGCCCGGCAGGAACGGGAGGGGCCGCTTGAGTCGCGGATCGAACAACCCCTCGGCGTCCAGCAGGCGGCGCAACCGCTCGATGCGGGCCAGCAGTTCACCGATCCCGACAGCGCGAATCTCGCTGAGCCGCAAGGAGAAAGTTCCGCGGGCGGTGTAAAAGTTGGGTTTCCCGCAGACCACCACCTGGGTACCCTCGGTCAGCTTGACCGGGGCGCCGGCCAACAGTTCCGGGCTGCATGTCACCGTCAGTGACATATCGGCAGCGGGATCACGCAACACCATGAACACCGTCCGGACCCCGGGACGCAGGTTGATCTGGGTCAGCTGACCCTCCACCCACACCGATCCCAGCCGGTCGATCCAGCCCTTGACCCGGATCGCGACCGCGCGGACCGGGAACGGGTTGTCGGCGGAACTGCCCGGCGCGGCGGCAGTCACTTCGTGGTTGCGCGGGTGATCCTGTTGGCCAGCAGCGTCTGGAAAGGCGCTCGCGCCTTGGTGGCCTCCTCGTAGGCGAGGAGGGTCTCCAGCTCGTCCACGCTCAGCGAGGCCAGCCGGGCCCGCAGCTGGGCCAGCGTCAGGGTGCCGTAGTCGAGTTCGTCTACCAGATCGGGTGTGGGCACCTGCGGGTCGGTGGCCTTGCGTCTGCCCGATGTGACGTCGGTCTCAGCGGGCGTTGCGGGCCGGTCGTCGTCGCCCTCGCTGAACGAATACAGGGCGAAGCGCCCGTCGGTGCGTGGGCCGGAATCGGCCTCATCGAAACCGTCGAAGGCCGCGGCGTCGCTGAAGTCGGCGCCGTTGACGGTGTCCCCGGAGTCTTCGTCGAAGGTTGCCCACTCGGGCTGTTCGTCCTTGGGCGGGAAGATCGACTCGAGCGTGGAGTCACCCTTGTTGACCAGCTCAGCGATGCCCTGCTGCCAGCGCATGACGGCGTGCGCGGCCTGGCTGGCCAGTGTCATCGGGTAGGTCAGGATGGTTTGCGGCAGCTTCAGGGTCTCCTCGACGGCAACGGTTGCCGCGCCGACCAGGAGCCGGACTCCGAATGGTGCAGTAGCCATGGCCACCAGCCTGCCTTACCTGCCGGTCATCTCCAAGTACTGAGGGGTCGGGCGCGAGCTGGCGGTCCCGCGGCGCCAGACCGTACGCTGGTTGCCATGCCGCCAACCCTCGATATGGAGACCGCTGATAATCAAGGCAGTTCAGGGGCCCCGATCGCTGGCGGCCCCGCCGGCAAGCGGGTGCTGTTGGCCGAGCCCCGCGGCTACTGCGCCGGCGTCGACCGGGCTGTTGAGACGGTGGAGCGGGCGCTGGAGAAGCACGGTGCGCCGGTGTATGTGCGGCACGAGATCGTGCACAACAAGCATGTGGTGGACACGCTGACGAACAAGGGCGTGGTCTTCGTCCACGAGGCCGACGAGGTGCCCGAAGGCGCGATGGTGGTGTTCTCCGCGCACGGCGTCGCACCCAGCGTGCACGACTTGGCGGCCGACCGCGGTCTGCGCGTGATCGACGCGACCTGCCCGCTGGTCAACAAGGTGCACAACGAGGCCAAACGGTTCGCCCGGGACGGCTACGACATCCTGCTGATCGGCCACGCCGGCCACGAAGAGGTCGTCGGGATCATCGGTGAGGCGCCTGAGGACGTCCAGCTGGTCGACGGCCTGGACGCGGTGGACTCGGTGCGCCTGCGCGACGAGAACAAGGTGGTGTGGCTGTCCCAGACCACGCTGAGCGTCGACGAGACGATGCAGACCGTGGTCAAGCTGCGCGAGCGGTTCCCGAACCTGCAGGATCCGCCCAGCGACGACATCTGTTACGCCACCCAGAACCGGCAGACCGCTGTTAAGGCGATGGCCCCGGAATGCGAGTTGGTGATCGTCGTCGGATCGCGCAACTCGTCGAACTCCAACCGGCTGGTCGAGGTGGCGCTGGGCGCGGGCGCCGACGCCGCCCATCTGGTCGACTACGCCGCCGACATCGACCCGTCGTGGCTTGAACCCGCAAACGGCGAAGTGCAGACCATCGGGGTCACCTCGGGCGCGTCAGTCCCGGAGATCCTGGTCCGCGGCGTGCTGGAGCGGTTGGCCGAGCACGGCTACGGCACGGTGTACCCGGTGGCGACCGCCAACGAGACGCTGGTGTTCGCGCTGCCTCGGGAGATTCGGCCGGACCGCCGCTAGCGGGTCGGCCCCATCGGGCTAGGTCGACCGCCAGCCGGGCTTCATCAGATGTCGTACTCCCAGGAGTCGGGTTCCTCGTTGCGTGAGCTACGGGATCGAGCGCTGGTCTCCGCGCCGGGCTCATCGCCGCTGGTCTTGCGATAGCGCACCTGGGAGACCGGATGATGGGTGGTGCCGCTGCCGCCGCTGCGGCCTGCTCCCGGCGCCGGGCGCCGGCGGGGTAGCGATTCGGGCGCCTCGCCGGGCCGATATCCGCGCCCCCGGGGATCCCGGTCGGCTCTGGGTTCAGCGCGTCTCCGCGGCGGCTCGTCGTACCGCTCGGGTGCCGGGCGTCGCCGACGTGGCAACGGCTCATCGCGCAGGTCGGGTGCCGGCCGCCGCCGCGGACGCTCGGTCACCGGCACGTCGTCCATCGGTGGGCGGACGTGGCGGGAGCGCGACGGCGCAGATCCGTTCGCCCCGCGGCGACGCTCCCCGGACCGGGTGGCGGACCGGTTCGAGGTGGCCTGCCGGGCGGCGCGCCGCGCTTCCGGGGTGGCCCGCCGGGGTCGGCCGCCGGGGCGCCGTTCGCGCGAGGTCCGGGACGCCGACGGCTCGATGGCGTGGGCGGGGTTGCGGTTGAGAACCGCGGTGAGCATGGCGCCGAGCTTGCCGAGGAGCGTGGGCCGCTGGCTTGTGCCGGTGTCGTCGGCCGCAGGCGTCGCCGCGCCGCTCAGCATCCCGAGATACCAGCGGACCATCCCGATCAACAGCACCGCAGCCGCCGTGAACAGCATCAGCGGAAATCGCTCGATCAGCGGATATCCGCAGTTGATGACGATGGCCTTCAGCCCGGGGAACCCGGCGCCGTGGAAGAACCAGTACGCGGCCGGAACGGCGCAGAACAGGATCAGCGGAGGCTGGATGACCGCCGTGAACAGCCCCGATTGCTGCACCATGAGCACCGCCGCGACGCAGCCCATCACATACAGTGCGGAGAACACGGTGGACAGTTCCTTGTCGCCGGATCCGGCGTCGAACGCGATCCCGATCGCGGCCGTGATCACCGCCACCGCCGCGGCGCTCCACCACGGCAAACCGGCGGCGCTGGGCAGGATCGACCGGTGATCAGGCGCCACCGCCGACTTCTCCCGCTGTGCTGCCACACACTGACGGTACCGGCTGGCAACGGCGGGCACGTATCCCGGCACGCTCTACACTTGGCTCCCTGTGAGCCTGAGCCTGGGAATCGTGGGGTTGCCCAACGTCGGTAAGTCGACCCTGTTCAACGCGCTGACCCGCAATGACGTGTTGGCCGCCAACTACCCGTTCGCCACGATCGAGCCGAACGAGGGCGTGGTGCCGCTGCCCGATCCCCGGCTGGCCAAGCTGGCGGAGATCTTCGGCTCCGAGCGGATCCTGCCGGCACCGGTGACGTTCGTCGACATCGCCGGCATCGTCAAGGGTGCCTCGGAGGGGGCCGGGCTGGGTAACAAGTTCCTGGCCAACATCCGCGAGTGCGACGCCATCTGCCAGGTGGTGCGGGTGTTCTCCGACGACGACGTGGTGCACGTCGACGGCAAGGTGGACCCCGAAGCCGACATCGAGGTGATCGCGACCGAGCTGATCCTGGCTGACATGCAGACCCTGGAACGCGCGGTGCCACGCCTGGAGAAGGAAGCCCGCAACAACAAGGACCGCAAGCCGATGCACGAGGCCGCGGTGGCCGCAGAGGCGATCCTCGACAGCGGCAAGACCCTATTCGCTGCTCGCGTGGACGCCGGCCCGCTGCGCGAGCTGAACCTGCTGACCACCAAGCCGTTCCTGTATGTCTTCAACGCCGACGAGTCGGTGCTCACCGATCCGGCGCGGCTGGCGTCGCTGCGCGAGCTGGTCGCCCCGGCCGACGCGGTGTTCCTCGACGCCAAGATCGAAGCCGAGCTGGCCGAGTTGGATGACGAGTCGGCGATGGAACTGCTGGAGTCGATCGGGCAGACCGAGCGCGGCCTGGATGCGTTGGCGCGGGCCGGCTTTCACACCCTGAAGTTGCAGACCTACCTGACCGCGGGGCCAAAAGAGGCCCGGGCGTGGACGATTCACCAAGGCGACACCGCGCCCAAGGCGGCCGGGGTGATTCACACCGACTTCGAGAAGGGTTTCATCAAGGCCGAAGTGGTCTCCTTCGACGATCTGGTCGAGGCCGGGTCGATGGCTGCCGCCAAAGCCGCCGGCAAGGTGCGCATGGAGGGCAAGGAGTACGTGATGGCCGACGGGGACGTGGTGGAGTTCCGGTTCAACGTGTAGAGGTGTAGGTCAGCACGTATTTAGCAGCTGTCCGTCCGCAGTTCGTCCGCAGTAGGGCCTACCGCCGCCCGGAACAGGCTTGCGGCAGCTGCCCGAGTCCGTTCGTTGGCGTTAGGCCACAAATGCGCGTAGGTGTTCAGGGTGACGCTCGGCGATGAGTGCCCAAGCGCCCGCTGGACCGTCACCACATCGCAGTGCTCATTGATGAGACCAGAGGCGTAGAAGTGTCGGAGATCGTGGAGTACACAGTCGACGCCCACTGCCTTCCTAGCCTTACGCCATAGGTAACCGACCGAGTTCTGGTGGAGTGGGTGACCACCTTGGCCGGGGAACATCCACCGGTCTGGGTTGCTGTCGGGCAGTTGCAATCGAATGTGTTCGCTCAGCATGTGCAGTAGCTCGTCCGGCACGTAGACAGTTCGCACCGATTCGTATTTGGGTGGCCTGATCTCCACGGCACCCCCATTGGCTCGCTGGACTTGGCGCTCGATGCGAATCTCCTTGGACAGGAACTTGATGTCTCCGACTCGGAGTGCGGCAGCTTCGCCTAAGCGGGTGCCTGCGAACGCACACAGAGCGACGAAGGCGGAGAAGTGGTCGTCCGCCTCGCTGAGGAGCTTGCCGACCTCGGAGGGTGTCGGTATCGCCATCGCCTCTGAGGCTTTCGGGCGTCGCGGCAGGGTGACCTTGGTGGAGATGTCGTGGGCGAGGAATCGGTCGCCGATTGCCGCCCGGATAACCGCGCGGACGTTGTTGAAGCGTGTCTTGATGGTGGACGGTTCTAGGGGCTTGTCGCGCATCCACTTGACCCATGCCTCGATGTGGGACGGCTTCAAATCCGCGAACGGCACATTGCCGAAGGTGGCCGAGTTCACGGCCAGGTTCATGGCTTTCAACGTGCTGGTCTCCCACGTCTGCAACTTCGACCATTCCTGGTAGTAGCTGCTGAAAGTGACCCTCCCTAGACGGGGATCGATGTAGTTGCCTGTCTCCTGCGCGGCGACTATTCCGTTGAGCCACTGGGTTGCTTCTGATTTCGTGCGGAACCCTTTGGCGTGCTCGCGACTCTCGGAATCGACGTACCTTGCACGCCAACGCAGGCCGGAGCCCGCTACCGCACTGGGGGCGCCATCCGCCTTTTGCCAGCGGTCCTCGACACTATGACGGCGGTTTCGCTTCTGGGTCATTCGGCACCTCCGCCCATCTGAAGGATGAGTTTTTCGACCTCCGCGAGTAGGTAGGCGTGCTGTTGGGCGACGCTGTAGAGGTTTTCTCGGCTGTGGTCGACGCGCTTACGTACCTCTTCAAGTTCCCGTTGCCGCGAGTCGAGATTGGTCGTGGGGGCCATCGGTGAAGAGAGCCCGAAAACCGTCATGATCGGCATCTCGAATACTTCGGCTAGGGCGGTCGCCTCCGCGACGCGCAGAGGCCGCGCTCCGCGCTCGATCTTCGCAACGGTTGTTTGGTGCATCTCGAATCCCTGGCGGCGGAGCCGTTCAGCCACATCTTCCTGTGACCAATTTCGGTCCTGTCGCCAGCCGCGCACGACCTCGCCGAAGCGGTGTTCCCAGGATTCGTGGCGCTGACGGGCCAGCGCGAGCTCGTTGATAGCGATTTCAGCGGCTTCCGTCGGGAGTTGTTCTCGCAGGTCACGGGCTAGCTGTTGGCCTTCAACTGCGGCGAGGGCCCAGGGTTCAGGAGCGGTCATCGACACACCATAAGCCTTCATAGCTTGAATATTCAAGCCGTGTACGTTTAGTATCCCTGGTGTCGAGACGCGACACGCTTGGAAAGCCAAGCGTTAGAAGATTGAGGGGCTATGGCTACCACGGCTGAAGTGGGTCTCATGACCACCAGCGATGTATCGAATGAACTGGGAATCCCGGTAGGGACGCTGCGGTACTACCGCTCCACCGGCAGCGGGCCGATGTCCTTCCGGTTGGCTGGCCGGGTGCGGTATCGGCGCGCCGATGTGATCGCCTGGGTTGATGCGCAGGAGCGCAACACTCGTCGAGGCGAAGGCGTCGCCTGATGTACAACGAGACGGCTTCCTCGGAGATCGATGGAGACGGTGGAGACTCGACCGGTTCTGATCTGCTTGCCGATGTTCGCGACGTTGTCCGCCGCTTCTGTGTGTTGCCCGGTGAGCATGAACTCGTCGCGGTGGTGTTGTGGTCCGCCTTGTCGCATCTGCTGACGAAGTTCGACTATGCGCCGCGGTTAGTCATTCGATCGGCGGAGAAGAGGTCGGGTAAGTCGCGATTGTTGGAGATAGTTGACGCCTTGGCCTATTCGCCGCTGCGTGCGGTCAACGCCACGGTCGCGTTCGTGTTCCGCTCCCTCGACAGGAATCCGCCGCCGACTCTGTTGTTCGACGAGGCCGACACCATCTTCGGTTCTAAGAGTGTCGCGGACAAGAACGAGGAGTTGCGCGGGCTGCTCAATGCCGGCTTTCAGCGGGGGTTGCCGTTCGGTCGCGTCGTGGGATCGGATTTGGCGACGCAAGAGTTCTCCACGTTCGCGATGGCCGCCTTGGCGGGAATTGGCCGGATGCCGGAGACCATTGAGGATCGTGCTGTGGTTGTCGTGATGAAGCGCCGCACTGCCGAGGAGACGGTCTATCCCTACCGCCTGCGCCGCGATGGTCCTATGTTGCATGATCTCCGCGACCGCCTAGCCGGGTGGGCCGACACCGTGAGGGATCGGGCTGGCGAGACGTACCCCGAGTTACCTATTGATGACCGGGCCGCGGACGTATGGGAACCGCTGGTAGCCGTTGCGGACCTCGCCGGTGGTGCGTGGCCCCAACTCGCTCGGGACGCCGCTGTGGCACTGGTGAACTCTGCGGCTGAGGATGACACAGCGCGGTCTCCGGAACTGCAACTTCTCGCGGACATTCGGGCGGTGTTCGATAGCAGGTTCATGAAGTCCGATGACCTGTGCAGCAAGCTGCGTGCGATCTCTGAATCGCCGTGGGGGCAGATTGAACTCAACCCATCCCGGCTCGGTGTACGTCTGCGCGAATACTCGATAAAGACCCGTCACACCGAAGACAAGGCGGGACGTGGTTACTACCTTGATGACTTTACCGACGCATTCGTCCGCTACCTCCCGCCCGAACTGGCGTCCGAAGACGTCCAACCCGTCCGAGGTAACCTTGACCTGGACCGGCGGGTGGACACCAGCGGAGAGTTGAGTTCGTCCAGAGCACGGAGTGACCTGTCCCAAATGTGCGTTGGCGACGGTGGGGAATTGGCTGACGACGCCAATGGAAGGCAGGCGCCGGACACCCCGGACACCGTCGGACGCCTCGTGGAGGGGCAAGCCAGTCGACCGAGCCCTGGAGTCATGCCGAAGTGCCGGCCGACGGGAACAGTCGAAACTTCCGGCCGCCAGGAACATCAACGGTTGCGGACGAGGAGCGGGCGCTCGCCTCGACGGAATCGCGAGCCCAGCGCTGTGACGTACTAGCTGTGATGTCCGGTTGTCCGGGGCGGTATCGGTTAGCTTTGGTGCCGCAGAGGCGCAGCTTATCTCGGAACCCGAATTTGCTTTCCCGGCTTGTGTCGACGGCGGTGGGATATGCATCGCGCAAGTAGCAGCCAGCTTGTGATCCTGGATCGCGCTGGGGCAGACGAGGCGTTGCCCTGGTGCCAGGGTGAAATTGCACTGCGCGGGCTAACAGGAACCTTCCACGACACGAAGAGGCGATCCGCCCCGCGTCAGGGTTGATTCGCTTATTCTACGCAGGTGGCTAAGTCCGAGAAGAGTTCGCAGCGCGTTTCCGGTTATTTTGGATTAACTAAGACGCAAGGCGCACTTGACTTCGTAGACGTCTACGTTGCCAGAGATATTCCACTGTTTATCGATCCAACCATCCTGGCAACGCTCAACTCTGAATGGGCAAACGAGTGCGCCAGCGCGGTTCAAGCCTTCTTTCAAACCATCATCGATCTGATACGCGTTGGCGATGAGGCCCAAGCGTTATCGTCGCTGACATTTCTAGGCGAGGACAATTCTACTAGATTGGGCTATTCAAGCCGGGGCAAAGGAAGCGGGGTGGGCGCTGGATTGGCGGCAGCATTCTACGAAGAACTTTCAACCAGCAAAGCTGTGAAATCAGGACTAATAACCGATCTCGAAGACACCGCGCTATTTATTGAAGGTGTGCGCGAGGACCGCGTGTCCGATGTGGTCACAAATATAATTCGCAAACAACTCATCGAATACACTCAGGCCACGGCCAAATATTACGGAATACCCCTCACCAAAAATATTGCCGTTCGTAGCTGCTGGAATAGCCATTTACGACGGTGGGATCAACCCCGCCATTTCGATCTTCCCTTAGCTCCCAATGGGCCACTGCTACTAGTTCCCAAAAGCATCGTCAGACGGACGTTGTACCACGACCCGGGTGAATATTACACACACTATGTACTGCCCTTCTTTCAGGCACAGGAAATCGCAAATCAATCATCGCTAGTGCACTTCTTGCGGTCTGGAGAACCGAGGGTATACAAGAAGGACGTCGATGCCAAGCAAAAGGCAAGACACAATCCCGATAAGCTTGGCGTAGAGAAACGCATCAATCTCGACGCCACAGATCAGAGTTCCGAAATCCTCGAAAGATTCAAGCGCAACAAGGCGGCCAGTCCCCCAGGGGCGTTGAGTCATGAAGACATCGCGAGGAACGCTCAAACATCCGGACCGGATTTTGACGCGCTACTCCAAGAAGTGTTAGACGTTGAAGCGGGACGCGATTCGGCCTGGCGCTATGAGAACGTAGTCGAGGCGTTTCTAACCGCCCTTTTCTATCCAAGCTTGGTAAACCCCGTACGTCAGCACAATATTCATGGTGGTCGAAAGCGGATAGACATTGCCTATAGCAACATGGCAGCCGATGGGTTCTTTAAGTGGCTCGCTAATCATTATCCTAGTGGTCAAATCTTTGTTGAATGTAAAAATTACACGCGGCCTCTGGCCAATGAGGAATTTGATCAGATCGCCGGACGGTTCTCGCCCTCGCGAGGCAAGTACGGCTTGCTTGTCTATCGTGCATATTCTGACAAGGAAAAGGTGCTGGAATCTCTGCGCGATACCGCGCGTGATGACCGCGGATATGTGACGGCCTTGGACGATGCCGACCTTTCCGCCCTAGCCGAAGAGGTGAAGAGCACGGGCACGGCCAGTGGGCTCAACGGCTTGCTGGCGACCCGATTCAAAGCACTTATCAATTAGCCTGATTTGCAATCCGCCTTAGGCTCTGCGGCACGGGCAAGCCGTTAGCTATCGCTCGCAAATTCATGATGGTCTGCCGGCGTTGCCGTAAGCAGCTGTGCGGAACGATTCCTCGCAACAATGTTAGTCCGGCGTCGCTGGCGGGTACGGTACAGACTGGTGCGGACTGGACGCACGGGATGTTTGATGTTCTCGCGTCACAGGGCGGGCCAGCGTGAGTATTTGGGCTGTGCCAAACATGGCATAAACTCGCACTTGCGACAACAATCGAGAACTAATCACTTTACTGTGAGGATTGGTGAGACATGGCTAACCCGCCCGACGAGATCGATGTTCTCCTGGATGGTGCGCATCCGAAGCCATCGACTGAACGTATGCAGCGCGCCTTCTACGAGCGATGCAAATGGGTGGAACTGATGCTCGGTGTCCGCTCCCTTGCTGAAATCGAGATGAGTCAACATAATTTCTCAGCGGGACTTCCAATCGAGGCGGTATTTCGGGATGAGCTTGCCAAGATTCTTCCTCATCGATACCAGGTGACTTGCGGAACCCTGTCAGACAGGCAGGGCAATACTGCGGGCGATTGCGATGTGGTGATCTTCAACGACATCTGGTTCCCTGTTATCAAGCCGCCGCCTACCGCGACCGACCGTGAACGGGTCATGCCGGTGGAGGGTGCGTACGCGATTCTTGAGGTCAAGCAGTCATTGAGCGTCAAAGCCCTTGACGCGGCGATGGCCAAACTGATTACTTGCAGCAGGCTTCACCGACCGTCGGTCCCGGAGAGCCAGGTGACGGAGAACAGGCGGATTGACGGATTGCCCGGAAACGTACAGATCGCCAATCCGCTCTTCACCGCCGTTGTTGCGATACGCCTAGCGGATGACAGTCTGGACGCTCTAGTCGCCCGATTCATTGAGATTAACCGACGACTTCACCCGCATCGGAACCAGATGGTTCATTGCCTGTGCGTACTCGGCGAAGGGTGCTACTTCTGGGGGTGGGTTCCGCAAGGATCAACCCAGGCCCAAATGGCGAAGTTTATGGGTCCCGACGACCTTGTCGAACCCCTCATGCTTATCGAATCAAGCGGTCAGTCTGGAGAATCGCCTCTTGGAGCCCTGGTGGCCAAGCTCTACGGTCACGCGACGAACTCGGTCCTGGAGGACCCCACCGACCTACCTCACACGTACGGAATCGGGCAGAACTACAAGCCGTTCCTCGGCGGCGCGGCATTGATCCCGCGGGTCGCCCCTCTAGGCGAGTTGCCCCCGCCAGGTCTATTGGGGGAGTCTCAGAACTAAAGAACTGAGACACCAGCGCCGGATGCTGAAGCGGTTCTCTAAGTCTCACGTCAAATCGTCTCACAAGTTGCCTCAAAACAATTGTCGCAAAGCTTGCTGTTCTGCGACTTATGAGACAGAATGGACGCATGCCCACCACCACGGGAACCGTCCTCGGCTACATGCGCGTGTCCACCGGCCACCAGAGCCTCGACGCTCAACAGGATGCGCTCACCGCCGCCGGGGTCGACCCCAACCGGTTGTACAGCGACAAGCTGACCGGCACCAGCACCCGCGAGCAGCGAACCGGACTCGCCGGCCTACTGGACTACGCCCGCGGGGGAGACACCATCGTGGTCGTTGGCATCGACCGCCTGGGCCGGAACGCCGCCGAAGTCATGTCAACCATCCGCGACCTTGGTCAGCGCAACATCGTGCTGCGGTCGCTACGCGAGGGCATCGACACCAGCACCGCCGCCGGGAGGATGGTCGCCGGTGTCCTCGCCAGCCTGGCCGAACTTGAGCTAGAACTGGGCCGTGAGCGTCGCTCTGCCGCCCGTGAGGCACGTAAGGCACGTGGCCAACACATCGGCCGACCGAAGGCGCTCGACACCGATAAGGCCGAGCTGGCCCGTCGTATGCGCGCCAGTGGGGAACCGGCTCCGGTGATCGCCAAGGCCCTCGGCGTCAGTCGCGCCACGGTGTACCGGGTACTGGCCGACTGACCGGCAACCCCGCGAGGGCGCAGGCGGTAGACCCCTGGGGGTACCCCCTCCCCCCAGGCCAGCACACGCCTCGCACTGCCAGCGGCTTCTCTCTCTCCAGAAAATCTGAGCACTTTGCTGGTGGAATGGCTTCATGGTTAGTCAGAAACCGGATCCACAGGCGGATCTCCGGGAAGCAATCAGGGCTATGCCCCCCGTTAGCGGCTTCGATCAACTGTTGGGGGCGGCGTCGCAACGGTTGGAGCTTCTGGGCTTCGCCGAGCTAGCTGAAACGGTGCACGATGTAGCGTCCTACGGCGCTCCACAAGAAGGGCCTCAGATTCCAGTCATCGAACGGTTTCGGGCTGTAGCCGCTGCGACCGGCTGGGCGATGAGCGAGGAAACCAAAGTTGATGCCGAGTGGGGCATTGCAAGTACGACACTCACACTTACCTACGGCAAGAACACTATCGATGCGTCAATCAGGGGTCGTGGGATGCATCTGGACTATGCCGCTTGGCGAATCGCGGGGGCGGGTTATCAGTTCCACGAGATGCTTGCCCCGCAGCGCAAGTATCACCGCGTTGGCACGGTACTTGAGTGGATGCGCCGCGTGGTCATTGAGCCCTCAAGCGAAGATGAGGGCGCCACATGACCGTCCGTCGGCAAGTGAGACGCACACCAGTTGAGCCTCGGCGCCGCGTCCGCAGACCGTCCGCAGTAGCTCTGGCAAGGGTCCCGGCTCGTCAACCGTAGTCAACCTCTTGACCTGCATATACTTAACGCATCCAACGCTGTCAGCGGCGATAAACTCCCAGCAAGGAGTTCCGGTTTAACGTGTGACCGCTTGAGATCACCGCGATCGCTTCGTTGAGGAGTGGATAGACCACCAATGAGAAGTCTCCGACGTGTGTCTCGGAGGTGACCTCACCGCGACGGCGGTAGGGGAGGCTCGTCCTCATGTCGGTGGTTGAGGTGATCTATCTGGTGGCGGCGCTGCTCTGGATTCTTGTGGTGGTGGCTGCGGCCTGCATCGGAGGCCACTACGTGGTGAAGCTTCGTGCCAGGCGCCGCCAGGTGGCTGGGCTGATCGACATCGTGCGACTGTCCATCGAGCGCGTCATCGTCCCGTACCGGGCGGTGGCAGCTGGCGGTGCAGCCGTGCTCCAGCGGGTGGTTGACGGTAGCGGCGTCTTCGGGAGCGTCGTTCAGTTGATGATGACGTCGATCCCCGCTGCGCGCATCGCCGCCAAGCGGTCACGCCACTCCTGCAGTGCCTCGGGTGTCAGCCGCGGCCAATCGTGGATCTCTTCGACGACCCGCAGTGGTTCGCTGCTGCGGTAGGAGCGGGTCGGATTGCCGGGGAACTTCTTATCGGTCACGTTCGGATCGTTCTCGAACTCACCCGTTGGTTCGACGAGATACACCCGCGGCGTGCCGTCGCCGGGCGCGAGCTCGGCCGACAGTCCGGCACCGTCGCGCAGGGCGGTGAAGTAGATGTGGTTCATGATGAGTTCCGGCCGGTAATTGGAACGGAAGCCCGCGGTGAGCAGGTCTCCGACCCGTAGTTCGGCCTTGGTTCCGTGGAAAAACGGACCTTCGTCAAGTACCGCGTTCATTATCTAAAGGCTATCGGCCTGTGACAGCCCTCCGGGGAATGCGTCCGTGATATCCAAGTCGAGAGGCTCTGCACAGACCGGCCGTCGGCACCCCGTCAATCAGACCCTCGGACCACTCGTGCTGGTCAGAGACATTGACTACTGTAGTCATGCGGCATCGCCGATAGCAACAACGGTGAAGTCGCTGGCGCACCGCAGCCAGCCCAAAACTGGCATCCCGACGGTAACCCTGGCCGCGCAGAGCCGTTCGTCCTCGACTCCCGTTCTTCCGAGCCGCCGGATCGGCGGGCCGCCGGGCCGGCGGACGTCACCAGGCCTCGACTCCGCCTTGACAATAGTCAATATTACTGACTAACATGGTCAATGTTCCTGATGATCGCCAGGCGGTGGATGGGGTGCCGGGAGCCCGGCCCCGCGCCCATTCATCCCTCAAGAGAAAGTCAAACATCATGAAGTTTCTTGTCCTTGGAGCAACCGGTCGCACCGGCGTCCTCTTCGTCGAAAAGGCGCTCGATCAGGGCCACCAGGTCACCGCGCTCGTTCGGCGGGCCGACGCCACTGTTGACCCGCGTGCTCACGTCGTCAGCGGCGACGTCACCGACGCCGCCGTAATCGCGACGGCAGCCCGCGGCCACGATGCGGTCATCAGCACGCTCGGGGTGAAGAGCGCCCGCGAGACCCCGACGCTGATCGCCGACACCGTCCGTGCCGTCATCACATCCGCGAGGACATCGGGCGTGGACCGTTTTGTCATGCTGTCTGCGTTCGGAGTCGGCGACTCCCTCGCCAAGGCCTCATTCCTCGTGGGGCCCCTATTTCGCACCGTGCTCCGGAAGGCCTACGCAGACAAGGCCGCGTCGGAAGTGCTCTTGCGGGCCAGCGATCTGAAATGGACCCTCGAATACCCCGGAGCGTTGAACGACCGGAACAGGACCCGCTACAACGCGGTCGTGCTCGAGGACGTCACGAAAATGCCGATCTTCCCCTCGACTTCTCGCACAAACGTCGCCGACTTCCTCCTCCGCTCCGCCGTGGAAGGCAGCTTCATCGGTCAGACCGTCGTGGTCACCGACACCAAATAGCTCAGACAAGGAGGTGCATCCGTCACCGACGGGACGTGTACCGCAGCTGAGTGGTCATCCGGCGGGCGTTGTTGTCGGACGGTGGGGCTAGCGTGCCTCAGGCAAGCTGCACCTACGCCGCCCGGGAGGGCCATATGAAGTTCATTTCGACTCGCATCATCACCGCCGACGTCCAGCGACTGGTCGGCTTCTACGAGATGGTCACCGGCGTCTCCGCGGTCTGGGGGAACGAGCTTTTCGCCGAGATTCCCACCTCGGTCGGCACGCTGGCCATCGGTAGTGTCAAGACGGTCCCGCTGTTCGGAGACGGATCCGCCGAGCCGGCAGCCAACCGCAGTGCGATTCTCGAGTTCATGGTCGCCGACGTGGACGCCGAGTATGGGCGGCTCGGTGAGCACCTGAGCGAGATCGTGACGGAGCCGACGACCATGCCGTGGGGTAACCGCGCGCTGCTGTTCCGGGATCCGGATGGAAACCTCGTCAACCTGTTCACCCCCGTCACCGATCAGGCCCGTGCGAAGTTCGGTGTGTGACCGGGCTTCACGCCGCCCACCATCTGTACTACGTTGTGTCGTAGATTGATCTCTAGGGGGTCATATGCGGTGGCGCGGTGTGAGTCACGTCGAGTTCGCGGTATTGGACTACGACGACTCCATCGCGTTCTACGACGCGTTGTTCGGCTGGCTCGGGTACAGCAGCTTCTCGTCGCTGGACATGGAATACCAGTCGACGTACTACATGACGAACCATGCCAACCCGCATAGTTACCTCGGCATCCAACCGGCCCGGACGGGGGAGAAGCTGGCGCACCGTGACCAGGCGGTCGGGATCAACCACGTTGCGCTGTGGGCGCGGAGCAGGAAAGAGGTCGACCGCTTTCACCGTGACTTCTTGATCCCGCGGGACATCCCCGTCACCGATGAACCAAAGGACTACCCGCAGTATTGGCCCGGCTACTACGCCGTGTTCTTCGACGACCCGATCAACGGTATCCATTGGGAGCTGGCGTGGACGCCGAAAATCCCTACCCCCGGCCAAGTCTGGTCGTTCTACCGGGCGCTTCGTGGCTTCACGACAACACGTTCGGATCTGGCGAACACGGTGCCCGGCGTCATTCTGCAGGCGAGCCGAACCCTGCCGCGCCGAACTCAGCGAAGCTAGCCATCAACACACGCGGTATTGCAGCCGCCGTGAACGAATGGCAGCGGATTACCAGATGACGGCGATCCCTGCGGCCGTCAGGACCAATGCAATCGCCGCGTAGAACAGCGCGCGCGGAGCTTCACCCGACCGGCGCTGCCGGGCCCGGCCGATCCCGAGCACAGCCCCCAGGGCGATCAGTAGCACCAGCTTGACGGTGATCTTGGGGTAGTTGAGCACCACGTCGGCCGGCCAGGGCGCCGCCAGCGCAAGCCCGGTCAGCAACGACAGCACCACGCCGTAGTCCATCAACGGGGTGAGCTGGAAACGCCGCGCCGCGGCCTCCGCGGCCAAGGCCCCGAATATCACCGCGAACCCGACGATGTGCAGCAGAACTATTACGTGCCGTAGTACCTCCACGTCGCTCAGGCTAGCCCGAGGGGGTGGCAAATGCTATTCCCGCCTGGCAAGCCTGACCTGGACCACTACCCTTGACCGGCATGACCTCATCGACCACCCGCCTGGCCGCCGTCGTCGCCGCCACCAGCGACCCGGATGCTGCCGACCCGGCCGGCCACCAGGTCGTGTTCCGGGCCTCCGCCGTCGCGCACGACGCAGTGGCCAGCACGATCACCATGGGCCGCTACAGCGTCGAAGTCGACGAGCCGCCGACGCTCGGCGGTGAGAACACCGCCCCCAACCCGGTCGAGTACTACCTGGGATCGCTGCTGTCCTGCCAGATCGTCACCTGGCGGTACTGGGCCGAGAAGCTGGGCATAACGGTCGACGAGATCACCGGGCGCGCCGAGGGGGATCTGGACGTGCGCGGCTTCTTCGGCCTGGATGACACGGTCCGCCCGGGCTTCAGCGAGGTGCGGGTGGTCGTCACGGTGACCGGCCCGGAAACCGAAGAGCGCTACGCCGAACTGCACCGGGTCGTCGAATCACACTGCCCGGTATTGGATTTGACCACCAACGTCACACCGGTGCGCAGCAGTCTCGAAGTGGGGGAACAGCGGTGATCTTCATCGTGGTCAAGTTCGAGACCAAACCGGAGTGGGCCCAGCGCTGGCCGCAGCTGGTCGCGGAGTTCACCGAGGCCACCCGGGCCGAGCCGGGCAACCTGTGGTTCGACTGGTCACGCAGCCTGGACAATCCACACGAATACGTCCTGGTCGAAGCGTTCCGCGATGGTGACGCCGGCAGTGCGCATGTCAACAGCGACCACTTCAAACAAGCCATGACCGACATGCCACAGGCGTTGGTGTCGACACCGAAGATCATCAGCCAGCAGCTCGATGCGGCGGACTGGTCGGCCATGGGTGAACTCACGATCGACTAGGGCGCCTAAAGCACGACGGCGATCTCCCGGCCCAGCTGATATCCGGGGGTCAGCGGCAAGATGTCGCCGCTCCAGAATGTCCCGGGGTCGAACCAGTTCGCGTCCTTGTCGGTCGACAGCAAACCCATCTCCTCATAGGTGATGCCCACCGTCTCCGCGCAGTAGGCGGTCTGCAGCGCGACTCTGGCTTTGCGCGCTTTACGGCGTTGGCTGACCTCGCGGACCTTGCGGTCCAGCACCGGGATTCCGCGGGTCCAGTCGCCCGCGGTCGGCAACCGGCCCCGCAGCCACCGGCCGGTGAGCCGTGCCGTGGTGGGAAACGCGGTGCCGTCCATCCGGGCGATCACCTGCAGCAACCGGTCCTCCTGTTTGCGGGTGATGGTTCCGTTGAGTTGACGCAGCCAGCAACGCTGCTCGTAGCGGCCCGTCCACTGTTCGACTGAGGCCCGGGCATCGTTGAGCTGCACACCGCGGTGGTTGGTGCCGGTCCAGAAGTCGAGCAGTTTGTCGCCGAGCTCGGCATGCCAGATCAGCGGGGGCAGGTCGTCGAGGGCCACCGTCATCCCGACGTGGTTCACCGGGGCGTTGGACAGGGTTTGGATGGCGCGGTCGGGACCGGAGCGGCCGCGGAACAGCCAGAGGTCGCCAGTGCGGGTCTCGGCCAGCGCATGCTCCAAAGTCACCGTGTGTTCGTCCACGACAGCACCCTAAGGTGTGATGGTGCGCAGCATTTGGAAATGGATCGGCCTGGCGGGGGTGGTCGGCGTCGCCGCCGGGGGAGTGCTGGTGGCGCGGGACCAGCGACGGCGACGGGCCTACACGCCCGAGGAGGTTCGCGCTCGACTGCATGCGCGGCTGGCCCAAGTCGGCAGCGAGGACTAGGCGGGCTCCACCGCGTAGAGCCGGTGGGTGCCGGCGAAGCCCTTCAGCTCGGCGTCGCGGCCGGCGCCGACGGTGATGTCCTCGCAGTCCTTGACGGCGTCGCGCACCGGGCCGCTGACCAGGATCTGGGCGCCGTCGGCGGCGGCGGCCACCCGCGCGGCCATGGCGACGTTGCGCCCGAACAGGTCGTCGCCGCGGCGCACCGAGCGACCCATGTGAATTCCGATCCGGACCCGGATCGGGTGCTGCGGCTTGCGGCCGCGCCGTTGCAGGGCGTGCTGGATGTCGATGGCGCAGCGCACCGCCTGCTCGGGCTGCGCGAACGCGATCATGAAACCGTCGCCCTGGCTCTTGACCACATGCCCGGAGTGCTCACCGACCAGGCGGTGCACCATGTCGTCGTGCCGGGCGATCAGCTTCACCCAGGCGCGGTCACCGATCCGCTCGTTGAGCGCGGTGGACTCCTCGATGTCGGTGAACAGGATCACCACATGCCCGTCCGGTGTGAGGCGGGCCAGGTCGGGGCGCTCCACCTCCGCCCAATCGGCGAGATCCTCGATCGAGCTGCGCACAGCGGCTCCAAAGCCCTGCTTGCGCACCAGGTTCGCGGTCTGCCACACGGTTTTGACGGCTTCCCGCCCGCTGGACAGCAGCAGGTTGCGGGTGTCGACTCGTTGTCGCAGTGCCTCGGCCTGAGCCTCGGCCGCCCGCAGCCGCGCGGTCAGCACCGCCAGGGCGAGCCCTTCGGCGACCACCACCGCCGCCAGCACGCCGACCGCGAGCAGCGTCGGCGTCAGCCATCCGATCCCGAACATTCAGTCGGACACGAACTCGACGACGGCCGAGCTGAAGGCGTCGTTGTCGTCGCCGGCCGCGGTGTGCCCCGCCTCGGACAATTCGACGAAGCGTGCGCCGGGAACCTTGGCCAGGAAGTCCGCAACGCCCTCAGGGCTCACCACGTCGGACAGTTTGCCGCGGATCAGCAGGATGGGGATCTGCAGCCCGACGGCGGCCGCCTCGATCTTCTCGGTGCGCAGCCCCGGGTCGTCATCGGGCTTGGTCATCATTGCCGGATCCCAGTGCCAATACCATCGGCCGTGGCGGTACCGCAGGTTCTTCTTGAGGCCCTCGGGACTGCGTGGTTTGGTCCGGTGCGGCAGGTACTCCGCCACCGCGTCGGCGGCCTGCTCCAGCGAGTCGAAGCCGTCGATGTGGCTGAGCATGAAGTCCCGGATCCGGGCGCTGCCGTCCTTTTCGTAGCGCGGCACCACATCGACCAGCACCAGCTTGACCACCCGCTGCGGCCCTGCCTGGTCGGCGACCAGTATCCCGGTCAGCCCGCCCATGCTCGCCCCGATCAGCACCACCGGTCGGGCGATCGCCGCGATCACCGCGTCGGCGTCGGCGGCAAGCGTCTCGATGGCGTAGTCGGCGCCGGGTGCGCGGTCGCTGTCGCCGTGGCCGCGGGTGTCGAGCGCGACGACGTGATAGCCCCGGTCGGCCAGGATCTGGCCGGTCTTGTGCCAGGAGTGCCGATTCTGGCCGCCGCCGTGCAGCATCACGATCGTCGGGGCGACGGTGTCTGCGGCGATACCCCGGTTCCATTCGTCGGCGACCAGGGTGACTCCGTCGACGCCGTCGAATTCGACAGTCTGGGCTGTGCTCATCAGGAGATGGTAGACAGTTTGGATCATGGTGGGTGAAGACATCGGTGACGTCGGGAAGCGTCGGGCGCTGATCGCGGGACTGATCGGGGTGCTGGTCATGGCGGTCCTGGTGGTCTGGCTCGGCTTTCACGCCGAAGCGGCCCATGGCGCCGCCGCGCAGCGGGAAATGTTCGTGCAGGCGGCCCGCCGGACCGCGCTCGACCTCACCACGGTCGACTACCAAGACCCGCAGGGCGACGTGCAGCGCGTGCTCGATTCGGCGACCGGTGAGTTCTATGAGCGGTTCTCCCAGCGGGCCCCGGTGCTCATCGAGACCGTCACCCGGGAGCGTTCGCAGGCGGTCAGTTCGGTGAGCGAGGCGGGCCTGGAATGGCAGTCGCGTGACGAGGCGCAGGTGCTGGTGGCCGTCAGCGTCGCGTCCACCCACCTGGGCGGCCTCGAGATGCGCCCCCATGAGCTGCGGATGCGGATGACCGTGCAGCGGGTGGGCAATCAGGCCAAGGTTTCCGACATCGAGTACGTCGCATGAACCGCCTGATCTACGGGGTTCTGCCGGGTCTGATCCTGGCGCTGGCGGTAGCGGCCGGCCTGTTGAAGTGGCACGACGGATCGGTTCGCGCCGAAGAGCTGCTACGCGACGAAACCGTCAACGCGGCAACCGAATCGACGATCAGGATGTTGTCTTTTCGGCCCGACACCGTCGAGCGCGATTTGTCTGCCGCCCAGGAGTTGATGACCGACGGCTTCCGGGACGAGTTCGCGGTGCGGGCGCGCGATCAGATCATCCCCGACGCCAAGGCGCGCGAGGTCACCGCGACCGCCGAGGTCCCCGGAGCGGCATCGGTGTGGGCCACGCCGAAACGCGCTGCGGTGCTGGTCTTCGTGGACCGCACCGTCACGCTCGGCTCGGCCGAGCCCGGCGAGGTCGTAGCGAGCTACCGGGTGACATTGGACAAGGTCGACGGCCAGTGGCTGGTCGCAGACTTCGAGCCGGTCTGAGGGGCAGACGATGACGGAGCCGCGGTGGATCGACGTGACGACGCCCCGGGTGGCGATCAGGGCACTGAGTTGGGGAGAGCCGGGTAACCCGGTCGCGTTGTGCCTACACGGTTTTCCCGACACCGCCTACGGCTGGCGCCGGGTGGCGCCCCGACTGGCCGCGGCCGGCTGGCATGTGGTGGCACCGTTCATGCGCGGTTACGCCCCGTCCTCGATCCCGGATGACGGCAGCTATCACATCGGCGCGCTGATGGACGACGCGCTGCGGGTGTATGAAACGGTCGGATCGACCGGTCGCGATGTGGTGATCGGTCACGACTGGGGCGCGCTGACGGCCACCGGGTTGGCCGCCATGCCCGACAGCCCGTTCGCCAAGGCGGTGATCATGTCGGTGCCCCCACCGGCGGCGCTTCGCTCGGTCGGGGCCTCCGAGCGGATCGCCGTGGCCGGCCAGCTGCCGGCGCAGATGTTGCGCAGCTGGTACATCGGCTACTTCCAACTGCCGTGGCTGCCGGATCGATCGGCCTCTTGGGTGCTGCCGCGGCTGTGGCGGCGATGGTCGCAGGGCTATCCCGCCGATGAGGATCTGCGGCACGTCGACGCGGCGATCGGGACGCCGGAGGGCTGGCGGGCGGCGCTCGGACCGTACCGGGCCCTGCGCAGCGCCCGGGTGCCCGACCGCTACGCCGAGCTGCACCGGCACTGGCTGCAGCTGCCGCGATTGTCGAGCCTGTATCTGCACGGGCGCACCGACGGCTGCATGTCACCGGCTTTCACGCGGTGGGTGGAGCAGGCGTTACCGGATGGCAGTGCGGTGGCCGTGGTCGAGCACGCCGGGCACTTCCTGCAACTCGAGCAGCCCGACGAGGTGGCCGACCGGGTGCTGACCTTTATCACTTGATGAGCGGGGCGACGGGGAAGCACCCGATGGCCGCGACCGACGCCCAGTTCTACTGGATGTCGGCGAAGATCCCCAGCGACCAGTTCCTGCTGTACGCCTTCGCCGGAGTGCCGGCCGATGTCGACGACGCCGTCACTCAGGTGCTCGACCGCGCCCGGGTGAGCCCGGACCTGACCATGCGGGTCGAGGATGCCGGTGCGCTGGGCTACCCGCGGTGGGTGCCGATGTTCGACCACGTCGGCGCCGTTCGGCACCGGGCCCCCGACGACGGCTGGGCCGGTTGCCTGGACGCGGTGGTGCGGCTCACCGATGACCAACTCGACGTCCGGGCAGCGCCCTGGCGGCTGCACGTGTTCGCGCCGGTGCACGGCATTCCGGGCCACCACGGCGCGGGCACGGTAGTGGTGCTGCAGGTGGCGCACGCGCTGGCCGACGGCGCGCGGGCCTCAGCGCTGGCCGCGTGGCTGTTCGGGCGTGCCACACCGATCGCCGCGGTCGACACACCGGACCGGGGATTCCTGCCCTGGCGCGCCGCCGTCGCCGCACGCGCCCACCGCGGCCGGGTCGACGCCACCCGCGCCGGACTGTTGCCGCCCCCGGTCGCAGACCGGCCGCCGCTGGTCACCAACAACCGGCCGGCCGGTGCTCGGACGGTGCGCACCCTGGTGCGGCGGCGCGCGGAGCTGAGCGGAGCCACCGTCACCGTGGCGGTGCTGTCGGCGGTGTCCACGGCGCTGTCGGCCTATCTCGACGAGCCGTGCGACTCGCTGGGCGCCGAGGTGCCGATGGCCAAAACCGGTGTTCGCCTGGCGAACAACCACTTCGGCAACATCCGGGTGGGGTTGTACCCGCGATATGACCGGGCTGCCCGCATCGAGGCGATCGCCGCCGACATCGCCGATGGACGGCTTCGCGCCGGCCATCCCGCCTCGGCCGCCGCCGACCGGGCGTTCGCAGCGACACCGGCGGCCCTGTTGCGCTGGGGCGTCGGGAAGTTCGACCCGCAGACCCGCCCGGTGCGGGTGGCCGGCAACACCGTGGTGTCCAGCGTGCACCGCGGCGCGGCAGACCTGCGCTTCGGCACGGCGCCGGTGCTGCTGACCGCGGGGTTTCCCGCGCTGTCCCCGGCGATGGGCCTCACCCACGGCGTACACGGGATCGGCGACACGGTGGTGATCAGCGTGCACGCCGCCGAGTCGGCGATCAGCGATATCGAGGTCTATCTACGACTGTTGGACGCGGCATTGTAGGTTGGGGCGCATGGCTACTGCTGCTGACGTCGGATTGCTGATTCTGCGCCTGGTTCTGGGTTTGGGCCTGGCGGCGCATGGCTTCAACAAGTTCTTCGGTGGGGGCCGCATCCCCGGCACCGCGAGGTGGTTCGAAAGCATCGGGATGAAGTACGGAAAATTCCAGGCCGTGACGGCCGCTACCGCCGAGGTCGCCGCCGGGCTGGGGCTGGCCGCCGGGCTGCTCACGCCGATCGCAGCCGCCGGGTTCGTGGCGCTGATGGCAGTCGCGGTGTGGACCGTGCACCGTGCGAACGGCTTCTTCGTGCTCAATAACGGCTGGGAATACAACCTGGTGCTGGCCACCGGCGCCGTCGTGGTGGCGATGCTAGGGCCGGGCCGGCTCAGCCTGGATCACCAGATCTTCTGCCACTGCTGGGCCAACGGCTGGACCGGCCTGTTGATCTCGGTCGGCCTCGGGCTGGCCGGTGCGATCGGACAGCTGGCGCTGTTCTACCGCCCGCCGGCCAAGACCGCCGAGACCGGCGAGTAGGGCAGCCCGCTGCCGGCGTTCTCGTCGACGACGACCCGCCGACCCAGATAGGGGAAGGCCCGCTGCGGGCACGCCTCGCGGTCACAGACCTTGCAACCCGATCCGATCGGCACCACCGTGGCGGCATCACTCAGAGCGACGCCCGTTGAGTACACGAGTTTGTCGGCGTGTGCCAGGTCGCAGCCCAGCCCGACGGCGAAAGTCTTGTGCTGCCCCAGATAGCCGCGGCCCTCGGGCGGCGTGGTGGTGGCGATCCAGAAGTACTGGCGTCCGTCCGGCATCTGCGCGACCTGGGTGATGATCCGGCCAGGCTGGCTGAACGCATCGTGGACCACCCACAGCGGACAGCTGCCGCCGACCCGGCTGAAATGAAACGCGGTGGCCGACTGGCGTTTCGAGATATTACCCGCCTTGTCGGTGCGCACGAAGATGAACGGCACCCCGCGCCGGCCCGGCTGTTGCAGTGTCGAGAGCCGGTGGCAGACCGTCTCGAAGCCGACCTCGAAGCGGCGCCCCAACAGGTCTATGTCGTACCGCAACTCCTCAGCTGACCGGTGAAACTGCCGATACGGCAGCAGAAACGCGCCGGCGAAATAGTTGGCCAGCCCGATCCTGGCCACCCCGCGGGCTTCCGGGCTCAACAACTGGTCTTGCGCCACGACCTCGGACAGCAGCTCGGCTTGGGTCAGCAGTGCCAGCTGGGTGGCGATCTGGAAAGCGCGCTGGCCGGCCAGCAGCCAGTGCGCGATGCGCAGCACCCCGGTCGCCGGATCGAAGACGCGTTTGGTCCCCGGCGGCAGGTCGTCGACGACTGCGACGGTGACGTCGAAGCGTTCGGCCATCAGCGCAGACAGCTGAATATCCAAGCCGCCGAACCGCATCCCGGTGTCGGCGAACAGGCGCTCGGCGGCGTCGTCGAGCTCGGGGATGTAATTGTTCCGGTCGTAGAAGAAGTCCCGGACCTCCTCGAACGGCATCGGGCGGGCCACGGTCTGCGCCGAGTCGCCAGACACCCGTGACCGATAGGATTCCAACTCGTCGGTAGCGCCACGGAGCCGGCGGTGCATGGTCACCAGGCTGTTCCCGATCTCCGGCATGCGTGCGACGAGTTCCTCGATCTGGGTATCGCTGGCAGCGTGTTCGCCGGCGGCGGCGGTGAACATCTCGCGCAGGTCGGCGACGAGCCGGGCATCGGAGTCGCCCGAGAAGTACTGCGGTGGCAGGGCGAACCGGTCGGTCAGTGCCAGCAGCACCGATACGGTGAGCGGCCGCTGGTCATTCTCGAGCTGATTGACGTAGCTGGTGGACAGGTTCAGCGCGCGTGCCAGCGCCACCTGCGTCAGGTTGCGCTCCTCGCGCAGGCGTCGCAGCCGAGCCCCGGCGAAGGTCCGGTTGGTGGGGGGTGCCATACGTGCCATGGCAAAGAACCCTAGTCTCCCGAGAAGTTCGCAGTGTTCGCAAAAATGGCAAAGCGAGGATGCATAACTACGCAATTACAGGTCGTTTCGGCCCCCTGAAAACGTGCGTAGTGTGTGAAATATGCAGGTACATGACGTCCGGACGCGTCGCAGCGCCGAGGATTTCCCCCGTTCCGAGCACCTTGCCGCCAAGATCGCGGAGGTAGCTGCCGACCCGGTGGCCGTCCCCGACGACACCACCGAGATGGTCATCAACCGGATCATCGACAACGCCGGCGTCAGCGCCGCCTCGGTGTTGCGCCGGCCGGTGACCGTTGCCCGCCGTCAGGCGCTGGCCCACCCGGCGCACCCGCCCAGGCCGGGTGCGCAGGTCTTCGGGGTGCCGGGCGGGTTCTCGGCGGAGTGGGCGGCCTGGGCCAACGGGGTCGCGGTGCGCGAACTGGATTTCCACGACACGTTCCTGGCCGCCGAGTACTCCCACCCGGGTGACAACATCCCACCGCTGGTCGCCGTCGCCCAGCAGCTCGGCGTCTCGGGTGCCGACCTGATCCGCGGCCTGGCCACCGCCTACGAGGTGCAGATCGACCTGGTCAAGGGAATCTGCCTGCACGAACACAAGATCGACCACGTCGCGCACCTGGGACCGTCGGTGGCCGCCGGCATCGGCACCATGCTCCGGCTGGGCCCGGACGTCATCTACTCCGCGATCGGCCAGGCACTGCACCTGACCACCGCAACCCGCCAGTCCCGCAAGGGGCTGATCTCCAGCTGGAAGGCGTACGCGCCCGCCCTGGCCGGCAAGGTGGGCATCGAGGCGGTCGACCGCGCGATGCGCGGCGAGGAATCTCCGGCGCCGATCTGGGAGGGCGAAGACGGCGTGATCGCCTGGCTGCTGTCCGGGCCCGACCACACCTACCAGGTGCCGCTGCCCGGCCCCGGCGAGTCCAAACGGGCCATCCTGGACAGCTACACCAAGGAGCATTCGGCCGAATACCAGAGCCAGGCGCTGATCGACCTGGCCCGCCGAATGCGTGAGCGTATAGGCGATCTGGAGCAGGTCGCCACAATCGTGCTGCACACCAGCCACCACACCCACTACGTGATCGGCACCGGATCCGGCGACCCGCAGAAGTTCGACCCGGACGCCTCACGAGAGACCCTGGACCACTCGGTGATGTACATCTTCGCCGTTGCGTTGCAGGACGGCAGCTGGCACCACGAACGCTCGTACGCGCCGGATCGCGCGCACCGACCCGACACCATCGCGTTGTGGCGCAAGATCTCCACCGTCGAGGACCCGCGCTGGACGCGCCGCTACCACTCGACCGACGCAGGCGAGAAGGCGTTCGGGGCGCGCGCGGAGGTGACGCTGCGCAACGGCGACGTGATCACCGACGAGTTGGCGCTCGCCGACGCGCACCCGCTGGGGGCCCGGCCATTCGGCCGCAAGCAGTACATCGCGAAGTTCACCGATCTCGCCGACGGCGTGGTCGAACCCGCTGAGCAGCAACGGTTCCTGTCGGCGGTCGAGGGCCTGGCGACGCTGGATGGCGGTGAACTGGGCGCGTTGAACATCCTCATCGATCCGCTGGTGCTCGACAAGGCGCCGGACACACCGGAGGGAATCTTCCGGTGAGTGGACTACTCGGCTCTGCGACGGCGCCCGCCGACAAACGGGCGGCATTTCGGACCGGTCTGGCTTCGGGCCGGCTGCAACGCTTTCCGGGTGCCTTCTCGCCACTGGTAGCCAAGGTGGTCGCCGAGATCGGGTTCGAGGGCGTCTACGTCTCCGGTGCGGTGCTCTCGGCCGACCTGGGATTGCCCGACATCGGGCTGACCACCCTGACCGAGGTGGCCGCCCGCGGGGCGCAGGTCGCGGCGGCCACCGATCTGCCCACGCTGATCGACGCCGACACCGGGTTCGGTGAGCCGATGAACGCCGCGAGGACCATCACGGTGCTCGAAGACGCCGGACTGGCTGGCTGCCACCTCGAAGACCAGGTGAACCCCAAGCGGTGCGGACACCTCGACGGCAAGGCAGTGGTGCCGCCCGCCGAGATGGTCAAGCGTCTGCGGGCCGCCATCGCAGCGCGCCGCGACCCTGACTTCGTCATCTGCGCCCGCACCGACGCCGCCGGCATCGAGGGACTGCCCGCCGCGATCGACCGCGCCAAGGCCTACGCCGACGCCGGAGCGGATCTGATCTTCACCGAAGCGTTGCGTGGTCCAGCCGATTTCGAGCGGTTCCGCGCAGCCGTGGACGTTCCGTTGCTGGCCAACATGACCGAGTTCGGTAAGTCGGAGTTGCTCACCGCGGCTCAACTGGCCGACATCGGCTACAACGTCGTCATCTACCCGGTCACCACGCTGCGGCTGGCGATGTTCGCCGTCGAATCCGGCTTGCGTGAAATCGAAACGGCTGGAACTCAATCCGGCCTGCTGGACCGGATGCAGCATCGCAGCAGGCTCTATGAGTTGCTGCACTACGCCGACTACAACCAGTTCGACGACGACATCTTCAACTTCACCATCGAGGGAGGCCGCCGGTGACCACTGCGGACATTCACAAGGGACTCGCCGGCGTCGTCGTCGACACCACCGCCATCTCCAAGGTGGTGCCGGAGACCAACTCGTTGACCTACCGGGGTTACCCCGTGCAGGATCTGGCCGCGCACTGCAGCTTCGAACAGGTCGCCTACCTGCTGTGGCACGGTGAGCTGCCGACCGATGCCGAACTGGCGCTGTTCTGCCAGCGGGAGCGCGCGGCGCGGCGGGTGGACCAGTCACTGCTGGCGCTGGTGGCCAAGCTCCCCGACAACTGCCACCCGATGGATGTGGTGCGCACCGCGGTCAGCTACCTGGGCGCCGAGGACCCCGCCGAAGACGACAGTGCGGAGTCGGCCAATGTCGCCAAGGCGCTGCGGATGTTCGCGGTGCTGCCCACGATCGTCGCCGTCGACATGCGCCGCCGGCGCGGCCTTCCACCGGTGGCGCCGCACAGCCACCTCGGTTACTCCGAGAACTTCCTGCGGATGTGCTTCGGGGAGGTGCCCGACCAAGTGATCGTCTCGGCGTTCGAGCAGTCGATGATCCTCTACGCCGAGCACGGGTTCAACGCCTCGACGTTCGCGGCCCGGGTGGTCACCTCGACGCAGTCCGACATCTACAGTGCGGTCACCGCCGCGATCGGCGCGCTCAAGGGTTCGCTGCACGGCGGCGCCAACGAGGCGGTCATGCACGACATGATCGAGATCGGCGAACCGGCCAGGGCCGCGGAGTGGCTGCACGGCAAGCTGTCCCGCAAGGAGAAGGTGATGGGGTTCGGTCACCGGGTCTACAAGCACGGTGATTCACGGGTGCCGACCATGAAGCAGGCCCTGGACCGGGTAGCCGCAGCCCACGACGGCGGGCGCTGGATGGAGATCTACGGCGTGCTGGAGGCCGAGATGTTCGCCGCCACCGGACTCAAGCCCAATCTGGACTTCCCGACGGGCCCGGCTTACCACCTGATGGGGTTCGACATCGAGATGTTCACGCCGCTGTTCGTGATGAGCCGGGTGGTGGGCTGGACCGCGCACATCATCGAGCAGACCGCCGCCAACGCGCTGATCCGCCCGCTGAGTGCCTATTCCGGCCGATCGCAGCGGGCCCTCGACGTCGACTGAGCCCGTTAACGCCACGATGATCTAGAACGCGTTCTAGTCTGTCGGTCATGGGATTCCTCAAGCCCGAACTGCCCGTCGTCGACTTCGCCGAATGGAGCAAGGGCAGCCGCAGTGAGAAGATCCGCCCGATGGCCCGGCACTGGGCCGAGGTGGGCTTCGGCACGCCGGTGGTGCTGCACCTGTTCTACGTGTTCAAGATCGCGCTCTACATCCTCGGCGCCTGGCTGTTCGCACTGGGCACCACGGGCATCGACGGGTTCACCGACGTGCGGCAGTGGTGGAGCGAACCGATCGTCTTCGAGAAGCTCGTGCTCTACACGATGCTGTTCGAGGTGATCGGCCTGGGCTGTGGGTTCGGGCCGCTGAACAACCGGTTCTTCCCGCCGATGGGCTCGATCCTCTACTGGCTGCGGCCGAACACCATTCGGTTGCCGCCGTGGCCGCGCCGGATTCCGCTGACTGCCGGCACCAACCGGACACCGCTCGATGTCGCGTTGTACGCAGCACTGCTGGTGATGATCCTGGTCGCTCTGTCTTCTGACGGCACCGGCCCGATTCCGGCGCTGCACACGACCGTGGGGGTACTACCGCACTGGCAGATACTGGCGATATTGGCAATCCTGGCGGTGGCCGGACTGCGTGACAAGGTGATCTTCCTGGCTGCCCGTGGTGAGGTCTACGCCCCGCTGGCAGCGGCGTTCCTGTTCACCGGAGTCGACATGGTCGTCGCGGCCAAAGCGATCTTCATGGTGATCTGGATGGGCGCCGCGACGTCAAAACTCAACCGGCACTTCCCCTATGTCATCTCGACGATGATGAGCAACAACCCGTTGGTCAGGCCGAAGGCGCTCAAACGCCTCTTCTTCAAGGACTTTCCCGAAGATCTGCGCCCCGGACGGCCGTCCAAGACGCTGGCGCATTTCAGCACGTTCATCGAGATGTGCGTGCCGTTGGTGCTGTTCTTCTCCCACGGCGGCTGGCCGACGGCGATCGCGGCCTTCGTCATGGTCTGCTTCCATCTGGGCATCCTGGTGGCGATCCCGATGGGGGTACCGCTGGAGTGGAACGTCTTCATGATCTTCGGGGTGTTGTCGCTGTTCGTCGCCCACGCCGATCTCGGCTTGAGCGATGTGAACAACGGTTGGGCAGTGGCGCTACTGTTCGCCATCAGCGCGGGCACCGTCGTACTGGGAAACCTCTTCCCGCACAAGGTCTCGTTCCTGGCCGGGATGCGCTACTACGCCGGCAACTGGGATACCACGCTGTGGTGCCTGAAAGCCGGTGCCGAAGAGAAGATCGCGCGTGGGATCGTCGCCATCGCCAGCATGCCCGCCGCGCAGCTGGAGCGCTTCTACGGCAGCCCGGAAGCCGCGCAGATCCCGATCTACATGGGATATGCGTTCCGCGGCTTCAACACTCACGGCCGGGCACTGTTCAGTCTGGCGCACCGTGCGATGACCGGCCAGGACGAGAACGACTACGCCCTCACCGACGGCGAGCGGATCTGCTCGACGGCGATCGGCTGGAACTTCGGCGACGGCCACATGTCAAATGAGCAGCTGATCGAGGCGCTGCAGCAGCGCTGCGGATTCGAACCGGGGGAGGTGCGGGTGGTCATACTCGACGCCCAGCCGATCCACCGGCAGACCCAGGCCTACCGGCTGGTGGACGCCGCCACCGGGGAATTCGAGCGCGGCTACGTCAAGGTGGCCGACATGGTGGCTCGCCAGCCCTGGGAAGACGATCTGCCCGCATATGTCGACGAGACCGCATCTCGGTGATGCGCTTACGCAGCCTCCGGGGCACGCGATAGGAAGCGGGGTGCGATGGCTGCCGCGGTGGTTGCGACCGCAGTCGATCCCAGCGCCTGCGCCCAGCCGATCGGGCCGAGCGGCGTGCAACCCATGAACTGGCTGACACCCGGGGTGCTGATCAGCAGCGCCATCGCCGCGAACGAACCGCCCGCGGTGAGGGCCACCAGCGGGGAGCGTGACTCCAGCAGGGTCTGACTCAACTGGGTGGTCACCAGCGCGACAAGGGCCACCGTGGCGGCGCGCCGCGGAAAGCCGGTGGCTCGCGCCATGAACCACGCTGCGAGCGTGGCGCCGGCCGTGGTGGTACCACGCAGCGCCACCGCACGCAGCAGCGCCTTCTCGTCGGGTCCGCGGCCACTGAAGGGCATCGGCCGCCGGGGTTGGCTCATCGCCAGCGCGGTGGCCGGGAACGCGTCGGTGACGATGTTGACCAGCAGCAACTGCCGGGTGTTCAGCGGTGCCTGACCGGTCAGTGCGCTACCGATGATGGCGAACACCGCGCCGCTGGCGTTGCCGCCGAGCAGCACCGCCACCGCCGCCTGCACCCGCTGCCACAGCTGGCTGCCCTCGTTGAGGGCGTCCAACAGCATCTCGATACGGCCGTCGAGCAGCACCACGTCCGCGGCGGTGTGGGCGGCGTCGCTGCCCTGGGCGACGATCCCGATCCCGACGGTGGCCGCGCGGATGGCGGCGGCGTCGTTGGCGCCGTCGCCGACCATCGCCGACACCTTGCCGCTGCGTTCCAGTGCCTGCACCACCTGCACCTTGTTCGCCGGTGACATGCGAGCGAACACCACCCGCTCGGTGACGGCGCGCTCCTGCTCCTTACCCGACAGGCTCTCCCATTCGGTGCCGGTGATGACCTGCTCTTCGGTGACCGGCAGACCCATCTTGCGGGCGATCGCACGGCCGGTGGTCGGGTGATCGCCGGTGATCATCCGAACGGGCACCTCCCGGCGGTGCAGCTCGGCCAGCAGACCGGCCGACCCGGCGCGCGGGGTGTCGGAGATACCGACGAATCCGATCAATGTCAGCCCGTGGGCGCACTGTTGGGCCATGGCGGCCAGTTGATCGTCCGGGTCGGGGGAGTGCGAAAGCGACTGCGCCTGCTCGGAGCTGAGCTCACGCCGGGCCACGGCGAGTACCCGTAGGCCGTCGTCCGCCAGCTGCTCCACCAGGTCGTAGACGTCGGCCGCAACATCTGCACAGGCGGCGAGCACCACTTCGGGCGCACCTTTGATGCTCAGTTCGGTTCCGGTCACCGAGGCCGCGAACGGTCGTCCGGAACGGAACGGCAGGTGGACGTCGGCCGCAGCCGGTGGGCAGCCGTCGATCACCGGCTGCGCCGCCGCGATGATCGCGGCGTCGGTCGCGTCGACATGGCCTTCCGTCGCCGGTGTCGCTTGTACTGCGCAGCGCAGCACCTCGTCGGGGGCGTGATCGGAGACAGCACGCACCTCGGTCACCTGCAGCCGGTTCTCGCTGAGCGTGCCGGTCTTGTCGAAACAGACCACGTCGACCCGGCCGAGTGCTTCCACGGAGCGCGGCACCCGCACCAGCACACCGGATTTGGTCAGCCGTTGCGCCGACGCATGCTGGGCCAGCGTCGCGACCACCGGCATGCCTTCGGGGACGGCCGCGACGGCGACCGAAACACCTTGGGCCACCGCCTGTTGCAACCTGGTGGCGCGTAGCACCCCGAGCAGGCTGACCAAGCCGCCGGTCATCAAGCTCAGCGGCCATATCCGGTCGGTGATCTGGCCGAGCTGATGACCCAGCCCGATGTCGCCGTGCCGACTTGCGACCAGGTCGGCCGCCCGGCGCACCTCGGTGTCGGGGCCCACGGCGGTCACCAGCGCCAGGCCCCTCCCGGCCGCCACGGTGGTGCCGGCGAAGAGCATGCAGCGCCGCTCGGCCAATTCCGTGCCCGGGGTGGCGTCGGTCTGCTTGGTCACCGGCAGCGACTCACCGGTCAGCGACGCTTCGTCGACTTCCAGCTTCTCGTACTCGACCACGCGGGCATCGGCCGGCACCACGTCCTCGGGCCCCACCTCGATCAGATCGCCACGCTGCAACTGATCGGGGAGCACCTGAACACGTTCGCGGGTGCCGTCGGGCCGGATCGTGACTTTCCATGCCGGCGGGATCTGTTCGGCGAGCAGCCGATTCAGCCGTAGCTCGGCGCTGAGCCGCTGCCCGGCGGCGAGGACAGCGTTGCTGGCCAGCACCGAGCCGACCATCAGTGCATCCAGCGGCGAGCCCAGTATCGCGGTGGCTGTGGCCCCCAGCCCCAGTACCGGGGTCAGCGGATCGGACAACTCGTCACGCACCGCGTCGAGGAACTGCCAGACCAGGTGACGCTGCGTGTTGGCGGCTGCGTGCGTCGCGGTGGCAGGGTCCGACGATAAGGCCAACGCGGCCTGAACTTGTTCGACCGACATGGCATGGAACTCATCGACGGGGACCGGCCGTGGCAACGGTGCGTTGACCACGTTGCGCGCCAACCGGTAACCGGAGAACACCCCTGATGCCGCGCCCAGGACGATCGGTCCGGGACCTCGGCCCCGAACGGTCGGTATCAGCAGAAGTGCGCCCATCGCCGAAGCGCCGATGGACAGCTGGACACCCCGGCGGCTGGCTGCCTTGGCCGCGGGCAGGGCGTGCAACACCCGCCACACACCGGCCAGATCGTCGACGATCAGGTCCGCGCCCAGCGGATGCGGCTGGTCGCCATCCTCGGGCAAAATGGCCACCCCGAGATCGGCGGACGACAGCGCCTGAGTGGCAGCCGAGGAGACCACCGCGACGGTGTGGCCTTCCTCCTGGTAGCGGCGCAGCGCGTCGAGCAGCGCGTCGTCGATCGAGTCTCCGGTCAGTGGAGCGATTTCGTCGAACGCCGGCCGCAATGCGCCCAGGCCGGTGGGGTCATCGATGGAAACCACCTGCACCTCGGCCTGCTGCGTCTCCGCCAGTGTCGCGGCCGCCAGCGGATGGGGCGCCGGCGCGAAAAGCGCCTCCGTTCTGGATCGACCCTTACCTCGGCGCGTGCCGGTGACCGCGTGCCAGCCCGGCTGCAGGCCGTCGTCTGCCAGCATCGCCTGGGCGCGCTCCCAGACGGTGAGATCCTTCTCGCCGGCGCCGCGAAGCCGCACCAGGCGTAACGCGTTGCTGCGGAGCACGCGCGGGTCGAGGATCACCACATCGATCCGGTCCAGCCGGCGCCAGCTGTCCGGGCTCACCTGCAACGCCTCGTCCTTGTCGGCCAACCCACGACCCAACGTCGCCGCGAACGATTCCTGGGTGGAGCGGGCGGCCTTCGGCACGGCCACCAACGCTGCGGTGCCGGCCAGGTTCGGATCACGGCTGACGGCCCCGACTACGGCGGCCCCGACCGCCTGAATCCAGGTGCCGCGCTGCAGGTGTTGTTCGACGGGCCCGGCCGGCGGCGGTACGGGCTGTGGTGTGGCCTGGTCGGCCGGCGCAGTGGTGGGGCGGGCCAGTTCCGGTTCGCGTCGGGACCACGCCCGTGCCACCGCACGGGTTTCAGCGGTCTTGAGCGTGTTGATTGCCAGGTCGACAGCCAGTATCGACGGTGCCAGGGCGAGCGCATTGGCGGTGGTGGATGCCAGCCCCAACGCAGTGTCGGTCGCACGCTTGCCGATTCGTTCCTCGAGCAGCCGGCGCAGCCGCGGCTGATGGTCTAGGGCGACCACCGCGCCTTGGACACTGGCCGGCAAGCGGGGAAACCGCAGGGCACGCCCGGCCAGCGAGATGCCCAAGCCGACCGCGGTGATACCTGCCATCGCGGCGGTGCTTACGGCCAACAAACCGTCGCCGGGAGCGGGAGCCGGGCGAGACTTTTCACCCTCGGCCGCCTCGTCGCGATCGTCGTCGGGAGGTTGGCTCTCGACCTCGGCAAGCGCGTCGTACCACTCATCCAGCGCCGGTTCGGCGTCTTCGATGAGAGCAGCTATCGAGGGGGGCATCGGTCTCCTTCGTTCGGCGACCGAATGTGCCTATGGAATCTGGCGAAACTCTCGGTCGACACGGTTGTTCGTCCGAAGGTCTCGCTCACGGAAAGTCATAGGCCCGCTGAATGACCGGGCGGGGTGGCCCGCCGTACTGACGACCATTCACATCCGCCACACGGCGGGTAGGTGCTACTCCCCTTCGCCAGCGAAGCTATACGCGCTTTGCGGCCTGCGGCTGAACGGAGTCAAGCCCCTACTTGAAATACGGGTGAACTCAGTAGATTTCAGCCGGCCGCAGAACCGGTTACCGGTCGCCAACCCACTCGTCGTAGAACGGCGGCATCGCCGAGGCCCGGGAGGTGAACTGCGGGTCGCGCTTCTGCAGGAAGGCGCGCACCCCCTCGGCGCCGTCGCCGATGCTGGTGTAGAACATCGCCAGCGAGTCCAACCGGTGCGCCTCGATCGGATCGGGCTGCGCGGAGTTGCGGTAGAGCATCTGGCGAATCAGCGCGAACGACACCGGGGAGCGGCCCTTGGTCCAGGCATCGGCCAGGGTGCGTGCGTCGGCCAGCAATGCGTCCGGTTCGTGGATGGACTGAGCCAGGCCACAGCCACGGGCTGCTTCGGCGTCCAGGATGTCGGCGCGGTACAGCAGGTCCAAAGCCGTTGGCACGCCGACGATCCGCGGCAGGAACCACGTCGAGCAGGCCTCCGGGGTGATACCCAGCTTCCCGAACACCAGACCGAAGCGCGCCTTGGTCGAGAACAGCCGGGCATCCATCGCCAGCATCATGGTGGCGCCGATCCCGACCGCGGGCCCGTTGACTGCGGCGATCACCGGCTTGCGGCAGCTATAGATCGCCAGCGTCACCTGCCCGCCGGTGTCGCGCACCCGGGCCAGCTCCGGGTTGTCGAGGTCGGCCATGTCCGCCAGCGTCGGGGACTTGGTCTCATCGAGACCGAACACGTTGCCCGAGCTGGACAGGTCCATCCCTGCGCAGAACGCGCGACCGGATCCGGTGACGATCACCGCGCGGATCGCGTCGTCGTCGTTGACCTCGACGAAGGTGCGCTCCAGCTCGTCGGCCATCTGCACGGTGAACGCATTCAAGTTGTCCGGTCGGTTGAGATAAACGGTCAGGATGCCGTCTTCGACCTCGTGGCGGATGGTGGTGAAGTCCATCAGTCGAGGCTAGTTGCACCGGTCTGTTGACTCTGCCCCCGGGGGAGACTCCAGACTCGACGTTGTGACGACATTGCTGCCAATCGGGGATTTCGCCCGGATGACCTATCTGACCGTCAAGGCGTTGCGCCTGTACCAGGAGCGCGGCCTGTTGAGTCCGGCCCAGGTCGACCCCTCTTCTGGATACCGCTACTACAGTCCCGACCAGCTGCCGATTGCCCAGGTCATCCGCCGGCTGCGGGATCTGGGGATGCCGTTGGACGAGCTGACCGAGGTGATCCGCGCCGAGGATGTCGCCGACCGCAACCGTGCCATCGTCGCCCACCTGCAGCGCCTCGAGGACCAGCTGACGCACACCCGGTCCAGCGTCGCCTCCTTGCGGTCTTTGCTCGAACAGCCGACGAGTGCAACCGACGTGAGTTACCGGTCGGTGCCTGCGACGGCGGCAGCGGCGATCGTCGACGAGGTTGAGATGACCGATGTCGAGGGCTGGTGGGCGCAGGCGTTCGCGGAACTTGACGCCGCAGTCGCGGGCGCCGCACCGGGCGTCCGCGGTGTTTTGTACTCGGCGGAGTTCTTCCAGGCGGGCCGGGGCGAGGTGATCGCGTTCCGGCCGGTGGCCGACGCGCCGGCTCGGGGCCGGGTGCACGCACGTGAGATTCCCGCCGCCGAACTGGCGGTGGCACTGCACCGCGGTGCGTTCGGTGAGCTGGATTGCACCTACGCCGCGTTGGGCACCCACGTCGCCGAACGTGAACTGGGGGTCGACGGGCCGATCCGCGAGTACTACCTGGTGTCCGGCTACGACACCGATGACGAGGCAGCGCATCGCACCGAGGTGTGCTGGCCGATCTTCCACACCAAATCCTGACCAACGACAAGGAGTTCACCCATGGAGATCACGCTGCACACCGTCACATTCGACTGTGCCGACGCGGACAAGCTGGCGCGGTTCTGGTCGCAGCTGCTGGCCCAGCCGCTCGACGACGGCGCCACCCGGTTGGCCGATCGCAGCGACGACGGCTACCGCTGGAGCACGTTGGCCGACCCCGAGGGCAACGAGTTCGACATCGTGGCGGCCTGAAATGTCATTGCTGGCAGACGCGTTGCTCGCCGCCGGACCCGCTGCCGAGCATTCCGATGCGATGGCCCGCTACGGATGGTTGGTCGGCGGCCGGTGGGACCTCGACATCACCTGGTACGGCGACGACGGCACCCGCAGCGTTGCCGGTTGGATGGTCGCGGACTGGGTGCTCGACGGTCGGGCCGTCCAGGACGTGTGGCACGCCGAAGGTCTCTTTCACGGGACGACACTGCGTGTCTACGACCCCACCCTCGACGCCTGGCACATCCAGTGGACGGAACCGCAACTGGGACTTCGACTCAGCCAACTGGGCAGGGCTGACGCGGACGGGATCGTGCAGGACGGCACGCTGCCGGACGGCACCGCCATCCGGTGGAGTTTCCGTGACATCGGTCCGGACTCGTTTCGCTGGCGCGACGAACGCAGCTACGACGGGGCGAATTGGGAACTGCGCCAGGAATATCTCGCGCGGCGTACGTCGGCGTAGGCCCGGAACGCCGAACGTGCACCCACTGCGAGATTTTGATGGTTCTTTCGCAGCAGGCGCACGTTCGGCGACCGGGGCTACACGCCGGCGCGGGCTTCTCGGGTTTCGCGGGCTGCCTTGACCATGTTGGCCAGCGAGGCGGTCACCTCGTCGGTCTTGCGGGTCTTCAGGCCGCAGTCCGGATTGACCCAGAGGCGTTGCGCCGGAACGGCGTCCAGTGCCTCACGCAGCGATGTTGCCATCTCGTCGGTGGACGGCACCCGCGGCGAGTGGATGTCGTAGACACCCGGTCCCACCCCGTTGGAGAACCCGATCGCGTTGAGGTCGTCGAGCACCTCCATGTGCGAGCGCGCCGCCTCGATCGAGGTGACGTCGGCATCCAGGTCGGCGATCGCCCCGATCACCTCGCCGAACTCCGAGTAGCACAGGTGGGTGTGGATCTGGGTGGCGTCGCTCACCCCCGAGGTCGACAGCCGGAAGGCACCGACCGCCCAATCCAGGTAGGCCTCCTGGTCCGCCCTGCGCAGCGGCAGCAGCTCGCGCAACGCCGGCTCGTCGACCTGGATCACCGCGATGCCGGCTTTCTCCAGGTCTACCGTCTCGTCGCGGATGGCCAGCGCGACCTGGTTGGCGGTGTCGGCCAGCGGCTGGTCGTCGCGGACGAACGACCAGGCCAGGATGGTGACCGGACCGGTCAGCATGCCCTTGACCGGCTTGTCGGTCAGCGACTGGGCGTAGGTCGCCCAGGCGGTCGTCATCGGCTGCGGCCGGGAGACGTCGCCGAACAGCACCGGCGGACGCACGCACCGGCTGCCGTAGGACTGCACCCAGCCGTTGGCGGTGGCGAAGAAGCCCTCCAACTGCTCGGCGAAGTACTGCACCATGTCGTTGCGCTCCGGCTCGCCGTGCACCAACACGTCCAGGCCGAGCTGCTCTTGCAGCTTGATGACGTCGGCGATCTCGGCCTTCATCCGGCGGGTGTACTCCGCCTCGTCGATCTCACCGGCGACCAGCGCGGCCCGGGCCTTGCGGATGTCGACCGTCTGCGGGAACGACCCGATGGTGGTGGTGGGCAGCGGCGGCAGGTGCAACCGCTCGTCCTGGGCGGCCCGGCGAGCCTCGGCACTGCCTCGATGTGCACCGGACGCGGTGATCGTGGCGATGCGGCCACGCACGTCGGCGTTGTTCAGCCGCGGGTCGGACTTGCGCGAGGCGACGGCGGCGTCGGACGCGGCGATCTCGTCGGCGATCTCGTCCGAGGCGTCGCGACCGTCGCGCACGGCACGGGCCAGGGTGGCCACCTCGGTCACCTTCTCGGCGCCGAACGCCAGCCAGCTACGCAGGTTCTCGTCCAGGCCCGTCTCGCCTTGCAGCGTGTATGGCACGTGAAGGGTCGAGCATGATGTAGATACAGCCACTGCAGCCGCACTTGCGAGCAGGGGCGCCAGCTTCGCCAGCGCGGCATCCAGGTCGGTGCGCCAGATGTTGCGACCGTCGACCAGACCGGCGACCAGCATCTTGGAGGCCAGCTCTGGAACCGCGGCAACTGAGGTCTCCGAGCCGTAGACCAGGTCGACCCCGATCGCCTCGACCGGCGTGCGGGCCAGGGCGGGAAGCGCCGCGCCAGGGTCGCCGAAGTAGGTGGCGACGAAGATCGACGGCCGGTTGGCCGCGCCGGCGAGGCGGGTGTAGACCTGCTCGGCCAGCGCGGGGGCGTCAGCGGCGATGTCGGTCACCAGCACCGGCTCGTCGATCTGCACCCACTCGGCGCCGGCCTCGGCCAGCTTGGAAAGCAGCTCGGTGTAGACGTCGGTCAGCTCGTCGAGGCGGAAGACCGGCGCCGGCGCGCCGTCGACGGCCTTGCTCAACAGCAGGAACGTAACCGGTCCGATGATCACCGGTCGCGCCGGGATCCCCTGCTCCTGAGCCTCTTTCAGCTCGGCGAGCACCTTGGTCGGGTTCAATTCGAACTTGGTGTCCGGGCCGATCTCCGGAACGATGTAGTGATAGTTGGTGTCGAACCACTTGGTCATCTCCAGCGGGGCGATGTCCTTGTTACCCCGGGCTGCCGCGAAGTAGCGATCCAACTCGTCGGCGACATCGGCAACCCGAGCCGGCAGCGCACCGAGCAACACCGCGGTGTCCAGCATCTGGTCGTAGTAGGAGAACGTGTTCACCGGCACCGAGTCCAGGCCGGCCTCGGTCAACTGCGCCCAGGTGTCACGACGCAGGCCTGCCGCGACGTTCTTGAGTTCGTCCTGGCCGATCCGGCCTGCCCAGTAACTCTCGGTGGCGCGCTTGAGTTCGCGGCGCGGTCCGATCCGCGGAGAGCCGAGGACGGTGGCGGTAAAGGGTTGAACGGTCACGATTTGATCCTTCAATTGTGAGGGTGGGGCACCGCCGGCGGTCGTCCAGCTGATCCGGTCTGTGCAATTTAATGCACTACAACCCTCAAAACCAGACGCCCATTCCGCGAGGCGGTGATCCGCTGGGCGCGGCGCGCCCAGCACAACAGGCAGGTCTTCGGACTCGCAGGCTCGCACGGGGGTGCACCTAGTGGCCGTCGCTTCCCAGTCACGAACACGTGACCAGTGCCTTTGACGGCGGTCGTTCCTGCATACCGCTGCGGGACAGTCCCGGATTCCCACCGGGTTCCCTCTCGCGCCCCGCGGAAAACCCGCGTCGCGCTCGATGCCGACGCCACCTCGCGGCGGTATCGACAAACCAGTTGCGTCATCAAGATTACCTGGTCAACCGGCTTCAAGTGCCTCCGGAATGGGCGTCTGGCCGTCGTTGAACTCGATGGTGCGGTGAATCGTCGAGTCGTCGGTCAGACAGGCCGCGATCACCTGTGCGACGTTGCCCCGGGACACGGATCCCTTTTCAGCGGCACCCTCGGCCGCAGTCCCAACCTCGATGCGGCCGGTGGCCGGCTCCACGGTGAGCCGACTGGGCCCCAACACCGTCCAATCCAGGTCAGCGGCCCGCAGGTGGGCGTCGGCGCCCGCCTTGGCTTGCGCGTACGGGTAGAACGGGTCGCCGTCGAGCACGCCGTGCCCGGGTCCGGCGCCGAAGTAGGACACCATCACGAACCGGCGCACCCCAGCTTGCCCAGCGGCATCGATCACCCGCATCGCCGCGTCGCGGTCCACCGCGTAGGTGCGAGCAGGGTTGCCGCCGCCGGCGCCGGCGGTGAACACCACCGCGTCGTGGTCGGCCACCAGTTCGGCCAGACCGTGGGTGTCGAGCTGTTCGATGTCGGCCACCACGGGAATCGCCCCGGTCACCGCGACCTCCTCGGAATGGTCGGGATTCCGGAAGACCGAGGTCACCTGGTCACCGCGTTCGGACAGGATGCGGCCGAGTAGCAAGGCGATCTTGCCGTGGCCGCCGATGATTACGATGCGCGCCATGGTTTCGACGCTACGCGAGACTTGAGCACCCCCGTTGGCGATGGCCGGAGGCGCCGGTCGACAATCGTCGTCAAGGACCCATCGTTGATGAAGGAGAGCACCCATGGCCGAAGCAGTCATCGTAGAGGCAGTGCGTTCGCCGATCGGCAAGCGCAACGGCGGACTTTCCGGGGTACACCCTGCGGAGCTTTCCGCCCAGGTGCTCAACGGGCTCGTCGGGCGGGCCGGGGTGGACCCCGCCCTGGTCGACGACGTGATCTGGGGCTGTGTCATGCAGGCCGGCGAGCAGGCCCTGGACATCGGCCGGACCGCACTGCTGACCGCGGGCTGGCCGGAGTCGGTGCCCGGGGTGACGGTGGACCGCCAGTGCGGATCCAGCCAGCAGTCGGTGCACTTCGCCGCCGCCGGCGTGGTGGCCGGGCACTATGACGTCGTTGTCGCCGGCGGCGTGGAGTCGATGTCGCGCACCCCGATGGGCGCCTCGCTGGCCAACGGTGGGCACCCCTACCCGGAGGCGTTCCGGAGCCGTTACAGCCAGACTCCGAACCAGGGGACCGGCGCGGAGATGATGGCCGAGAAGTGGGGTTTGGACCGCACCGCGCTCGATGAATTCGCCCTGGCCTCGCATGAAAAGGCAGCCGCAGCACAGGATTCCGGCGCGTTCACCGACGAGATCGTCGGGATCAAGGACGGCGAGGGCAACGTGATCAGCGCCGACGAGGGTATTCGCCGCGGCACCACGATCGAGAAGATGGCTCAGCTCAAGCCGGCGTTCAAAGAGGACGGCGTGATTCACGCCGGCAACTCCAGCCAGATCTCCGACGGCTCGGCGGCGCTGTTGTTCATGTCGGCGGACAAGGCACGTGAACTCGGGCTGACCCCGCTGGCGCGGGTGCACACCGCGACGCTGGCCGGCGCCGACCCGGTGATGATGCTCAGTGCCCCGATCCCGGCCACCCAGAAGGCGCTGCAGCGCAGCGGCCTGAGCGTCGACGACATCGGGGTGTTCGAGGTCAACGAGGCGTTCGCCCCGGTGCCGATGGCGTGGCTCGCCGAGATCGGCGCGGATGCGAAGAAGCTCAACCCCAATGGCGGGGCGATCGCGCTCGGTCACCCGCTCGGCGGCTCCGGCGCCCGGATCATGACCACCATGCTGTACCACATGCGCGCCAACGGGATTCGCTACGGCCTGCAGACCATGTGTGAGGGTGGCGGCCAGGCCAACACCACCATCTTGGAGCTGCTGTGAGCGACGCGGCCGTTCTGGTAGAACGGCGCGGTAACGTCCTGCTGGTCACCATAAACCGCCCCGAAGCCCGCAACGCCGTCAACGGCGCGGTCAGCACCGGCATCGGCGACGCCCTGGCGCAGGCCCAGGATGACGACGAGGTACGCGCGGTGGTGATCACCGGCACCGGTGACAAATCCTTTTGTGCCGGAGCCGATCTCAAAGCGATCGCCAGTCGGGAGAACATCTACCACCCGGAGCACCCGGAGTGGGGTTTCGCCGGTTACGTGCAGCACTTCATCGACAAGCCGACCATTGCGGCGGTCAACGGCACCGCGCTCGGCGGTGGCACCGAGATCGCGCTGGCCAGCGACCTGGTGGTTGCCGAGCAGCGGGCGCAATTCGGGCTGCCAGAGGTCAAACGCGGCCTGATTGCCGGTGCCGGTGGGGTTTTCCGCATCGTCGACCAACTGCCCCGCAAGGTCGCCTTGGAGTTGCTTTACACCGGGGACCCGATGTCGGCCGCAGACGCCGCCCGCTGGGGGCTGGTCAACCGGGTGGTCGACGATGGTGGGGCACTGGAGGCCGCCCTGGAGCTGGCCGAACAGATCACCGGCAACGCGCCGCTGTCGGTGCGGGCCAGCAAGCGAATCGCCTACGGCGTCGAGGACGGCGCCATCCCCGGCGAGGCGGCGGACTGGGCCCGCAGCGGCCGGGAGTTCAGCGCGCTGCTGCGCTCCGAGGACGCCAAGGAGGGGCCGCGAGCGTTCGCCGAGAAGCGCGCGCCGGTGTGGAAAGCGCGTTGAGCGGAGTGCCTGAACCGCTGATCATCCCCATTCGCGGGCGCGCCCCCCAGCTGCACCCGGAGTCATGGGTGGCGCCCAACGCCAGCCTGATCGGCCAGGTCAGCCTGGCCGCCCGGGCCAGCGTCTGGTACTCGGCCACGCTGCGCGCCGAAGTCGAGCCGATCGAGATCGGCATCGACACCAACATTCAGGATGGGGTGACCATCCACGTCGACAAGGAGTTCCCGGCCCGGGTGGGTGCCCGGGTCAGCGTCGGGCACAACGCGGTGTTGCACGGCTGCACCATCGAGGATGACTCCCTGATCGGGATGGGCGCGATCATCCTCAACGGCGCCGTCGTGGGGGAAGGCTCCCTGATCGCGGCCGGCGCCGTCATCCCGCAGGGCACGGTGGTGCCGCCCCGATCGCTGGTGTCGGGGGTGCCGGGCCGGGTACGACGGGAGCTCAGCGAGGCCGAAGTACGCAACAACCGGTACAACGCCGCGGCCTACCGGCGGCTGATCGAAGTCCACCGGGCGAACTGACGCAATCAGGCCACCGGCTGCCATTCGGCCGCTACGTTTTAGGGCATGACCCAGACCAGTTCGGCCCGACCCGGCCTGCTGCGCGAATTCACCGACATCTTCAATAAGGTCTCGCTGCCCTACCACGAGCCGCGGGCCGTTGTGACGCGTCGTCGTGTCGTCGTGGCCGTGGTGGTGCTGATCGGCGCCGCGGTACTGGCTTTCATGCACACCAAGAACCCGGGCGACGCGGCGTTCTACTGGTTGTCACTGGCCTTGGCCGCGATCTGGTCGGTGGGGGCGGTTCTGGCGGGTCCGCTGCACCTGGGTGCGGTGCGCTTCCGGGGCCGCAACGAGCGGCCGGTGTTCACCGGCACCGGCGTCGGCTTGGTGCTCGGCGGGGTGTTCTTGCTCGGCGGGCTGGCGGTGCAGCAGATCCCTCCGCTGGCCGGGCAGGTGATCGCGATCTTGGACTACACCACTCACGTGTCCTGGCGGCTGGTGGTGCTGATCGCCATCGTCAACGCGATCGCTGAAGAGATGTTCTTCCGCGGTGCGCTGTTCAGTGCGTTCGGCCGCCACTATCCGCTGGTGTTTTCGACGCTGCTCTACACCGCGGCGATGGCGGCCGCCGGCAATCTGATGATCGGTGTCGCCGCGCTGGTGCTGGGGACCGTCTGCGCGATCGAGCGCCGCGCCACCGGCGGCGTGTTGGCGTCGGTGCTGACGCACCTGGTGTGGGGGCTGGTGATGGTCCTCGCGCTGCCGTCGATCTTCGGGATGTAGTACCCCCCTTGCGCGAGCGTGCATGTCCCCGGCCGACACGCCGCGCGCGACACCGTTTTTACGCACGCTCGCGGGCAGTCGAGTCTCTCAGGAGTCGGTGAAGTTCGGCGTGCGCCGGTCCTGAAACGCGCGGGTGCCTTCCCGGAAGTCGTGGGCGTTCAACAGGATCGACTGTCCGACGTATTCGCGGTCCAGTGTCGCGTCCAGCTCGCACAAGGTCGCGGAATTGATGGCGTGCTTGGTCTTGGCGAAGGCCGCCGCCGGACCGGCGAGCAGCCCGGCCAGCGCCTTGTCCACCTCGGCGTCGAAGTCCTCAGCCGGGTACACCGCGCTGATCAATCCCCAATCCAGGGCGTCGGCAGCCGACAGCCGTTCAGCCAACAGCGCCATACGCATTGCCCGGATCCGGCCGATGGCCGCGGCGACCAGCGCCGAGGCGCCGCCGTCGGGCATCAGCCCGATCTTGGTGAACGCCAACAGAAAAAACGCCTTGTCGCTGGCCAGCACCAGGTCGCAGGCCAGGGCCAGCGACACCCCGATGCCCGCGGCCGGACCCTGCACCACGGCCACCACCGGATGCGGCAGTGCCACGATCGCCCGGATCGCGCGGTTGGCCTCGACGATGATCTCCGTCGGCACCCCGTCGGACGCATCCTCGGCGCTGATCCCCGCGCCCGAACTGAACCCGCGGCCGGAACCGCCGAGCCGCACCGCGCGCACCCGCGGATCGCGTGCGGCACCCTCCATGGCGTCGGCGATACCGACCAATACGCCGGTGGTCACCGAGTTGAGGCTGTCGGGGCGGTCGATGGTCACCGAGAGCACCCCATCGGCCAGAGTTACGGACAGGCCCTCCACCGGGGCCAGGGTGTCGATGCCGGAGTCGATTGCGGTCATGGGTGTCACCCTAGGATGCACATCACAGAGGCATTCGACGAGGAGGCAGACATGGCGGGACCACTGGCGGGGTTACGGGTCATCGAACTGGCCGGGATCGGACCGGGGCCGCACGCGGCGATGATCCTCGGGGACCTCGGTGCCGAGGTGGTTCGGGTGGACCGCCCGCCGAAATTCGGTGGCGAAGCCCCGAAGGACACCATGCTGCGCAACCGGCGGTCGGTGACCGCCGACCTGAAGTCGCCCGAGGGCCGTGACCTGGTCCTGAAACTTGTCGCCCAGGCCGACGTGCTGATCGAGGGCTTCCGCCCCGGCGTCACCGAGCGGCTCGGACTCGGACCGGAAGACTGCGCCAAGGTCAACGACAAGCTCATCTACGGCCGGATGACCGGCTGGGGACAGACCGGGCCGCGCGCGCTGCAGGCCGGCCACGACATCAACTACATCTCGCTCAACGGCACCCTGCACTCGATCGGCCGCAAGGGGGAGCGCCCGGTGCCACCGCTGAACCTGGCCGGCGACTTCGGTGGCGGATCGATGTTCCTGCTGGTCGGCATCTTGTCCGCGCTGTGGGAGCGGCAGCGCTCCGGCAAGGGCCAGGTGATCGACGCGGCCATGGTCGACGGTGCCAGCATGCTCGGGGCGATGATGTGGAGCTTCCGCGCGCAAGGCATGTGGAGTGACGAGCGCGGCGTGAACATGCTCGACACCGGCGCGCCCTACTACGACACCTACGAATGCGCCGACGGCCGCTACGTCTCGGTGGGTGCGATTGAGCCGCAGTTCTTCGCCGAACTGCTCGCCAAACTGGGGCTGGACCCGGCCGAGTTGCCGGCGCAGAACGACACCAGCCGCTGGCCGGAGCTGCGCGAGGTCTTCACCAAGGCGTTCGCCGCGAACGACCGTGACCACTGGGCCAAGGTGTTCGCCGACTCCGACGCCTGTGTGGCGCCGGTCCTGGCGTTCGGCGAGGTGCTGTCCGACTCACACATCGCCGAGCGCGACACCTTCTACGACGTCAACGGCTATCTGCAGCCCATGCCGGCGCCACGGTTCTCCCGCAGCATCCCCGACATCCCGACACCGCCGTCGGTACTGGGGGCCGACAACGACGCCATCCTGGGGGACTGGGTATAGTCCCGACCAACCATCTGGTTGGTCGACGAAGGGGATTTCAGTGCAGATCAAAGATGCCGTGGCGGTCGTCACCGGCGGTGCCTCCGGGCTGGGCTTGGCGACGACCAAACGCCTGCTGGATGCCGGCGCCCAGGTAGTGGTGATCGACCTGCGGGGCGCCGACGCCGTGGCGGAGTTGGGCGACCGGGCCCGGTTCGCCGAGGCCAACGTCACCGACCCCGAGGCGGTCGGCGCGGCATTGGACGTCGCCGAATCCTTGGGGCCGCTGCGGATCAACGTCAACTGTGCAGGCATCGGCAATGCGATCAAGACGCTGAGCAAAAACGGCGCCTTCCCGCTGGAAGAGTTCACCAGGGTCGTGCAGGTCAACCTGATCGGGACCTTCAACGTGCTGCGGTTGGCCGCCGAACGGATCGCCAAGACCGAACCCATCGGTGAAGAACGCGGCGTCATCGTCAACACCGCATCGGTGGCCGCCTTCGACGGCCAGATCGGCCAGGCCGCCTACTCCGCATCCAAGGGCGGCGTGGTCGGTATGACACTGCCGATCGCGCGGGACCTGTCCCGCGATCTGATCCGGGTCTGCACCATCGCGCCGGGCCTGTTCAAGACCCCGCTGCTGGGTTCGCTGCCCGAGGAGGCGCAGAAGTCGCTGGGCGGGCAGGTGCCGCACCCGGCCCGGCTCGGGGACCCCGACGAGTACGGCGCGCTGGCCGAGCACATCATCAGCAACCCGATGCTCAACGGCGAGGTGATCCGTCTCGACGGCGCAATCCGAATGGCCCCGCGCTGAGCGCTCGCGCGAAGAACGTCAAACAGAGCTAGGAGTCCATATGTCACTGACTACGAAATTCACCGAAGTCTTCGGGGTCGAGCATCCCATCGCCCAAGGCGGAATGCAGTGGGTGGGCCGCGCCGAACTTGTTGCAGCGGTCGCGAATTCGGGCGCCTTGGGTTTTCTGACCGCGCTCACCCAGCCCACCCCGGCGGACCTGGCCAACGAGATCGCCAAGACCCGGGATCTGACCGACAAACCGTTCGGGGTGAATCTGACCATCCTGCCGACCATCAACCCGCCCCCTTATGACGAGTACCGGCAGGTGATCGTCGACGCCGGCATCAAGATCGTCGAGACCGCCGGGTCCAACCCGGCCCCGCACCTGCCGATGTTTCACGACAACGGAATCAAGGTGCTGCACAAGTGCACCTCGGTACGCCACGGGGTCAAGGCGCAGAGCCTCGGGGTGGACGGCATCAGCATCGACGGCTTCGAGTGCGCCGGGCACCCCGGCGAGGACGACATCCCGGGCCTGGTGTTGATCCCGGCCGCGGCGAATCAGATCGAGATCCCGATGATCGCCTCCGGCGGCTTCGCCGACGCCCGGGGACTGGTCGCCGCGCTGGCGCTGGGCGCCGACGGTATCAACATGGGCTCGAGATTCATGTGCACCGTCGAGTCCTGCATCCACCAGAACGTCAAGGAAGCCATCGTCGCCGGCGACGAGCGCGGCACCGAGCTGATCTTCCGGCCGCTGCGCAACACCGCGCGGGTGGCGTCCAACACCGTCTCGCGCGAAGTCGTCGACATCCTCGACAAGGGCGGACAGTTCCCCGACGTGCAGGAGTTGGTGGCCGGGGTGCGGGGCCGGCGGGTCTTCGAGGACGGTGACGTCGAGGCCGGCATCTGGTCGGTGGGTACCGCGATGGGGCTGATCAACGACATCCCCACCTGCGGTGACCTGGTGGCGCGAATAGTGGCCGAAGCCGAGGAGATCATCACCGGGCGGCTGGGCGGCATGCTCGAGGATGACGACGAGGAGAACGTCGCCTAGCGACCGAAGCTCTGCGTCGGCAGGCCGCCACCGAGGGCCGGTCGATGCAGGCCGTTGCGTTGTCGGCGATCGATGAGTACATCGAGCGGCGGACGCACAAGGCCAAGGTGGCCGAGGCGCTGCAGCGGGTGGTGCGTGAGGAGGCCCGGGTTCTGGAGCGTCTCAAGGACGCATGATCGACTACCTGGATCTTGAGGATCTGCTCGATATCGCTCGGGTGGCCGTGGGCGCGCACGTCGCCGTCGGTGATTACGGCCTGCTTGAATCGGCGTTGGCGTGTCCCCGCGCATCGGTGTTCGGCGCGGACGCCTACCCCGATCTACACCTCAAAGCCGCCGCATTGTTGCACTCGCTGGCCCGTAATGATGCGCTGGTCGACGGGAACAAGCGGCTGGCGTGGACGGCCTGCCGGACCTTCCTCGCCCTCAACGGCCACTGGATCAGTGCCCCCGAGGATGACCGCTTCGAGTTCGTGATCGCGGTCGCCACCGGCGCGCTGCCCGATCTCGACACGATCGCCGAACAGCTGCGAACCTGGAGCTACCGGGAGGGCTGACGCGCATGGTGAGCGCCGGTTGAGGCAAGGGTCAGAGTGCGTCAATCACAAAAACGGGGGGATCGGCCGATCGCGGGCAGGTGCGCCTCGCACGATCAGGTCAGACTGAAAGGCGCCGCTGTTGCGGCGCCCGTCAATCAGCTGGCCAGCGGATGCCAGTCGTCCAGCTGCTCCGAGGTATCGCCCTCGACCAGGACATCGCCGTGGTACAGGGCCTCGAAGTCGACCTTGATTACGTCGGCACTTGAGTCGTCGATCCACATGGCACTGAGCGTATGGGTCACTATTAAGGGATCTTTGAGTCACGTTTCGGGAAACTGTGGCAATCCTACTGGCGAGTAGCGTTTGCCGGTCTTTTCGGCTGAGATCGGTCTCGTTGCCTGGTCATCGGTATGGTCGGGGTCGCTTTGCGGGGGCGCTAGGGTGGGCTTCATGGCATCACCTGCGACTCTGGATAACCCCCTGTTCGCCCGGATCTGGACGTTCATGTCCAGTCGCGAGACCGACTGGCTGCGGGACCGGCGCCGGGAAAACTTGGAGGGGCTAACCGGGCGAGTGCTGGAAGTCGGCGCCGGCACCGGAAGCAACTTCGCTTTCTACCCTGACACCGTCACCGAGGTGGTCGCCCCCGAGCCCGAATCGCGGCTGCGGGAGGCCGCCCGCGAAGCCGCGGCCGCAGCGCCGGTGCCGGTCACCGTCGTAGCGAGCACCGTGGAGGCGTTGGACGCCGGTGAACGGTTCGACGCGATTGTTTGCTCGCTGGTGCTGTGCTCGGTGGAACAGCCTGAGGATGTGCTGCGTCAGCTGTTCACCTTGCTCAAGCCCGGGGGAGAGCTGCGCTACTTCGAGCACGTCGCCAGCAGTGGCGCGCGCGGTGGGCTGCAGCGACTGGCCGACGCCACGATCTGGCCGAGGCTGTTCGGAAATTGCCATACCCATCGCGACACCGAGCAGACGATCACCGCCGCCGGCTTCGCGGTGGAGACGTCGCGGCGCGGGCACCAGTTCCCGGCGTGGGCGCCGGTGCCGGTGTCGGAGTTCGCGCTGGGGCGTGCCAGCCGACCGGCCTGAGCCGTTCTAACTCAGCGCTAACCCAGCAGGGCGGGAAGCCGCTGCAATAGTCCCGGTAAGGCGACCGACGCGGTATCGCGCAGGCTCACCGTGGCGCTGGGCGTCAACGGGGTCGGCTCGGGGTTGACCTCGATGACGGTCTTGCCCTGCTCCAGTGCTCGCTCGGGCAGGCTGGCCGCCGGGTAGACCACCCCGGAGGTGCCCACCACGACCAGCACGTCGGCGCCGTCGATGGCCTCGACCGCGGCGTTCCACGGCCCCTCGGGCAGGTTTTCGCCGAACCAGACGATGTCCGGGCGGATCAATCCGCCGCAACCGCAAATCGGCGGCGCCACCTCCAGCTCCGGTTCTGTCATCGCCGGCAATTTCTCGGTGTAGGGATGATCGCAATCCGCGCATCGGAAACTGAACATGCTGCCGTGCAGATGATGCACCGTGGAACTGCCGCCGCGCTCGTGCAGATTGTCGACGTTCTGAGTGATCACGTGTACGTCGGCGTGTTGCTCCCAGTCCGCGACCGCGCGATGGCCGGCGTTCGGTCCGACACGGCTGGCCAGCTGATGGCGCCACAGGTACCAGCCCCAGATCAACTCTGGGTGCCGGTTCCAGCCGTCGATGCTGGACACCTCATAGGGGTCGTAGCGCGCCCACAGTCCGTTCTCGTCGTCACGGAAGGTGGGCACCCCGCTCTCCGCTGAGATACCCGCGCCGCTGAACACCGCCACCTGCACGAGACCAACATAGCGGGATACTGGGCGAATGGACTTCACGGAGCTGCTGAGGATCCCGCAGGTCGATGTGCAGCCGGACGGGCCGCTGTTCGAGCAGATCAGGACTCAGATGATCGAGGCGGTCCGGGAAGGAGCCGTGCCCGCGGGAACCAGGCTGCCGACGGTGCGTGAGCTGGCCGGGCAGCTGGGCCTGGCGGTCAACACGGTGGCCCGGGCGTACCGGGAACTGGAGGCCGCCGGGATCGTCGAAACCCGTGGCCGTTTCGGCACTTTCGTGGCGAGTAGCGATCCGGCGGATGCAACCATGACGGTGGCGGCGGGCGCATTCGTCGCCGCAGCCCGCGCCGTCGGCCTGGGCAAGGCCGACGCACTGCGGTACCTCGATGCCGCCTTCGGCCACGCCGGTACGGGCGGTGCCTAGCCGAATTCCAGCAGGGTCAGCGACGGGCGCGCGTCGTCGAGGAATCGCAGCCGGTAGGCGTTCGGCAGCACGGTGTTGAACAACCACCCGCGGCCCTGGGGCAGCTGCAGGTCGTGGACGGCCCGGACGCCCGGCACCGTGTCCACCAGCCCGGCAGAGTCGGCAGCCGACAGGGTGAACGGCATTGAGGGCGCCCGGTAGCGCAATGAGGTGGGCACGCCGTGGCGGATCAGCCAACCGATCCAGGCGGGCGGAAGGTCGAAAATCATCCGGCCGCCCGGAAAGCGGCGGGCGCACTCGGCGATGAGCCCCAGGGACTGCTCGGGCTGCAGGTACATCAGCAGGCCCTCGGCGCTGATGAACACCCCGTCAGACGTGTCGACCCGGTCCATCCAGCTGTAGTCCAGCGCGGACTGCGCGCAGACCGATACCTGCGGCGCGGCCGGGAGCAGTCGTTCGCGGATCTCAATGATCGGTGGCAGATCAACAGTGAGCCAACGGAATTGCGGGTCCGGCACCGCCTCGCTCAGCCGCCAGAAGCTCGTCTGCAGGCCCTCGGCCAGGGCGACCACGGTGCCCGTCGGGTGTTGCCGCAGGAAGCGGAGGGCCTCGGTGTCGATGCCGAGCGCGCGCACTGCGATGTCCTGGCGGGTCGAGCCGAACTTGGCGAAATCGAAGTCGATCGAGTCCGCCAGCCGGACCGCCATCGGATCGTTGATGATCCGGTCGGAACGGCGGGCTTCGGTCGCTCGTGCGTTCAACGTCAGCAACGCGGTCTCGGAGACGCCGGTCAGGGCGACGTTCTGTGTCTGACTCACCTCTGCGACCTTACCGGTGGCTCCTCAGCGCAGCAGTTTGCTCAACGTGCGCAGGTTGCGGGTGGTGGTGCACGACGCGTACCGCTTGTTGCCCATGGTCTTGCCCACGGTGCTGCCCAGGGTGTTGCCCTTGGGAATCTGCCAGTAGATCACCCCGTCGCCGGGCGTGAACTTCTCGCCGGGGTCGGTTCCGCCGTCGAGTGTAGACAGCTCGGCAAGCACCGCGCCGTCGGCGACGAAGGTGACATAGGAGTGGAATCCGGGCACCTCCGGTTCGAACGGATAGTTCGCGACGATGGCGCGCACCGCCTCGACGTCGTAGACCAGCACCCGGGCCGGGTAGCCGAAGCGCTCCTGCAACGCGGCCTCGGCGGTGGTGCGCACCGCCCCGGCATCGTCCGCGGAGTCCAGCAGGACGTTGCCGCTGGCGAGCACGGTGCGGACCCCGACGAATCCGGCATCGGTCAGTGCAGAGGCGACATCGGCCATCTTGAGGTTGACTCCACCGACGTTGACTCCCCGCAATAACGCGGCGTACCTGGTCATCTGCGCGATGGTAACGACGGCGCGCACCCGCTTCAATCGGTACGCTTCCGACATGGGCCGCCACGTATTCGACGACAAATTGCTGGCATTGATCAGCGGGAACTCGCTCGGCGTACTGGCCACCATCAAACGTGACGGGCGTCCCCAACTGTCGAACGTGCAGTACCACTTCGACCCGCGCGCCGTCGCGGTCAAGGTGTCGGTCACCGAACCGCGGGCCAAGACCCGCAACCTGCGCCGTGACCCGCGGGCGTCGGTCCTGGTCAGTTCCGACGACGGGTGGTCCTATGCGGTCGCCGAGGGGGACGCCCAGCTGACGCCCCCGGCCGCCGCTCCCGGTGACGACACCGTCGAGGCGCTGGTCGCGCTGTACCGGGACATCGCCGGGGAGCACCCGGATTGGGACGAGTACCGCCAGGCGATGGTGACAGATCGCCGCGTGCTGCTCACCCTGCCGATCACGCATCTGTACGGCATGCCCCCGGGCATGCGCTGACCCATGGCGGTGACCCGCTGCATCCGGCTGCGCCGGCCTTGCGATCACCGCTAGGCTCCGGGCATGCCCGAATCAGATTCCGCCGCAGACGAGAACAAGCGAAAGTTCAGGGAGGCCCTGGACCGCAAGAAGGCGAAGTCGGCGGGTGGCTCCGACCACAGGGACGCCGGCGCCAAGCAGTCGAGATCGCACGGTCCGCTGGAGAGCCGCCGGGAGTTCCGTCGCAAGAGCGGGTAGTTACTGGACCGGGCAGGCGTACTTCCGGGCTACGTCCATCAAGCGCTGGTCCGCGCCGGGGCCGACGACGCCCTGAGCGACCAACTCCCAACCGATCAATCCGGGTAGGCCGCCTTCGCACGCCTGGTGGGCGACGCGCCATGCGGTGTCAGGATTCAAGTTGAACCCGTTGCGTTCCAGGCCCTGCATGTAGGTGTCGAATTCCGGCGTGCCCTGGTCCGGTATCGCACCGGCGGTGGCCGCCAAGGCAACAGCGGTAACCGCCGCTCCGATAAGAGCTGCCACTACACGTCCCATGTTCATCTCCTGGAGATCCGCACCGCCGACTGTCGTTTACACGTTCGCACACTCCACCGACACAGACCAATGGACCGCTCTGGTCGGCTCGGGTGGACCATCGCGGTGCCGGGTCGCAGTCAGACTGGCCGCCTCATCAGCCATCAATGGGTTGAACAACGGACATGAAGTCGGCGGCGTGGTCGACGGCGAATTGTTCGAATGATGCGACGGTCAGCGGCCTTCGGCTCGACCTAACTCATGACCGGTGCCTGCTTTCCGTTAGTTGGCCGCACTGGTGTCGAGACTTGGTGACGCGCACGCCAGGCCACCATTTCTTGCAGCGGGCCGAGGTCGTAGCCGGTGGTGGGGTCGGGGGCGATCTCGGCGATGAACGTGCTGGCGCCGGCTTGCCGGTAGGCGTCGGCGCTCTCGGGGCCGAACCAGTGCACCGAGCGTTCGATGTCGCTTCCGTCGCGTCCCGCGGACGCGGCCATCTCGTCGAGTTGGGCACTGGCCGTGGCGAAGCCCTCCACGGAGAGGAAGGTGTGCCAGATGTCGGCGTAACGCACCACCGCGGGCAGGGTCCGTTTAGGGCCGGTGCCGCCGATGAGGATAGGTATCTTGCGGATCGGAGGTGGGATCAGTTGACCGAACCGCGCCTCGATGCGTTTCAGCCCTTCATCGAACAGGTCGAAGCGTGACTTCCATGTGCCGAAGTCGTATCCGTAGCTGCTGTAGTCCTTTTCGTACCAGCCTGCGCCGAGGCCGAGCACCAGGCGGCCGCCGCTGATGTGGTCGACGGTGCGGGCCATGTCGGCGAGCAGGTCGGGGTTGCGGTAGCCGATGCCGGTCACCAGCAGCCCGATCTCGGCACGGTGGGTGATCTCACCCCACGATGCCAGCGCGGTCCAGCCCTCGAAGTTGGTGACGTCAGGCTGGACTTCGTCGAGCACCGGGATGCCCTGGTTGAGGTCGGCGACCTGGGGCCTGTGGAAGTGGTCCCAGCCGAAGATCAGGTCGGCCCCCAGTTCTTCGGCCCGTAGCACCGCGCTGCGCCAGGTGGTGTAGTCCGGGGCGTTGCCGGGTTGCAGGAGAACGCCGATGCGAATTGGTCGAGTCGTAGCTGTCATGCCAGGTGTAACCCAGGGCCGACGTAATGGCTTTCCAAAATTGCATTCATGTTTCGGGGGTCTGCGATAATTTTCTTGGATGCCAACTCTTCGCGCATTGGAGTGCCTCGTTGCGGTAGCGGACACCGGATCGATCACCCAGGCCGCTCGACTGCTGCATTCCTCGCAACCCGCCGTCTCTCATCAGCTCGCCGCGCTGGAACGCGAAGCCCACACGGCGCTGTTTCACCGGGAGCCAAGGGGTGTGAAATTGACACCCGCCGGCAGGGCTGCCATCGCGGACGCCAGACGAGCAATCGACGCAGCCGCATCGGCAATGCGATCGGCACGTGCAGCAGGAGAAGCCGCCGGTGGGTCGCTTCGATTGGCCTGTGCGCAGAGCCTGACCGTGCCGGTACTGGCCCCCGTCATTCGCATGTGGCACCGTCGGCACCCCGACGTCGCGATCACTCTGCGTGAGGCGGCCGTCCTGGACGAGTTCCTCGGCCTCATCGACGCAGGCGAGGTGGACATGGCACTCGTGCCTCTTCCCGTGCCCGACCGCTTCACCGCCAGCGTCGTCGCGGACGAGGAGATCGTGCTGGCGGCACCTTCGGGCCATCCGCTGGCTCGAAAGCCGTCCGTACGCATCCAGGATCTAGAGGGTGCGCGGATCGTTCACTTCGCGGCGGAGAATGGTCTCAGCGGGTGGCTGGATCGATCGCTTGCGGCGGCGCGGATTCACACCGAGACAGTGATGAGGACAGCGGTGACCGCCGCGGCGCCGCAACTCGCCGCGGCGGGCTTGGGTGTCGCGGTATGCCCGGTGAGCGCTGTTAGTGCTGGGTTTCCAGGCGCCGTCCGATCGTTCTCGCCCCGGTGGGTCAGACAACTCGGGGCAGTAACGCCCGCCACACCGGATCCGCTCACCGCCCGGTTCATCGGCAATCTACGAACCCGAGGCGTACATGTATCCAGCGACGTGCGCGCTCAGCTCACCGACGCCGACTCGCCAGCTCGAAAGAAGGAAACGTCCTAGCTGAACCCTCGCGGCCGCAGCAGCTCGAGGAGTCCGGAATAGCCGCCCGCCCAAGGCGGTTGATCAGGCATGACCGATTTCACCAACAGCGAAGCTGTCAAGAACTTCAACAAAGGCATCGTTGATGAGTTCCGGGCCAACGGCGGCAAGGTCATTGGGCCGTTCACCCAGGCCGACCTGCTGCTGCTCACCACGACGGGCGCCAAGTCCGGCCAGCGCCGGGTGTCGCCCCTGGCCTATTTCCACATCGACGACAAGCTGATCATCATCGGGTCCTTCCACGGCGCTTCAGTCAATCCGAATTGGGTGCACAACCTGCGGGCCGACCCGCGGGCACACGTCGAGGTCGGCCCCGACGCGTTCGACGTGACGGCGCGCGAACTGCCGCCCGCGGAGCGTGCGGAGCTGTTCCCGAAGCTGACCGCCGTAGCGCCGGTTGTCGCCGAGTCTCAATCCAAGACCAGCCGGGTGATTCCACTGTTCGAGTTGCAGCGGGCGTAACTGTCTCTCCGCCTCACGCTGAGCCGCCCCGCGGTGAACGCTCCGTGGCGAGTACGTCGGCAAGCAGGTCCGCGACGCCGACCGTGCCCGTTACGGTCTCCTACGAGTTGACCGACCTCGGTCTCTCACTGCACCAGATGATCCGTGGAATCAAGAGCTGGGCCGAGACGCACATGGACGAGGTGTTCGCCAACCGCGCGGCTGATGACACCCGGGCGGGGTCACAAGCATGACCGTCACGGTGTCGACGGAATCGGCCTGCATCGCGAAGCGGTCAAGGCTGCAGCGTTTCGCGGTCCTACACTGAACGCGTGCCGAAGCTGCAGCTGGTGGGAGACCCGGACGCCGACGCGTTGCTGAGCGCCGACCCGTTCGCGCTGCTGGTCGGGATGCTGCTTGACCAGCAGATTCCGATGGAGGTCGCGTTCGCCGGGCCGAAGAAGATCGCCGAGCGGATGAGTGGGCTCGATCCGCACGAGATCGCCGGCCATGACCCGGACGAATTCGCCGCGCTGTGTGCGGAAAAGCCTGCGGTGCACCGCTTTCCGGGGTCGATGGCGGGGCGGGTCCAGGCCCTGGCCCGCGCTGTCACCGAACAGTACGGCGGCGACGCGACCGCGCTGTGGACGGTCGGCGAGCCCGATGGACGCGAGGTGCTCAAGCGGCTCAAGGCGCTGCCCGGCTTCGGTGAGCAGAAGGCGCGGATCTTCCTGGCGCTGCTCGGAAAGCAATACGGCGTGACCCCGTCGGGATGGCGGGAGGCCGCCGGAGCATACGGTGAGGCCGGAACACACCTGTCGATCGCCGACGTCGTGGATACGGCGTCGCTACAGCAGGTGCGGTCCACCAAGAAGGCCCAGAAACAGGCTGCGAAGCAGGCCCGAGAGAGTAAAGGAATGGCGGCGACGTGAAAACTCACCTGAACTGTCCGTGTGGCGAGGCCATTGTCGGCAAGGACGAGGACGATTTGGTCGACCTGGCCCAGAAGCATCTCGCGGATGCGCATCCCGGTATGAGCTACGACCGGGACGCCATCCTGTTCATGGCCTACTGAGGTCTCAGGGCACCACTGTCGAGCCGATGGTTGGCAGGAAGTTGCACTGGTGGTCCTTGGTGCTGACCTGACCGAAGATCGTCGACATGATGCTGCCCGAACCGGTGTCGACGATCGCGGTCAGCGTCGTCGGCCCTTCCGCGTTGATGTCGGTGCGCGGCTGCAGGGTGGCGCTGCCGGACTTTCCGGTGGTCAGGTTCACCCAGGTGACGTTCAGCGGTAGCTTCTGCGTCTCGGCAGGGCCGGGGGTGCCGACGGCGGTGAACACGTAGGCGGTCTGGCCCGGCTTGGGGCCGGGGGTGGGAATGGTGGCCGGGCCGGCCACCGACAGCGCGGTGGCGATGACGTTGCCGCCGTCGGCCAGGCAGTTCTGGCCGATGGACGGGTACATGAAGTCCTGGGTCGGCGGAGCGTCCGGGCCGAACCCCGGGTTGGCCGCTGGTGCCGCGTCGGGCGTCGGGCCCTCGCCCGGGGTGGCTGCGGCCGGTGCCGGTGCGGCGACTGCGCCAGCGGTAGCGGCTTCGGGGGGTGCCGCGGGCACCGCTTCGGCGGGAGCCGGAACGGCTTCCGGAGCACCGGGTACGGCCTGCGGAGCCGGCCCCACCGATTTAGCGGGATTCACGCCGCTCGGCAGGTGGGCCACCAGGCCCGGCGCCGATCCGGCCGTCGGCACGTGCTCGCCCGGCAGCCTGGCCGGGGCTTCGGGCGGCGACTGCACGAACTGCGCCACCGAGTCGGCTACCTGCCGGGACCCGGTGGGTGCTGAGGAGTTGCCGGCGAACGCGGCGGCCGCGGCCATCAGCAGCTGCGACGCCCCGGCCGGGTCGGCAGCCGCCTGCTGGATCACCGGACTCAACTGCTCGATCGCGGGAAGGCCGGGGAACCCGGCGGTGGGCAGCGGCAGGGCCGGGAGCGCCGGGTCGGCCGCGGCTACCCCGGAGATCCCGCCGAAGATCAGCGCGGCCGAGGATCCGACCGCGATGGTCGCGGTGGCGGCGGTGGCACTCGTTGTGCTGAACAGCGTCCGGAGGCGCGACATGAGATCCCCAATTCGTCGACGGTGGCTTCCTGAATTCCGAAGCTAGCTTGTTACTGGTGAGGCTCAAGTGACACGTGTGTGATTTATGGGACCGTTACAGATCCGAGCCGCGACAGTGATCGGCCCGCTTGCCGCGGTGCCGCTGGGCACGCTTTAAAGTCGTGCCGGTAAACACCAACACCGACACCAGTCTCGACACCTCGCGTCCGCTGACGACCCGCTTGACCGCGTGGGCCCCGTTGCTGCTGACGGCCAGCATCGTGGCGCGACTCGCTTGGACCTACCTGACCCCGCACGGAGCCAACTTCGTCGACCTGCACGTCTATATCAGTGGTGCGGCCGCGTTGGGCAGTCCCGGCGCGCTGTATGACTACGTCTACGCCGACCAGACCCCCGACTTCCCGCTGCCGTTCACCTACCCGCCATTCGCCGCGGTGGTGTTCTACCCGCTGCACCTGCTGCCCTTCGGGCTGGTCGCCTTTCTCTGGCAGATCGGGACCATGGCCGCGCTGTACGGCGTGGTCCGGCTCAGCCAACGCCTGCTCGGGGGCGCGGCCACCGCCAACCGCCGGATTGATGCGGCGGTTCCAGCTTCGCCTCTCCTTCGTCGAGCCTCGCTGAACCGCCGGATTGATGCGGCGGTCCCAGCTTCGCCTCTCCTTCGTCGAGCCTCGCTGAACCGCCGGGTCGCGATGCTGTGGACGGCGGTCGGGATCTGGACCGAACCATTGCGCAGCACCTTCGACTACGGCCAGATCAACGTGATCCTGGCGCTGGCGGTGCTCTACGCGGTCTACAGCAGCCGGTGGTGGGTGTCAGGTCTGTGTGTCGGGCTGGCCGCCGGGGTGAAGCTGACTCCGGCGATCGCCGGGGTATACCTGGCCGGAGCACGACGCTGGGCCGCCGCCGCCTTCTCGGCGGTGGTCTTCGCCGGCACCATCGCGGTGTCGGTGTGGGCCACCGGGGACCAGACCCGCCGCTACTTCACCGCGCTGCTCGGCGATGCGCACCGGGTGGGACCGATCGGAACCTCGTTCAACCAGTCCTGGCGGGGCGGGATCTCCCGCATCCTCGGGCACGACGCGGGCTACGCCCCGCCGGTACTGATCGCGATCGCCGTCACGGCGGTGCTGGCTCTGCTGGCCTGGCGCGCGCTGAACAGCAATCCCGCCAGTCCCGACCCGCTCGGTTTGCTGCTGGTGGTCGAGCTGTTCGGGTTGTTGGTGTCGCCGATCTCGTGGACCCATCACTGGGTGTGGCTGGTGCCGCTGATGATCTGGCTGCTGCACGGCCCGTGCTCGGATCGCCCGGGCGCCCGGGTGCTGGGGTGGGGCTGGCTGGCGCTGACCCTCATCGGGGTGCCCTGGCTGCTGAGTTTCGCCCAGCCGACCATCTGGCAGGACGGCAGGCCCTGGTATCTGGCGTGGGCCGGCCTCGTCTACATCGTCGGGACGCTGGCCACCCTGGCCTGGATGGCGACCACCCGGGTCAGCTCGTCAGAATCCGGTTGATCTCGCCCGCCATCCCCACGTCTTTGTCGGTGATACCGCCTTCGGAGTGCGTCACCAGTGCGAACGTCACGGTGCGCCAGCGAATATCGATATCGGGGTGGTGATCGGCCGCCTCGGCGCGCTCGGCGACGCGGCGTACCGCGTCGATGCCGGCCAAGAACGTCGGGAATTTGATCGAGCGGCGCAGCGCGCCGTCGGCCCGCTCCCAGCCGTCGAGGCTGCTCAGTACGGAGTCCACCTGGTCATCGGTTAACAAGGCCATACCCGACGGTAGGACGGTATAGCCTCACACGCCATGCCCACCCAGATCGTCGTCGCCGGAGCCCTCATCGTCGGCCCGGCGGTGCTGATCGCACAACGGCGCCGCCCGCCGGAGCTGGCCGGCCGCTGGGAACTGCCCGGCGGCAAGGTCATGTCCGGCGAGAGTGAACCGGCCGCGCTGGCTCGCGAGCTCTCCGAGGAGTTGGGCCTCGACGCCGACGCCATCACGGTGGGCGAACGCCTCGGCGCTGACGTGGTGCTCAACACCGCCATGACGTTGCGCGCCTACCGGGTCAGCCTGGCGCGCGGCGAGCCCCGCCCCGATGACCACCAGGCCATTCGCTGGGTGACCGCTGTGGAGTTGCCGGACGTTGACTGGGTACCTGCCGATACAGCTTGGATCCCTGAGCTGGCTCGGGCACTCTGGTGAAACGGCTCTGTAAATTCTGCCGATGAATTCGGTCGCTCGGCGATATATGTCGCTACGCTGGGATTTTGGCCTTCGATGGTGTGCTACGGCGGCCCGCCTGCTACCTGAACCGCTGTAGTGCGGCGACCCTCTAAGGAGAACTTGCATGACACGCGCTAAGCCGCCCTCGACCGCCCATATCGGCGGTCCGCTTGAGGAGCTGCTGGAACGCAGCGGCCGGTTCTTCACCCCGGGTGAGGTCTCGGAAGACGGGCGCACCGTCACGCGCCGCGGTGGGCGCGAGGCCGACATCTTCTACCGGGACCGCTGGAGCCACGACAAGGTGGTCCGGTCCACCCATGGGGTTAACTGCACCGGGTCGTGCTCATGGAAGATCTTCGTCAAGGACGGGATCATCACCTGGGAGAACCAGGCGACCGACTATCCCTCGGTGGGGCCTGACCGGCCTGAGTACGAGCCCCGCGGCTGCCCGCGTGGCGCCTCGTTCTCCTGGTACTCCTACTCGCCGACTCGGATCCGCTACCCCTACGCCCGGGGCCCGCTGGTCGAGATGTTCCGGGAGGCCAAGGCGCGACTGGGCGATCCGGTGCTGGCGTGGGCCGATATCCAGGCCGACCCGGAACGCCGCCGGCGCTACCAGCAGGCCCGCGGCATGGGCGGGCTGGTGCGAGTGACCTGGGCCGAGGCCACCGAGATGATCGCGGCCGCGCACGTGCACACCATCAAGAACTACGGCCCGGACCGGGTGGCCGGTTTCTCGCCGATTCCGGCGATGTCGATGGTGTCGTTCGCCGCCGGATCCCGGTTCATCCAAATGCTCGGCGGAGTGATGACGTCGTTCTACGACTGGTACGCCGACCTGCCGGTCGCGTCACCCCAGGTGTTCGGCGACCAGACCGACGTACCGGAGTCCGGTGACTGGTGGGATGCGGCCTATCTGATGATGTGGGGCTCCAACGTCCCGATCACCCGTACCCCCGACGCGCACTGGATGGCCGAGGTGCGCTACCGCGGCACCAAGGTGGTCAGCGTCAGCCCCGACTACGCCGACAACACCAAGTTCGCCGACGAGTGGATGCCCTGTGCGGCCGGCACCGACGGCGCGCTGGCGATGTCGATGGGCCACGTCATCCTCACGGAGTGCTACATCAAGCAGGAAGTGCCGTTCTTCACCGACTACGTGCGCCGCTACACCGACCTGCCGTTCTTGATCAAGCTGGAGGAGCGCGACGGCCGGCTGGTGCCGGGCAAGAACCTGACCGCAGCCGATCTGGGCGGGGCGGAAGCGGAGTCGGAGAATTCAGCGTTCAAGCCGGCCCTGCTGGATGAAAACACCGACAGTGTTGTTGTGCCCAACGGCTCTTTGGGCTTCCGCTGGGGCGACGAGGGCATGGGCAAGTGGAACCTCGACCTCGGGGACGTGCGGCCGGCGTTGACCGTGCTGGTGGATCCGGCGGCCCAAAACGGGCACCGGCGCAGCGCGCTGGTGTCGCTACCCGGCTTCGACGCCGTGGACGGCCACGGCACCGTCGTCGAGCGCGGGGTGCCGGTCCGCCAGGTCGGAGAACACCTGGTCTGCACCGTCTTTGACCTGATGCTGGCCAACTACTCGGTGGGCCGGCCCGGGCTGCCCGGCGAATGGCCCACCGGATACGACGACGGCACGCAGGTCAACACCCCGGCGTGGCAGGAGCCGATCACCGGGGTCTCGGCCTCCCAGGCGATCCGGATTGCCCGCGAATTCGCCCGCAACGCAGAAGAATCCGATGGTCGGTCGATGATCATCATGGGCAGTGGGATCTGCCAGTGGTTCCACGGCGACGCCACCTACCGCGCGGTGCTGGCGCTGCTGATGCTCACCGGGTCGATGGGGCGCAACGGCGGCGGCTGGGCGCACTACGTCGGTCAGGAGAAAGTGCGCCCGCTGACCGGGTGGCAGACGATGGCGGCGGGCAATGACTGGACGCGGCCCCCGCGCCAGGTGCCCGGCACCTCGTACTGGTATGCGCACACCGACCAGTGGCGCTACGACGCCTACGGCGCGGACAAGCTGACCACCCCGCTGGGACGCGGCCGGTTCGACGGCAAACACACGATGGACATCCTGGCCTCGGCCACCGCGATGGGCTGGAGCCCGTTCTACCCGCAGTTCGACCGATCCAGCCTGGATGTGGCCGATGAGGCGAGCGCGGCCGGCCGGGATGCGGGCGAATACGTCGCCGAGAAGCTGGCCGCCGGCGAGCTGAAGCTGTCGGTGACCGACCCGGACAACCCGGTGAACTGGCCGCGGGTACTGACGGTGTGGCGGGCCAACCTGATCGGCGCGTCGGGCAAGGGCGGGGAGTACTTCCTCAAGCACCTGCTCGGCACCGACGCCAGCGTGCTCGGCGAACCGCCGACCGACGGGGTGAAACCACAGGATGTGCGCTGGGACAGCGACATTCCCGAAGGCAAACTCGACATGCTGATGTCGATCGACTTCCGGATGACCTCCACCACGCTGATGTCCGACGTCGTGCTGCCGGCTGCAACCTGGTATGAGAAGGCCGACCTGTCGTCCACCGACATGCACCCCTATGTGCACTCGTTCGCCGCGGCGATCGACCCGCCGTGGGAGACCCGCAGCGACTTCGACGCCTTCGGTGCGATCGCCCGGACGTTCAGCGGACTGGCGAAAAAGCACCTCGGTGTCCGCAACGACGTCGTGCTCACCGCGATGCTGCACGACACCGCCGACGCGATGGCCTATCCCGAAGGCACGGAACGCGATTGGCTGCGCACCGGTGAGACGCCGGTGCCGGGCAAGACCATGCCCAAGGTCACTGTGGTGGAACGCGACTACGCGGCAATCCACGAAAAGTGGCAGACGCTGGGCCCGCTGGTGGACACCTTGGGCCTGACCACCAAGGGCTACACCGTGTTCCCGCACGAAGAGGTCGAAGACCTGGCCGGCCGGTTCGGGGTGATGAAGTCCGGCGCCGGCGCCGGGCGCCCGGCGCTGACCACGGCGACGCGGATGGCCGACACGGTGCTGGCGTTGTCGGGCACCACCAACGGCCGCATCGCGACCGAGGGCTTCCGCGAACTGGAGAAGCGCACCGGGCAGCGGCTGGCGCACCTGTCCGAGGGCAGCGAGGAGAAGCGGATCACCTACGCCGACACCCAGGCCCGACCGGTGCCGGTGATCACCAGCCCGGAATGGTCCGGCAGTGAGACCGGTGGCCGACGCTACGCGCCCTTCACCATCAACATCGAGTGCCTCAAGCCGTTCCACACGCTGACCGGCCGGATGCACTTCTACACCGCACACGACTGGATCGAGGAACTCGGCGAGCACATGCCGGTGTACCGCCCGCCACTGGACATGGTGCGACTGTTCGGCGCACCCGAACTCGGCGAGGTCGGCGACGGCATCGGGATCACCGTGCGGTACCTGACCCCACACTCGAAGTGGTCGTTCCACTCCACCTACCAGGACAACTTGTACATGCTGTCGCTGTCGCGGGGCGGGCCGACCATGTGGATGAGCCCGGGGGACGCCGCGAAAATCGGTGTGAAGGACAACGATTGGATCGAGGCGGTCAACGTCAACGGCATCTTCGTGGGCCGGGCGATCGTGAGCCAGCGGATGCCGGACGGAGTGGTGTTCGTCTACCACGTGCAGGAACGCACCGTCGACACCCCGCGGGCCGAGACCAACAACAAGCGCGGCGGCACCCACAACTCGCTGACCCGAATCCGGGTCAAGCCCAGCCATCTCGCCGGCGGCTACGGTCAGCACGCATTCGCGTTCAACTACCTGGGACCGACCGGCAACCAGCGCGACGAAGTGACCGTGGTGCGCCGTCGCCGCAACCAGGACGTGAGGTACTGAGCACATGAAAGTAATGGCGCAGATGGCCATGGTGATGAACCTGGACAAATGCATCGGGTGCCACACCTGCTCGGTGACCTGCAAACAGGCCTGGACCAACCGCGAGGGCACCGAGTACGTCTGGTTCAACAACGTCGAAACCCGCCCGGGCGGCGGGTACCCACGAACCTACGAAGACCAGGACCGCTGGAAGGGCGGCTGGACGCTGGACAAGAAGGGCCGGTTGCGCCTGCTGGCCGGCGGACGCGTCCACAAACTGCTGAACATCTTCGCCAACCCCAACCTGCCCAGCTTGAAGGACTACTACGAGCCGTGGACCTACGACTACGAGAACCTCACCTCGGCGCCGCTGGGCGACACCATCCCGGTCGCCGCGCCCCGGAGCTCGATCACCGGCGATCCGATGAAGATCGAGTGGGGACCCAACTGGGATGACAACCTCGCCGGATCGCCGGAGAACCTGGTCAACGACCCGATCCTGGCGAAGATCAGCGACCAGGTCAAAAGCGAGCTCGAAGAAACCTTCATGTTCTACCTGCCCCGGATCTGCGAGCACTGCCTGAACCCGTCGTGTGTGGCGTCGTGCCCGACCGGTGCGATCTACAAGCGCGAAGAAGACGGCATCGTGCTGGTCGACCAGGACCGCTGCCGCGGCTGGCGGCTGTGCGTGTCGGGATGCCCGTACAAGAAGGTGTACTTCAACCACAAAACCGGCAAAGCCGAGAAGTGTCACTTCTGCTATCCCCGCATCGAGGTCGGTCTGCCGACGATCTGCTCGGAGACCTGCGTCGGGCGGCTGCGCTACATCGGGCTGGTGCTCTACGACGCCGACAAGGTGCTCGAGGCGGCGTCGGTGGAGTCCGACACCGACCTCTATGAGGCGCAGCGCGGTGTATTTCTGGATCCGACCGATCCGGACGTGATCGCGGGCGCGCGCGCCGAGGGGATCTCCGACACCTGGATCGAGGCCGCCCAGCGTTCGCCGATCTACGCGCTGATCAACACCTACAAGGTGGCGCTGCCGCTGCACCCGGAGTACCGGACCATGCCGATGGTCTGGTACGTCCCTCCGCTGTCACCCGTCGTCGATGCGGTCGCCCGCGACGGGCATGACGGCGAAGACCTGGGCAACCTCTTCGGCGCCCTTGACGCGCTGCGCATCCCGATGGCCTACCTCGCCGAACTGTTCACCGCCGGCGACACCACCATCATCGAAGACGTGCTGCGACGGCTGGCGGCAATGCGTTCCTACATGCGCGACATCAACTTGGGCCGCGAGGCCCAATCGCACATCCCTGACTCGGTCGGCATGACCGAAGAGGAGATGTACAACATGTACCGACTGTTGGCGATCGCGAAATATGAAGAGCGTTATGTGATTCCGACCGCCTACAGTCAAAAGGCACACGAGCTCGAACACATGGGATGCTCCATCACCGGCGGGCCCAACGGGCACGAGGACGACCCGTTCGTCGGCGCCGACGGTGAGTCGGGGTCGTCGTTTCACATGGTCGAGAACGGTGGACACGCGCAGCGGCCGCGGGGCCGGACGAACCTGCTCAACTGGGGCGGCGGTGGGCAAGCGGTGCCCGAGATGTTCCCGGAGCACCAGTGAGGCGGTTCATCCGTTCCCGGCGGCGCCAGCCCGGCGGGCCCGCCGACCGGGCGGTGTGGCAGGCGGCGTCGCTGCTGCTGGCCTATCCCGACGAGCAGCTGCACCAGCGGCTCGACACCGTTGAGGCACTGCTGAACCATGCCGATGTGACGCCGGCGGATCTGTTGCGGCGCACCGTGACCGCGCTGCGTGGGGCCGACCCGATGGCCGCTGCCGTCGAGTACGTCGAAACCTTCGACATGCGGCGGCGTTCGACGATGTTTCTGACCTACTGGACCGGCGGGGACACCCGCAACCGCGGAATGCAGATGCTGACTTTCGCCACCACCTACCGCGAGGCCGGCGCCGAGCCGCCGGCCGGGGAGGCGCCCGACCATCTGCCGGTGTTGCTCGAGTTCGCCGCGATGGTCGACTCCGAGGCCGGACGCCGGCTGCTGTTGGCGCACCGGGCGCCGATCGACGTCCTGCACAAGTCGCTGACCGACGCCGGGTCGCCGTATGCCTACACCATCGCCGCGGTGTGCGAGACGCTGCCAGCGGCAACCGATCAGGAGGTGCAGAACGTGAGTGAGCTGATGTCGTCCGGGCCGCCGGCGGAAGCCGTTGGGCTGGAGCCGTACTCGGCGACCGTTTCGCTGGGGATGCCGAAGGTGCCGACGCGATGACGGAACTCACCGTCGTCAGCCCGGCGGAGCTGTGGTGGGACATCGTGCCGTACTTCGTGCTGGCGGTCGCCGGCGTGGCCACCTGGTGGCGCTACAAATACGACAAGTTCGGCTGGACCACCCGCTCGTCGCAACTGTACGAGTCCAAGTTGCTGCGGATCGGCAGCCCGATGTTCCACTTCGGCAGCGTCGTGGTGATCGTCGGGCACATCATGGGGCTGTTCGTCCCGGAGTCCTGGACTCAAGCGCTGGGAATGAGCGACCGTCTCTATCACATGCAGGCGCTGATCCTCGGGCTTCCCGCCGGCATCGCCACCCTGATCGGTGTCGGGTTGCTGATTTACCGCCGCCGCACCGAGCGATCCGTGTTCAAGGCCACCAGCGTCAACGACAAGCTGATGTATGCGGTGCTGGTGTGTGCGCTGGTGGCGGGCATGAGTTGCACCCTGATGGGCGCCACCGCCTACGGTGAGGAGCATGACTACCGACAGACGGTGTCGGTCTGGTTCCGATCGATCTTCACGCTGGATCCGCGTGGTGATCTGATGCTGCAGGCTCCGGTCTACTTCCAGGTGCACGTGATGATCGCGTTGACGCTGTTCGCGCTCTGGCCGTTCACCCGTCTGGTGCATGCGTTCAGTGCGCCGATCGGATACCTGTTCCGGCCCTACATCGTCTACCGCAGTCGCGACTTCGCGAAGAAGGATCAGCCGATGGGCTCCCGGCCGCCACGGCGGGGCTGGTGAGGTTCCTCGCGGCGCCGCTCGGCGCGCTGGTGATGATCGTCCTGGCCGGGCCGGCGCAGGCCGATCCGCCCGACACCGATACCGACTTCCTCGCGGCGCTGCAGGCCGCCGGGATCACTTACAACGCTGCGGATCAGGCCATCGTCACCGCGAAGATGGTGTGCGGGCTCATGACGGAGGGCAAGCCGAGTCCGGAGGTGCTCGCCGGGCTCAAAGCCCGCAATCCGGGCCTGACGACGGAGCACGGCGCACAGTTCGTGGGGATCGCGGCGCGGTCCTACTGCCCGGATCAGCTGGTGCAGAGTCGTGCCGGGGACACCCCGTAGCGGGATCGGCATAAAGTTACTGACGTGGCCCTGCCTGACGACGTCTACACCCGGCTGCTCACGTTCCGGACTCGGCTGCGGCGCTTCGAGCGGTGGAGTGCTGACCAGGCGCAGGCTGCCGGGCTCACCCCCGCGCAACATCAATTGCTGCTGGCTGTTCGCGGCCACAGCGACTCGCGGGGACCGACGGTCGGTGACGTCGCGGAATACCTGCTGTTGCGGCACCACAGTGCCGGGGAGTTGATCCAGCGTGCCGAAGCGGGCGGGCTGGTCATCCGGGTCCGCGACCGCCTGGACCAGCGGGTGATCCGGCTGCAGCTCACCGACACGGCGGCACGGTGCCTGCAATCGCTGACCGAACTGCACCTCGAAGAGCTGGAGCGGTTCAGCGCCGAATTCCCGCTGGGGCTGGGACCGGCGTTGTGATGTAGGTTTCACGTTTTCGCGATTGGTGGGTTGCGCTGGCAGAATCGCCCAGTGAACTTTCGTAACGTCGCCATCGTCGCGCACGTAGACCACGGCAAGACAACTCTGGTCGATGCCATGCTCCGCCAGTCCGGTGCGCTGACGCACCGCGGCGATGACGCCAAAGAGCGGGTGATGGACTCCGGTGACCTGGAGCGGGAAAAGGGCATCACGATCCTGGCCAAGAACACGGCCGTGCACCGCCACAACCCCGACGGAACCGTCACCGTCATCAATGTCATCGACACCCCCGGGCACGCCGACTTCGGCGGCGAGGTGGAGCGCGGGCTGTCCATGGTCGACGGGGTGTTGCTGCTGGTCGACGCGTCCGAAGGGCCGCTGCCACAGACCAGGTTCGTGTTGCGCAAGGCGCTGGGTGCGCACCTGCCGGTGATCCTGGTGGTCAACAAGACCGACCGCCCCGACGCCCGCATCGCCGAAGTGGTGGAAGCCAGCCACGACTTGTTGCTCGATGTGGCCAGTGACCTCGACGACGAGGCGCAGGCCGCTGCCGAGCACGCGCTGGGGCTGCCGACGCTGTACGCCTCCGGCCGCGCCGGGGTGGCCAGCACCACCGCTCCCGCCGACGGCCAGATTCCCGATGGAGACAACCTCGACCCGCTGTTCGACGTGCTCCTCGAGCACGTGCCGCCGCCGTCGGGTGACCCGGAGGCGCCGCTGCAGGCGCTGGTCACCAACCTCGACGCGTCGGCATTCCTGGGCCGGCTGGCCCTGATCCGCGTCTACAACGGCCGCATCCGCAAGGGCCAACAGGTCGCCTGGATGCGCGAGGTCGACGGGGAACCGGTGACCACCACGGCCAAGATCACCGAGCTGCTGATCACCGAGGGTGTCGAACGCACCGCGACGGAGGAAGCGGCGGCCGGGGATATCGTGGCGGTCGCCGGCATGGGCGACATCATGATCGGTGACACCCTGGCCGATCTGGCCGCCCCGATCGCACTGCCGCGTATCACCGTCGACGAGCCGGCGATCTCGGTGACCATAGGCACCAACACCTCCCCGCTGGCGGGCAAGGTCTCCGGCCACAAGCTGACCGCGCGCATGGTCAAGACCCGCCTGGACACCGAGCTGATCGGCAACGTCTCGGTGCGGGTGGTCGACATCGGCCGACCGGACGCCTGGGAGGTGCAGGGCCGTGGCGAGCTGGCGCTGGCCATCCTCGTCGAGCAGATGCGCCGGGAAGGCTTCGAGCTGACTGTCGGCAAACCGCAGGTGGTGACCAAGAAGGTCGACGGCAAGGTGCACGAGCCGTTCGAGCACCTCACCGTCGACTGTCCCGATGAGTACGTCGGCGCCATCACCCAGCTGGCTGCAGGCCGCAAGGGCCGAATGACCGAGATGGCCAACCACACCACCGGTTGGGTCCGGATGGAGTTCATCATCCCCAGCCGCGGCCTGATCGGCTGGCGCACGGACTTTCTCACCGAGACCCGCGGCACCGGCATCGCCAACGCCGTCTTCGAGGGCTACCAGCCATGGGCCGGCGAGATCCGCGCCCGGCACACCGGCTCGCTGGTCTCCGACCGGACCGGGTCCATCACGCCGTTCGCGCTGATCCAGTTGGCCGACCGCGGACAGTTCTTCGTCGAGCCCGGTCAGGAGACCTATCAGGGCATGGTTGTCGGGATCAACCCCCGCGCCGAGGACCTCGACATCAACGTCACCAAAGAGAAGAAGCTGACCAACATGCGGTCCTCGACGGCGGATGTGATGGAGACGTTGGCCAGGCCGATCGATCTGGACCTGGAGCAGGCGATGGAGTTCTGCGCCGTCGACGAGTGCGTCGAAGTCACTCCGGAGGTGGTGCGGGTGCGCAAAGTCGAGCTGGACTCGACGTTGCGGGCGCGCAGCCGCTCCCGGGCCAAGAACCTCTAGATTTGGGCCCCCCGGATACCCTGGTGGCCGTGCCGAATCCCGTCCGCCGCGCCCATGTGACGGCGGGAGTGGTGGTTTCGGTGTTGCTGCTGGTGTTGACGCAGGCCACGACGGCGTGCACCGTCAATCCGCCGCCGGCTCCGCAGAGCACCGAGACGCCGAAAAGCGCCGCGCCTCCGCCGAAGCGGATCAGTCAGATCATCATGGGCATCGACTCGATCGGCGCCGGCTTCAATCCGCACCTGCGCTCCGACCTGTCGGCGGTCACCGCGGCCATCGGCGCACTGGTGCTGCCCAGCGCCTTCCGGCCGATCCCGGATGCCGGCACGCCGACCGGTTCACGGTGGGAGATGGACCCGACTCTGTTGGTGTCGGCCGAAGTGACCGCTGATGCGCCGTTCACCGTGACTTATCGGATCCGGCCCGAGGCGTCCTGGACCGACAACGCGCCGATCGCCGCCGACGACTTCTGGTATCTGTGGCAGCAGATGGTCAGCCAGCCTGGCGTCGTCGACCCGGCGGGTTATGACCTGATCACCGGGGTGCACTCCGTCGAGGGCGGCAAGCAGGTGGTGGTCACCTTCGCCAAGCCGTATCCGGCCTGGCGGGAGCTGTTCAGCAACATCGTGCCCGCGCACATCGTCAAGGATGTACCCGGCGGCTTCCCGGCCGGGTTGGCCCGGGCACTGCCGGTCACCGGCGGCCAGTTCCGGGTGGAGAACATCGACCCGCAGCGCGACGCGATCCTGCTGGCTCGAAACGACCGTTACTGGGGGCCGCCGGCCAAGCCGGACCTGGTGCTGTTCCGCCGGGCCGGGTCGCCGGCCGCGCTGGCCGACTCCATCCGAAACGGCGACACCCAGGTGGCCCAGGTGCACGGTGGTTCGGCAGCCTTCGCCCAACTGTCGGTGATTCCGGGAGTGCAGACCTCTCGGGTGGTCACACCCCGGGTGATGCAGATGACGCTGCGAGCCGCGGAACCCAAGCTGACCGATGTCCGGGTCCGCCGCGCGATCCTGGGGCTGCTCGACGTCGGACTGCTGGCCACGGTGGGCGCCGGCAGCGACAACACCGTCACCCTGGCCCAAGCCCAGATCCGCACTCCCAGCGACCCCGGCTACGTGCCGACCGCGCCGTCGGCCATGTCGGACTCGACGGCGCTCGCGCTGCTGCAGTCGGCCGGCTACCGGGTCGAGAAGGATGCGCCACCGTCCGCGCTGGTTCCGCCGGCAGGCGCCGAGCCCGTCGAACCGCATCCGCCGGAGATCACCCGCGGGCGCATCAGCAAGGCCGGCGAACAGCTGTCACTGGTCATCGGGGTGGCCGCCAACGATCCGACCTCGGTGGCCGTGGCCAACACCGCTGCCGACCAACTGCGCAACGTGGGGATCGCGGCCACCGTGCTCCCGCTGGACCCGGTGAAGCTCTACCGGGAGGCCTTGGTGGCCCATCAGGTCGACGCCATCGTCGGCTGGCAGCAAGCCGGGGGCGATCTGGCGACGCTGCTGGCTTCGCGATACGGCTGTGTCGCACTGGCGACCACCACGCTGCCGACGTCCGGCGATCCGGCCCCATCGTCGGCGCCGGTCCCGCAATCGCCGTCGCCCGTCGCGGAACCCACCACGCAGACGTCGAAGGCTCCGCCGCGTCTCGGGGGCTCGGGGGCGCTGGTGCAGGCTCCGTCGAATATCACCGGCGTCTGCGACCGCGGCATCCAGGCCGAGATCGATGCGGCCCTCGACGGCAGCAAGACCATCAGCGAGGTGATCACGGCCGTCGAACCCCGGCTCTGGAACATGGCGACGGTGCTGCCGATTCTGCAGGACACCACCATCGTGGCCGTCGGTCCGAGCGTGACGAACGTCAGCCTGTCCGGGGCGGTCCCGGTGGGCATCGTCGGTGACGCCGGGACGTGGGTGAAGCGGCCGTAACCGGCCGCTGAAATCGGACTGAATTGCGTCTTGCGCACAGACAATCCTTGGATATTATTAAGGAGCTCACACGCCGACACGTGGAGGAAATGGTCGATGGAACACCTCGCTCAACGGTGCGCCACTGTGGCGGCTGCCGCACTCGCGGTAGGTGGGCTGATCACGGCACTGACGCCGACGACGCAGTCCCTGCCCGACGTACAGATTCAGGACTTCGACCTGGCTGCGGCGAACGTCGACCCGACCTCGATCCTCGAAACCCTGGAGAGCCACGTCCGCCCGGATATGGTCGGCAGCGGTGACGGTGACGCATCGCAGATCGACCTCGGCGCACTGCTGACGGGCAACGGCGAAGGTGAGCTCGGCGACGGCTCGACGTTCCACGCCGGCGACCTGGACGAAAGCGCCCTGAACGCCCTGCTCGCCGAAGGCGGCGGATTCCACGCGGAAAGCGTGTTCGGCACACTTCCTGTTGTACCCGACCTCGGCGCGATCGGCGCCCCGACGGTCGGCGCGGTTGGGGGAACCGAGCAAGCTGCCGGCAGCGCGGCCGCCAGCGCGATCGTCGGCATCTCCCTGGCCATGCAGGGCCTTCCGGCTGCGTACCAGTCACTGCTCACCAGCATTGCGAGCGCCGAATTGGCGTTCAACAACTCCCTGGTGGAGGCGCAACTGAATGTCGTCGGGCAGTTCGACGACGGCAGCGCGGGCAGCGACATCGCCCACTTCATCTTCATCGCCAACAACTCGATCGTGGCTCAGAACGAGCAGGCGCTGAACAGCTTGCTCGGTATCGATCTCAACGGGGCCACACTGCAGACCAGTCTGTTCGGTGGTTTCGATCCGGGCAGCGCCGCGTTCGGAGCCGACTGGGATGCCCTACTGGCCTCGTTCAGCCCGGACGTGACCGCCGCGGTGTTGCACGACAACCTCGCGTTGCTGCTGACAGACCTCGATATTCCGAGCTATCTGGCGAGCTTCATCCTCGGCATGTTCTGATCGCCGGACGTCAACCAGCCCAGCGGTAAAGTTCGCCCGGTGTCGGATCAGACCCCGCGGCTGTTGTTCGTGCACGCCCATCCCGACGACGAGACGCTGCTCACCGGTGCGACGATCGCCCACTACGCCGCCCGCGGCGCCGAGGTGCATGTCGTGACCTGCACGCTCGGCGAAGAAGGTGAGGTCATCGGGGACCGCTGGGCACACCTGGCGGTCGATCACGCCGACCAACTGGGTGGCTACCGGATCGGCGAGCTCACCGCAGCGCTGCGGGAACTGGGGATCGGTCCGCCGCAGTATCTCGGCGGCGCCGGACGCTGGCGCGACTCGGGAATGGAGGGCACCCCGCCCCGGCGACAGCAGCGATTCGTCGACGCCGACGACGCCGAGACCGTTACCGCACTGGCCACCGTCATTCGGCGGCTGCGGCCGCACGTCGTCGTGGGCTACGACCCGCACGGCGGCTACGGCCATCCCGACCATGTGCATGTCCACCACGTCACCACCGCGGCGGTGACGGCCGCCGCAGACGACACCGCCGGCCCCGGCCGGGCCTGGGCCACGCCGAAGTTCTACTGGACGGTGATCGCCGCCGGCGCCTGGCGGGACGCTCGGCGGGCGCTGCGGGACGCAGACAGGCTGCCGCATTGGACGCTGCCGGGCGAGGGCGACGCGGAAGCCACGATCGAGGCGTTTCCCGACGAACGGATCGACGCGGTCATCGAGGCCGCCGGGTCACGCTCGGCCAAGGTGGCGGCCATGACAGCGCACGCCACCCAGGTCACCGTCGGCCCCACCGGCCGGGCGTTTGCGTTGTCCAACAACGTGGCTCAGCCCATCGTGGACACTGAGCACTACGTGCTGGTCGCCGGCAGCGCCGGTGCGCGCGATGGCCGGGGATGGGAAACCGATCTCCTGGCCGGACTTGAGCTCGGAGCCGCCGGGCACGGGGTAAGCTCCTGCTGAGCAAGTCCCCTAGAGGTAAGGGCGTAGGCATGGATCCCGATCTGGACCCGAACTTGGAACACTGGCAGTGGTGGCTCGACAGCTACCAGTGGATGGTCGGTTCGATGGTCAGCCAGCTGGACAGCATCCCGACTTGAGCCCTGTCGCGCCGCTCACTGAGCCCGCGATGAAAACCGATCCGCCGGGTCGGGCAGTCAACTACCCGGTAATGGCGTTGTTGGCCGTCGACGGCGTGCTCTGCGCCGTGTCCAGCGCCCTGCTGCTACCCGCACACATCGGCGCGGTTCCCTTTCCCCTCAGCGCCCTGATCGGCGGGCTGGTCAATGCCGGTTTGGTGTGGGTCGCTCTGCGCTGCACGTCATCGCTGCGGTTGGCCGCGCTGCCGCTGTGGGCCTGGCTGTTCACGATCGCGCTGATGACCCTCGGCGGGCCCGGTGGCGACCTGATCTTCGCCGACCGAGGCGTGATGGCATACGGAGTGCTGTTGCTGATCGTTTTCGGCAGCGCCCCGCCGGGGTGGCTGCTGTGGCGGCGCCGGCAGGCGCTGTCCGGCGGGCATGCGGCCGGCGAACCCTGAGCATCGGGCGGGCGCGCCCCGCGCTCGTCGGGTCGGTTCGCGCGGCGGCTAGTGTGGCGCGTATGGCATGCGCGAGATTCCGGCTGCTGGTGAAGCGCGGATGACGAACTCGTCGGCGCTGCGACGTGTCCTGCGGCGGGCCCGCGACGGCGTGCTCCTCAACATCGAGGAGACCGCCATCGCGATGAGTGCACGCGGTACCGATCTGGCCGACCTGTGCGCGAGCGCGGCCCGGGTCCGAGACGCCGGCTTGGTCTCGGGCGGCCGGCGCGGGCCGGGCGGGAGACTACCGGTCAGCTACTCGCGCAAGGTGTTCATCCCCGTCACCCACCTGTGCCGGGACACCTGCCACTACTGCACCTTCGTCACCGTGCCCGGTGTGCTGCGAGCCCAAGGCAAGCAGATGTACCTGGGGCCCGACGAGATCCTCGAGATCGCCCGCCGCGGCTCCGAATTGGGGTGCAAGGAGGCGCTGTTCACCCTGGGGGACCGGCCCGAGGAGCGCTGGCCCGAAGCGCGGCAGTGGCTCGACGAGCGGGGCTATGACAGCACGCTGGCCTACGTACGGGCGATGGCCATCCGGGTGCTCGAGGAGACCGGCCTGCTGCCGCACCTGAACCCCGGCGTGATGAGCTGGTCGGAGATGTCGCGGCTCAAGCCGGTGGCGCCGTCGATGGGCATGATGTTGGAGTCCACCTCGCGGCGGCTGTTCGAGACCAAGGGGCTGGCGCATTACGGCAGCCCGGACAAAGACCCGGCGGTGCGACTGCGCACGCTGACCGACGCGGGCCGACTCTCGATCCCGTTCACCACCGGCCTGCTGGTCGGCATCGGCGAGACGCTGACCGAACGTGCCGACACGGTGCACGCGATCCGCAAGGTGCACAAGGAGTTCGGGCACATCCAGGAAGTGATCGTGCAGAACTTCCGGGCCAAGGAACACACCGCGATGGCGTCGACACCCGACGCGGGCTTCGAGGACTTCCTGGCCACAGTGGCGGCGACCCGGCTGGTGCTGGGTCCGAAGATGCGGGTGCAGGCGCCGCCCAACCTGGTGTCGGCCGACGAGTGTCTGGCGCTGATCGGCGCCGGTGTCGACGATTGGGGCGGGGTATCGCCGCTGACCCCGGATCATGTCAATCCGGAGCGGCCGTGGCCGGGGCTGGACGATCTGGCCGCGGTCACCGAGCGGGCCGGCTACGACCTCGTGCAGCGACTGACCGCCCAACCGGACTATGTGCAGGCCGGTGCGGCGTGGATCGACCCGCGGGTGCGCCCGCACGTCACGGCGCTGGCCGACCCGGCCACCGGATGGGCGCGCGACGTCAACCCGGTCGGCCTGGCATGGCAGGAGCCCGACGAGGTGCAGTCCGCCGGTCGGGTGGACCTGAACACGGCGATCGATGTCGACGGACGTGCCACCGAGACGCGAAGTGATCTGGGTAGTGCCTTCGGGGACTGGGAGTCGATCCGCGAACAGATTCACGAACTGGCGGCCCGTGCGCCCGAGCGTGTCGACACCGACGTACTGGCAGCGTTGCGCTCAGCGGAACGTGACCCGGCCGGCTGCTCCGACGCCGAGTATCTGGCGTTGGCCACCGCGGATGGCCCCGCCCTGGAGGCCGTTGCGGCACTGGCTGACTCACTGCGCCGCGATACCGTCGGCGATGACGTGACCTACGTGGTCAACCGCAACATCAACTTCACCAACATCTGCTACGTCGGCTGCCGGTTCTGCGCGTTCGCCCAGCGCAAAGGAGACGCCGACGCCTTTTCGCTGTCCAATGCCGAGGTCGGCCAGCGCGCCTACGAGGCGCACCTGGCCGGTGCCACCGAGGTGTGCATGCAGGGCGGGATCGACCCCGAGCTGCCGGTCACCGGTTATGCCGACCTGGTGCGCGCGGTCAAGGCACGGGTGCCCTCGATGCATGTGCACGCGTTCTCCCCGATGGAGATCACCAACGGGGTGTCCAAGAGCGGCTTGAGTATTCGCGAGTGGCTGATCAGCCTCCGCGAGGCCGGCCTGGGCAGCATCCCGGGCACCGCCGCGGAGATCCTCGACGACGAGATCCGCTGGGTGCTGACGAAGGGCAAGCTGCCGACGTCGATGTGGGTCGAGGTGATCAGCACCGCGCACGAGGTCGGGCTGCGGTCCAGCTCGACGATGATGTACGGCCACATCGATACGCCGCGGCACTGGATCGGGCACTTCCGGGTGCTGCGCGACATCCAGGATCGCACCGGCGGGTTCACCGAGTTCGTGCCGTTGCCGTTCGTGCACCAGAGTTCACCGCTGTACCTGGCCGGAGGAGCGCGGCCCGGCCCCAGCCATCGCGACAACCGGGCGGTGCACGCGGTGGCGCGGATCATGCTGCACGGTCGCATCCCCAACATTCAGACCAGCTGGGTCAAGCTGGGCACGGAGCGCACCCAGGTGATGCTCAACGGCGGGGCCAATGATCTGGGCGGCACCCTGATGGAGGAGACCATCTCCCGGATGGCCGGCTCCGAGCACGGGTCGGCCAAGACCATCGCCGAGTTGGTCGGGATCGCCGAGGGCATCGGCCGCCCGGCCCGGCAGCGCACCACCGACTACGCGCCGCTGTCGGCACCTGCTGCGCGAGTGTGCGCGTCCCCGGCCGACACGCCGGGGTGAAAGCCGGAATCACGCACGCTCGCCGGTGAGTCGATACGGCTCAGAGGCGCGCCGCCAGCTCGGTGCCCTGCTTGATGGCCCGCTTGGCGTCCAGCTCGGTCGCCAGTGCCGCCCCGCCGATGACATGCGGTCGCACGCCGCGTTCACGCAATCCATCCTCGAGATCACGCACCGACTCCTGACCGGCGCAGATCACCACATTGTCCACGGCCAGCACCTGCGGGCGTGACTTCTTCGGACCGTAGCTGATGTGTAGCCCCTCATCGTCGATGAGGTCGTAGTTCACTCCGGAGAGCTGTTGGACGCCTTTGGCTTTCAAGGATGCCCGGTGCACCCAGCCGCTGGTCTTGCCCAGCTTGCGGCCCTGCGAACCCTCGGTCCGGGCCAGCAGGTAGACCTGTCGGGCCGGCGGCGCCGGATCCGGTGGCAGCAACGCGCCGCGGGCGTCCCAGGGGTCGGCGGCGCCCCACTCGGCCTTCCATTCTTTGAGATTCAGCGTCGGAGAGGACTCCGCGTTCGCCACAACCAGGAATTCGCTGACGTCGAACCCGATCCCGCCGGCGCCGATCACCGCCACCGCGTCTCCCACCGGTCGGCCGGTGATCGCCTCGGCGTAGGACAGCACCATCGGATGTTCGATGCCGGGGATCTGCGGGATCCGGGGCTTCACACCGGTGGCCAGAATCACCTCGTCGAAACCGGTCAATTCGTCGACATGGGCGCGGCTGCCCAGCCGCACGGTCACCGCGTACTTGTCCAGCATCGTGGTGTAGTAGCGAATCGTTCCGGCGAACTCCTCTTTCCCGGGAATCCGCTTGGCCAGGTCGAATTGGCCGCCGATGAACTCGTTCGCCTCGAACAGTGTCACCGCGTGGCCGCACTCGGCGGCCGTCACCGCCGCCGACAGCCCGGCCGGCCCGGCGCCCACCACCGCGACGCGTCGACGGTGCCGTGTCGGGCGCAGGACCAGCGTGGTCTCATGGCCGGCACGAGGGTTGACCAGGCACGAGACCTTCTTGTGCACAAAGGCATGGTCCAGGCAGGCCTGGTTGCACGCGATGCAGGTGTTGATCTCCTCGGCCCGGTCGGCCGCGGCCTTGCGCACCCAGTCCGGATCGGCCAGCATCGGGCGGGCCATTGAGATCAGCTGCACCGAGGTCTCGGCGAGGATCTGTTCGCCCGCCTGCGGCATGTTGATCCGGTTGGACGCCACCACCGGGATCGTGACGTGGTCGGCGACCGCGTGGGAGATGTCGACGAACGCGCTGTTGGGGACCGACGTCACGATGGTCGGCACCCGGGCCTCATGCCAGCCGAAGCCGGAGTTGATCATGGTGGCCCCGGCTGCCTCGACTTCGGTTGCCAGGTCTAGGACTTCGTCCCAGCTCTGGCCTTCCTCGACATAGTCGGCCATCGACAGCCGGTAACAGATGATGAAGTCGGGCCCTACCGCCGCGCGGGTGCGCGCCACGATCTGCACCGGGAACCTGCGCCGGTTGGCCGCTGTGCCGCCGTAGCGGTCGGTGCGTTTGTTGGTGCGCGGCGCCAGGAACTGGTTCAGCAGATACCCTTCGCTGCCCATGATCTCCACGCCGTCATACCCGGCGTCGCGGGCCAGTTCGGCCGCCCGGGCGAAGTCGCCGATGGTCGAATCGACCCCCCGCGTCGAGAGTGCCCGCGGCCGGAACGGGTTGATCGGCGCCTTGATCGCCGAAGCGCTGACCGAAAACGGATGGTAGGCATAGCGTCCCGCGTGCAGTACCTGGAGCAGGATCTTGCCGCCCGCGTCGTGCACCGCGTCGGTGACGCGCCGGTGGCGCCGTGCGTCTGCGGAGCTGATCATCGCCGAGGCGAATGGCAGCAACCAGCCCGACCGGCTCGGTGCGTATCCGCCGGTGATGATCAACCCGACACCGCCGCGGGCGCGCTCGGCGAAGTACTCGGCCAGTTTGCCGATGTCGGAGGCCCGGTCCTCCAGACCGGTATGCATCGAACCCATCACCACCCGGTTGTCCAGGGTGGTGAATCCCAGATCCAACGGGGACAACAGAATCGGGTACGGGCTGGTGGATCCGATTGTCACAGTGTCGTCCTCACTTCAGTGCCGCCTCAACCTCGTCGAGCCAGTCGATCGCGCTTTCCTCGGCCCGGATGCCGCCACGCAGCACCAGGTACTGATGCAAGGCGGTTCCGGTCAGCGAGCCGGGATCCGGGAATTGCTTTTTCTCCAGGGTGCGATAGACGTCCAGCCGGGTGGAACGCTCGGCGCGCAACGTGAGGGCCTGCTCGCGCACCGCGGCGGCGTCCCCGTAGCAGGAGCCGCGGATCTTGACCGCCAACTCCCGCAGTCGGTTGTCCACCACCGAGCTTCCGCGACCGGCGAGCGGTGCGGCGATCCAACGAGCCAACTCGGCCCGGCCCGCCTCGGCGACGGTGTAGACCTTCTTGTCCGGGCGGCCACGTTGGGCCACCTCGGTGGCGTGCACCCAGCCGTCGGCTTCCATGGCGCTCAGCGTGCGGTAGATCTGCTGGTGAGTGGCGCTCCAGAAATACCCGATCGAGCGGTCGAATCGGCTGGCGAGCTCGTAACCGGAGCCGGCTTGCTCACGTAGCGACACCAGGATCGCGTGCGGAAGGGCCACGAGCGTGAGCATAGGCACCGTAGTGGCACCTATGCAACTAGTTGCAGTGCAACGGCGCGCATAGCCCGGACGGGCGGTGCCGCTCTCGCCCTCGCGCCGCGGTTAATATCAGAAGCCGATGAATCCGCCGTGTTCCGCCGCAGCCCCGTGAGTCCCGCACACGGTGGCAGATCAGCCGCGCTGCCGACTTTCCCGTGGGACACCCTGGCCGAGGCGACGGCGCTGGCCAAGGCGCACCCCGACGGCATCGTCGACCTTTCCGTGGGCACCCCGGTCGATCCGGTCGCCCCGGTCATCCGCGACGCGTTGGCGGCGGCCTCGTCGGCGCCGGGGTATCCGGCCACCGCCGGCACACCGGCGCTGCGGGCTTCGGCGGTCGCGGCGCTCGCCCGCCGCTACGGGATCACCAGCCTGGCAGAGTCGGCGGTACTGCCGGTGATCGGCACCAAGGAACTCATCGCCTGGTTGCCGACCCTGCTCGGCCTCGGCGGCGACGAGGTGGTCGTGGTGCCCGAACTGGCTTACCCGACCTATGAGGTGGGTGCCCGGCTGGCCGGAGTGTCTTGGGTGCGCAGCGACGCCCCGGAGCGACTCGGCGGTGCACCGCCGGCTCTGGTGTACCTGAATTCGCCGAGCAACCCGACCGGAGCCATCCTGACCGTCGGTGAGCTGCGCGCGCTCGTCGGCTGGGCCCGCGACAACGGGGTGCTGCTGGTCTCCGACGAGTGCTACCTGGGGCTGGGCTGGGACGCCGAACCGCGGTCGGTGCTGCACCCCGAGGTATGCGACGGCGACCACGGCGGCCTGCTGGCGGTGCATTCGCTGTCGAAGACCTCGTCGCTGGCCGGCTATCGGGCCGGCTTCGTTGCCGGCGACGCCGCCGTGGTGGCCGAGTTGCTCGCGGTGCGCAAACACGCCGGGATGATGGTGCCGATGCCGATCCAGGCGGCGATGGTCGCCGCGCTGGACGACGACGCGCATGAACGTGAGCAGCGCGACCGGTACGCGCGCCGCCGCAATGTGTTGCTACCGGCAATGCACGCGGCCGGGTTCACCATCGACCTGTCGCAGGGTGGGCTGTATCTGTGGGCCACCCGCGGCGAGGAGTGCCGGCGCACCGCCGGGTGGCTGGCCGAGCGCGGCATCCTGGTGGCGCCGGGGGAGTTCTACGGGCCGGCCGGTGCCGAGCATGTCCGGGTGGCGCTGACCGCGACCGACGAGCGGATCGCTGCCGCGGCCGAGCGGCTCGCGGGGTAGCCCGCACGCATCTTCCTCATCCAGAACGAACCCGAAGCGCACCGAAAGCATGGGCGGACTTACCGCGCGGCGAGATTCTATCTGCGGTCTATCGCGTGGAACCGACGCGCCGTGGTGTGCCCCCCGACCGACAGTGGATCGCTGGACGGCCCATTCGTGCAGGTACTGGCTCTGGGGCGGGGTGATTTGCCGGTAGTTCCAGCAGGCGCCCCCGACGACGGGTGACCGGCGGCGGCCGGGGCGAGACGCCGCAGTGCCGGGCTCCCGGTTGAGCCGATCGCATTAATCTCACCACAAACCGGTGGCCGCAAACGGCGACGAAAGTTCTTGAGCGAATGGGCAGCACGGTTGCGGTCCGGCGATATACGCGAGGAGTTGTGTGATGGACTTCGGAGCGTTGCCGCCGGAAATCAATTCGGCGCGGATGTATTCCGGCGCCGGGTCGGCGCCACTGCTGGCTGCCTCATCCGCCTGGGGTGCGCTTGCGCAGGAACTGCATACGGCGGCCGAGGTCTACCAGTCGCTGATTGCGGAGCTGGTCGATGTCTCCTGGTGGGGGCCGTCGGCGATGGCGATGCTTGCCGCAGTCGGGCCCTACGTGTCGTGGATGAGTGCGACCGCCGCCCACGCCGAGCAGGCCGCCGTCTATGCGCGCGCGGGTGTTGACGCCTATGAGATGGCCTTTGCCGCGACGGTTCCACCGACCGAGGTCGCAGCCAATCGGAGCCTGCTGAGTCTGCTGGTGGCAACGAACTTCCTGGGGCAGAACAGTTCTGCGATCGCGGCAACCGAAGCACAATACGCCCAGATGTGGGCGCAGGACGCCATGGTGATGTACGGCTACGCGGGAGCCGCTCGGGTCGCATCCGACGTGACGCCGTTCTCCACGCCACCGGAGACCACTGCTGCGAACGCACAGGAGGGCCAGCGGGCAGCGCTCACTCAAGCGGCCGAGTCCTCCGCTCAGCAGCAGTCCTCGACAGATCTGATCAGTGCGATCCGGCAACTGCTGGATCAGCTGTCCTCATCGCCGATGCAGTCGGGGGGCGAGGACGTCACGCAGTACCTGCCGCAGGTCCTGAAGAACACCACCAGCAGCATCGTTGTGGTGCAACGACTCGCCTCGACGCCGGCCAATATCATCGGATTGGCCAAAGGGCTGTTGCCGCCCGCGGCCGCTGCGGCGCCGGTTGTTGTTCCACCGATCGCCCCGGTGGTGCCTAGTGCAGTCGGAGCAGGGTGGTCGGCCGGCAGGCCGACGGCCGGCTTCGGGCGAGCCAGCTTGGTCGGCAAGCTGTCAGTGCCGCCGAGCTGGGCCGGCGCACTGCCCGCGACGAGTCCGGGGGCCGCGTTGCCGGCAGCGCCCCTCGGAGCGGTCGGGGCCGACGGGCACCAGCCCACGGGACTGTTGCGGGGGGTTCCGCTAACCGGTGCACCCCGGACGTCCTCGTACCGGGACGGCTACGTCAACCGCTACGGATTCCGGTACAACGTGTTGCCGCACAACCCTTCCGGCGGCTAGCTCTCCGCGTCCGAATTCGAGATTAATCGCATTGCGAATCTTTCTCTGATTCCCCGGCGTCGGTCCATCGCGTCAACTGACTCGACGAAGCTCGCGCGCGATATATGCAGTGCTCAGGGCGATTACGTAACGCTTCGTCGGCTTGGAATGCGGCGCGCGTGGTCATTGGTTGAAGTCCTGCGCCAGAGATTGTGCGTTCGCAGCCAGGCGACAACTGGACAGGATCTTCCTAGGCTCAAAGGCAAATACCGGCATGACGTCGTCAAGGACGTTGGCGCAGAAACAAATTAGGAGTGGATACATGTCGTTCGTCAACACACAGCCAGAAGCGTTGGCGACGGCTGCCAATGGCCTGCGGGTGATCGGCTCGGTGCTGGCTGCCCAGAATGCCGCCGCAGCAGGCCCCACGACCACGCTGGCTCCGGCAGCAGCCGACGAGGTGTCGGCATTGACGGCAGTGCTGTTCGCCGCTCATGCGCATACCTACCAGGAGGTCAGCGCTGCGGCCGCGGCGATTCACGAGGAGTTCGTGAAGACGTTGGGCCTCAGCTCCGAGTCATACGCGGTGACCGAAGCGGTCAATGCCGCTGCGGCGAGTTAGTTGATCGCCATGGATTTCGGGTCATTGCCGCCGGAGATCAACTCGGCACGCATGTACTCCGGCGCCGGCTCGTCGCCGTTGGTCGCCGCTGCGTCGGCGTGGAGCAAGCTGGCCGCCGAGCTGAATTCGGCGGCCGACAGTTACGACACGATCGTCACCCGGCTGGCCGGTGAGGACTGGCTCGGACCGGCATCGGCGGCTATGGCACAAGCCGTCGCACCCTACGTGGAGTGGATGAGCACCACCGCTGCACAGGCTGAACAGGCTGCAGCGCGGGCACGGCAAGCTGCCGCGGCCTTCGAGAGCGCTCTGGTCGCGACGGTGCATCCGGCCGACGTCGAAGCCAACCGCGCGGCGGTGTCGTCGTTGACGTCGACAAACGTGCTGGGACAGAACACCCCGGCGATCGCCGTGGCCGAGGCGGACTACGGCCAGATGTGGGCGCGCGACACCGCCGCCATGTACGGGTATGCCGGCGAATCCGCATCCGCCTCGCAGGTAGCGCCGTTCGACGTGCCCGATCCGACCACCACGCACAGTTCGCAGACAACGGAAGCGGTTTCGGCGGCCCAGGCCGCGTTGGCCGGCTTGACCTCGCCGGTTTCCTCGGCCGCCGGGGCGGCGGACGCGACGCCTACGCCACTGGACAGCTTCTTGAACGACGTCTACACGTTGTTCGGTCTGAAGTACACCGTCGGAAGCCCGGTCGGCAACCTGCTCGCCCCGTGGTCGTCCTACGTCGCTCCGGTGCAGAGCAGCATCGCGATCTCGCACTTCGCCACCGGTGCAATCAACAGCAGTGTTTCGCTGTCCAAGGCGATGGCGCCGGCGGCGGCCGCCGCGAAGGTCGGCGGGGAGGCGGCCAAGGCGGCGGCAGGGGCGTTGCCGGCAGCGGTCGCGGCTCCGGGGTTGGGCGCCGTCAGTGCTGCACTACCGACGGCCGCGCTGGGCAGCGCCGTCACTGCCGGTCGGCTGTCGGTGCCGGCCAGCTGGATGGCGACCGGCCCGGCCGGCCTGGGCGCACCGATCCCGGTGAGCACCGTCTCCGCTATCACCCCGGATATGGAGGGTTCCGGAAATCTCATGGGCGGCATGCCGCTTGCCGGTGCCGCGGCCGGCGCCCGAGGATCTGGTCCCCGGTACGGATTCCGGCATCAGGTCATGGCGCGGCCTCCGTCGGCCGGATGACGTCAGGCCGGCTGCCGGTGGTTCCCCCGGGTGCTCGGTGCCTCGAGGGCTGCGCGGAGGAACTGGCCGGTCAGTGTCACGGCCTCGCGGCCCTCCGGAAGTAGGCCGGCCAGCACCGGAAAGGCGTGGACACCGCGTCGCCAACGGTGAGTCCGGACCGGGCTGCCGGCCTCGTTCAGCCGACGGGTGAAGGTGAGGATGTCGGGCTCCAGCAGTTCGCGTTCGCCGACGGTGAAGAATGCCGGCGGGAACGCGGACAGGGGTGCGTTGACGGGTGTGCGCAAGCCGGGTAGTTCGATGTCGCCACGCAGCCACTTGGACTTGGCCCGGCGCACCGCGCTCAGGGGTTGGTAGGCATCGTGTTTGAGCAGCGCGGGGTCGTGCTGGTCGGCGTCGAGGCTGAGTTGCGGGGAGTAGCCGACGAATGCGGCGGGGCGTTCGAGACCGTCGCGGTGGGCGAGCTCGCAGATCTTGGCGGCCAGAAATCCGCCGGCGGAGTCGCCGGCGACGATGACCTTTCCGGGCGCCGCGACGCGGGCCAGCGCCTGATAGGCGGCGTACGCGTCGTGTGCCGACGTGCCGACGCCCACGTCGGGAAGCTGGCGGTATCGGACGGAATGCACCGGCACGCCCAGTGTTTCGGCCAGGGCACCGCACAGCCGGCGGTGCGTTGCGGGGCCGCAGAACAGGAACGCGCCACCGTGCAGGAACAGGACGTGGGAGCCGGCCAGTACGTCGTCGGCGGGCTGCGACGGGGTGCACGTCTGGACTGGGACGTCTCCGAAGATGTTGTGACAGTGGCCGACCCGCCGCGACTTCGGCAGCCGCCCGAAGACGGTTTCGATCAGTCGCAGTGCGCGGATCCCCCGGTCGCCCAACGGCCAGACCCGATAGATCTGCTTGAGGAAGATGCGCGCGAGCCAATACAGCACCACCGACATCGGGCTGGGCCGGCGATGTTCGATGATCGGCGTCGCGGTCATGAGGCCGGCCGGTGCGGCGGCACGATGGTGCCGTAGTTCAGCCCACCGTGGGAGAACGTCGGGATCAGCGGCCATTGGCGCTTCCACGGCAGGCATTCGGAGGAGGGCAGCACCTGCAGCCAGCGCGGGTCACGCGGCGAGCGAGAGGCCATCGTCTTTTCCTTGACCATCGAGTCGTACTGGTCGAGGCTGTCCTCGAGGGTGTTGCCATTGAGGACGACCTCACGGCCATAGAACGCCGCCTGCTGTTTGACGCCCGGGATCTTGGACAGTTCGGGCTGCCAATTATCTGGTGCCATACCGTTTTCCGACGAGACCCATACCCCGTCGGGGGTGTTGATGCACAGCGAGTGGTTCCCGTCGGTGTGTCCAGGGGTCCACAGCAGGCTGATGCCGACACCGAGTTCGACGTCTCCGTCGAACACTTCGAGCCGGTCTTCGTCGACGCCGGCCATCCCGTCTTTCACATACCAGGCCCATTGCATCGGGTGCAGCGATTCGAATGTGCCGAGTTCCTTGCGGTGCACTAGTAGCTTCGCGTTGGGAAACAGCGGTTTCCGCGGCTGGCTCTCTCCTTCGATGGGCTCGGTGCTGCCCATGATCATCCGCACATCCTGGACGTGGAGATGGTCGAAACTGACGTAGTCGACGTCGGCGTTGGTCAGCCCGAGGCCGGGCAGGACCCGATCGGGGTCGTTGTAGTACTTCGCGAACAGCTTTCCGGCGTGCAGTGTGTTACCGAACTTGCGGAGCTTGTCGAAGAACGGCGCCTCGGCGGAGCCTTCGGCCACCGTCGGTTCCCACACCAGCGTTTTGAGTTTCCCGTCGAATCCCTCGAACTGGACCACCATCATCCGGTTGATGATGGAGATGAACGGGTTGAGGTTGACCGAATAGCCCTGGAAGGCGAATCGGGCCGGGTACGGCGCCACCGCGATATCGACGCTTTTGATCGCCCGGATCTGCCCTTGACTCAGAAAGCGCTCCCGGTAACGGCTGGCGGCGTCGCGGACCGCAGCCAGCCGATCTCCGCGGGGCCAGATCTGGTGGACGCCATCGAATTCCGGGATGGGTCGTAGCACGGTGGGCTCAATGGTGGTCATCGGTGTTCTCCGTATCGGTATTGGCGAGGAGTTGGGATTCGTAGCGGGTGCGCACGGACGATCCTCGGGTTGCCGCGACCTGATTGGGGACCAGTCGACGCAGGACGGGGTCTCGGGCGAGTTGCGGCAGCAGATCGGCGAAACGGCTGAGTGGCCCGACGTAGCGGGGGATCGTCACTTCGAACCGGGGACGCGCGATCACCCGCAGCACGGCACGGGCGACATCTGCGGGTTGCAGGAGTCTGGCCGCGCCGGTCGCGGTGCCGGCCGCCAGTTCAGTGTCAACGACGCCGGGCATGATCACCGACAACTGCACGCCACTGCCGCGTAGTTCTTCGCGGACACCCGTCAGATAACCCCGCACGCCGTGCTTGGTGGCTGCATACGTCGACTCTCCCGGGGGCGACAGCCGTGCGGCGGCCGAGGCGATTGTCACGATGTGGCCGCGGCCGCGGTCCCGCATGGGCGGGGCCGCCAGTCGCACACCGCGGATGACGCCGTGCAGGTTTACCTCGATCATGCGTCGGGTCGCCGATTCGGGCTCCTCGTCGAATGCACCCGCCCACAGCACGCCGGCGTTGTTCACCAGCACGTCGATCGGGCCCCAGCGTGATTCGGTCGCACTCAGGAAACCGCGGAACGACTCGGTGTCGGTCACGTCGAGTGGGAGGCCTTGCACCGCGTGCCCCAACTCTTCTGCGGCGGCCTGCACCGCATCGCGGTCATAGTCGCCGATAGCCACCCGGGCGCCGGCGGCCGCGAGTTGCCGGGCGATTTCTCGACCGAGCCCGCGGGCCCCGCCGGTCACCGCGACGACTTGGCCCGCGACTTGTGCGCGCAATTGTTGTCGGTCCCTTCGCATGATCTGACATGTTGGTATGTCAGAATGGGTACTCTACTGTGCACGGGGATGGCGGACAAGGGTCGAGTAGTGCCGAAGCAGTCGGGTGCGCCGGCGAAAGGCCGCAGATATCAGGGCCTGACGTCGCAGGAGCGCACCAGCCAGCGCCGTGCCGCGGTCATCGGCGCGGCCTTGGAGGTGTTCGGCACGCTGGGCTACGCGACCAGTTCGGTGAAGAAGATCTGCGAGGTCGCCGGCCTGACCGAGCGGTATTTCTACGAGTCGTTCACCGACCGTGAGAGCGGCCTTGCTGAGGTGTACGACCAACTCGTTCGCCAGATGCGGGCGGCGACGCTGGCGGCCGTCGAATCCGCCGACGCCGACACCGACGCCAGGGCGCAGGCCGGTCTACGCGCATTCATCGGCTTCCTCACCGACGACCCCAGGCGGGCGCGGGTCGTGTTGATCGAAGTGGTCGGGGTCTCGCCGGCGATGGAGCAGAAGAGACACGGCGTGTTGGCCGACTTTGCCGACCTGGTCCTCGCCGTCTGGGCGGTTTCCCGTACCGAACCGCTTACCGAACGCGAGCAGCTGACCGCCGTGGCATTGGTTGGCGGCGTCAACCATCTGCTGGTCGACTGGCTGATGACAGGTCGCCGACAGCATCCCGCCGAACTTGCCGACGTCTGCGCCACCCTGTTCACCGCAGCGCGGCAACGGTTGGACAACGGGCAGCAATCCGAGGCCGCACGCCGATCGTCCGACTAGGGTTCGGCGGGTGGCGGCTCCGCCGCGGGCGGGGCGCCGCATTCACCGGTGAGAATCCGGGCGATCGCGTCATGTTCGGCCTGGGTGACCCATAGCCCGTAGCCGGATTTCACGTCGACGATGCGGGAGACGTACTCGCAGCGGTAGGACTTGTTGGGCGGCAACCACGTTGCGGCGTCGCCGTCTCCTTTCTGCTCGTTGATCGGGCCGCTGGTGGCCTGCAGGTTCAGCGGATCGTTGGCGAAGTTGCGCCGGGTGGGTTCATCCCACTGCTGAGCGCCCTTCTGCCAAGCATCCGACAGCGCCACAACATGATCGATCTGCACCACCCGAGAGGTGCCCCGACCGCGCTGGAAGGCGATCGCGGCACCGGTGTAGGGATCGTTCAACACGCCGGATGCCACCACGCAATCGTTTGTGCCCGGCTTGATTTCGATGTCGACCAGATCGCGGCGCAGGATGTCGTTGCGGGTATCGCAGCCGTTGTGTCCGTCGGGCACTGTCACGTCGTCGCTCCACGCCGGGCCGAACTGCGCGCGTTCGTAACCGGTCTTGGGCGCGCGGCCCTTGATCGGCAGGGCGTCGAGCTTGGCCAGTTCGACGGACCCGTCGGCGGCCCCGGCCACAACCGGGTCGGCGGACGCCGGGGCGGCCGGCGCGACGATCAGCAGGGCCGCCGCAACCGCGCCGTACCCGGCCCACCTGCGTTGCCGATCGACCACGGCACCTCCCTATTCTGCTGAGCTGTCGCGGACGCTATCAGCCTGCTCCGACACGATCGGCGACGATCTGCGGGCGCGAGGCGGTTGCCGGGCGCAATAAGGTGAATCGATGCGTGTGCATCCCGAAGTCGCCGATGCGCTGGCCGCCGGCCGGGCCGTGGTGGCGCTGGAGAGCACGATCATCACGCACGGCCTGCCGCGCCCGGACAACCTGCGCATCGCCCGCGAGATCGAGAACGCGGTGCGTTCGGCGGGCGCGGTGCCGGCCACCATCGCGATCCTCGGGGGCCGGCCGCACATCGGTCTCGACGACGGCGCGCTCACCCACCTCGCCACCGCGGGCACCGCGGTCAAAGTCAGCGTCCGCGAAATCGCGATGCTGGCCGCCGCCGGTGGCGACGGCGCGACCACGGTCGCCTCGACCGCGCACCTGGCCGCGGCGGCGGGTATCACGGTGTTCGCCACCGGTGGGCTCGGCGGTGTGCACCGCGGCGCACGCGAGAACTGGGACGAATCCGCCGACCTCACGACGCTGTCGCGCACTCCGGTGCTGGTGGTCTGTTCCGGCGTCAAGTCGATCCTGGACATCGGTGCGACGCTGGAGCGACTGGAGACGCTCGGGGTGGGGGTGATCGGTTACCGCACCGACCGGTTTCCCGCCTTCTATCTCACCGACTCCGGTCACCGGATCGACTGGCGGGTGGAGGATCCGGCGCAGGCCGCCGCGGTGCTGCGCGCCCGCGCCCGGCTGGGCACCGACGGCTACGGGCTGGTGCTGGCCAATCCGATCGACGCCGACGCCGAACTGGACCGCGGGCTGCACGACCGGGTGCTCGCCGACGGGTTGGCCGCCGCCGAGGCGGCGGGGGTGCGCGGCAAGGACGTCACCCCGTTTCTGCTCGACCACTTCCACCGCGGAACCCGCGGCGCGTCCGTCGCCGCCAATGTCGCACTGGTGCTGGTCAATGCACGGCTGGCCGGGGAGATCGCCGTCGCGTACGCAGCCGGGTAAAGGCCTGCCCGTCGCGCCGAATTTCGCGTAGCATGAGCCTTTATAACCGCTGGTCTGGCCGGCACCCTCTGCCGACGGGGCTACGACTTCGGCGGAGGGCGGCCCGATGGCAGACGTGCTGAGCCGGGGTGTGGCGTGAGCCTGGCGAGTATTCCCGGCAGGCAGTTGTTGCCACTGCGGCCGTACCCGCCCAGAGGCGGCCCGCGAGGGGCCTTGGTCTACCGGGTCATCGCCACCACCGACCACAAGCTGATCGGCATCTTGTACATGGTGACGACGTTCAGCTTCTTCCTGGTCGGTGGCCTGATGGCGTTGCTGATGCGCACCGAACTGGCCGCGCCGGGACTGCAGTTCCTGTCCACCGAGCAGTACAACCAGTTGTTCACCATGCACGGCACCATCATGTTGCTGCTCTACGCGACCCCGATCGTGTTCGGCTTCGCCAATCTGGTGTTGCCGCTGCAGATCGGCGCTCCGGACGTGGCTTTCCCGCGGCTCAACGCCTTCAGTTATTGGCTCTACCTGTTCGGCGGCTTGATCGTCGTTGCCGGGTTCCTGACGCCGGGCGGAGCGGCGGATTTCGGCTGGACCGCCTACACCCCGCTGAGCGGCCTGACCCATGCGCCCGGCGCGGGCGCCGACCTGTGGATCGTGGGGCTGGCGGTCTCCGGGTTGGGCACCATCCTGGGTGCGGTGAACATGATCACCACGGTGGTCTGCATGCGCGCCCCCGGGATGACGATGTTCCGGATGCCGATCTTCACCTGGAACGTTCTGATCACCTCGATCATGGTGTTGATCGTCTTCCCGTTGCTCACCGCGGCGCTGCTCAGTCTGGCCGTCGACCGTCACCTGGGCGGGCACATCTACGACGCATCCAATGGTGGAGTGTTGTTGTGGCAACACCTGTTCTGGTACTTCGGTCACCCGGAGGTGTACATCGTGGCGTTGCCGTTCTTCGGCATCGTCACCGAGATATTCCCGGTGTTCTCCCGCAAGCCGGTGTTCGGTTACACCCAGATGGTGTACGCGACGATGAGCATCGCGGGTTTGTCGACGGCGGTGTGGGCGCATCACATGTTCGCCACCGGCGCGGTACTCTTGCCGTTCTTCGCAGTCATGAGCTACATGATCGCGGTACCGACCGGTATCAAGTTCTTCAACTGGATCGGCACGATGTGGCAGGGCCAGTTGACTTTTGAGACGCCGATGCTGTTCTCGCTCGGTTTCGCGGTGACATTTTTGGCCGGTGGGCTGACCGGGGTGATGCTGGCCAGCCCGCCGCTGGACTTCCATGTGCACGACACCTATTTCGTGGTGGCGCACTTCCACTACGTGCTGTTCGGCACGATCGTGTTCTCGACTTTCGCCGGCATCTATTTTTGGTTCCCGAAGATGACGGGTCGGTTGCTGGACGAGCGGCTGGGCAAGCTGCACTTCTGGTTGACGTTCATCGGGTTCCACACCGCGTTCCTGGTGCAACATTGGCTGGGCAACATGGGTATGCCGCGCCGGTACGCCGACTACCTGCCCACTGACGGCTTCCAGCCGTTCAACGTCGTCTCCACGGTCGGAGCGTTCATCCTCGCCGCGTCGGTGCTGCCCTTCGTGTGGAACGTGTTTCGCAGCTGGCGCTACGGCGAGGTCGTCACGGTCGACGACCCGTGGGGCTACGGCAACTCGCTGGAGTGGGCGACCAGCTGCCCGCCGCCGCGGCACAATTTCACCGAGCTGCCCCGGATCCGTTCGGAGCGGCCGGCTTTCGAAATGCACTACCCGCACATGGTGCCCCGGTTACGCGACGAGATCCATGTCAGGCGCCGTGAAAGCGCCACGGAATCCGCGTCGCGCCGCTGATCGCGCGACGTCAGGAGGCCGACCCGGTCAGGGGCCGATCACCTTGGCGATGCACATGTCCGGCTCGACGAACGGGTCCAACTCGGCGTGTAGCGCGGACTTTCCGCCGGCTGTTCCGCCGGCGTTGAGCAGCCCGCGCAGCAGGCCCAGATGCATGGCACAGCTGACTTCGGGGTGGGACCGCGCCAAGTCGCGGACCGGGCAGGCGTGCAGTCGGATCGCGCACTCGCGGCGCCCGTCACCGACGTCGGCCGCTGCGGTGAGTTCCGGGCCGAACCCCATGCGTTCGAAAGCCCCGGCGATCCGGCCGGCGTGGTCGTCGACGCCGGATCCCGGAGCCGTCCCGTTCGACTCGACGGGACCGGCGGAGTCGTCGGAGGCCACGATCCTGCCGGCCCAGCGCCGGCCCGCTCGTTCGGCGCGTTGCCGACGCTCGGCGGTGGTGTCGCCGAGTTCCATCGCAAGGATCTCGGCGAGGCTGCGGTAATCCAACCGGTCGCGGACGGCGACGTAACCGGTGCGGGGGCGCCCGACGCCGTCCCGCTTGATCCGGGTGCGCGCGACCGAACCCTCCTCGCACAGCGCATCGAGGTGGAACCGCACCGTGGTGACGTGTAAGCGCATCTGCTCGGCGATCTCGGTGGCATCGACCGCGCCGGCGGCCGCACCGACCAACCGCAGCACCCGTTCGCGCTGTTGGTTGCGCGGTAACCGCTGGCTGCGATTGGCACCGCGCCGTTGGTCGGGCTGGTCGGACATCGGAATGCCTCTCGTCGAGGAGTTACCTGCAAATTTAATGGAACACGCTCCTTGATACCAGGCGTGTCGGCAAGCAGTTGCTCGGCAGATCGGCTGCCGCCCGCCCCACCGGTAACCGGTAACGTCCCTCAGGTGCTGTTGACCTCGCTGGACACCCGTGTCGACGATACCGCCGATGCGGTGCGCATCGACAACACCACACTTAGCCGGGCCGACCTGAGGGCTGCTTCGGCCGCGGCGCTCGAAGACCTCGGCGGCGTGGGGCGGGTCGCGGTGCTGGCCACCCCGACGGCGTCGACCGTGCTGGCGGTCGCCGGTTGCCTGCTTGCCGGGTTGCCGGTGGTGCCGGTCCCCGCCGACGTCGGCGTCGCCGAACGTGCGCACATCCTGCGCGACTCGCAAGCGCAGGCCTGGCTCGGGGAGCGGCCCGACGATCTGTCCGGGCTACCGCACGTGCCGGCGCGGTGCGGCACGGAATCGTCGTATCGGCCGGTCGAACCGACGGGTTCCGACGACACCGCGCTGGTCATCTACACCTCGGGCACCACCGGTCCACCCAAGGGCGTGCAGTTGAGCCGGCGCGCGCTGGCGGCGGACCTGGACGCGCTGGCCCAGGCCTGGCAGTGGAGTCCCGACGACGTACTGGTTCACGGCCTGCCGATGTATCACGTGCACGGTCTGGTGCTGGGCCTGCTGGGGTCGCTGCGGGTCGGGAACCGCTTCGTGCACACCGGCAAGCCGACCCCGGATGCCTACGCGGCCGCCGGCGGCTCACTGTATTTCGGGGTGCCCACCGTGTGGTCGAGGGTGGTGGCCGACCCCGCTTCGTCCGAGGCGCTGCGGTCGGCCCGGCTGCTGGTGTCGGGCAGTGCGGCGCTGCCGGTTCCGGTGTTCGACCGACTCGTCGCGCTGACCGGTCACGCGCCCATCGAGCGTTATGGCAGCACCGAATCGCTGATCACACTGAGTACCCGCGTCGACGGTGAGCGCAGACCCGGCTGGGTGGGTCTGCCGCTGGACGGTGTGCAGACCCGGCTCGTCGGCGAGGACGGCGGTCCGGTGCCGCATGACGGAGCGACCATCGGGCGGCTAGCGGTGCGCGGACCGACCCTGTTCAACGGATACCTCAACCTGCCGGAGGCGACCGCGGCAGCCTTCGACGCCGAAGGCTGGTACCGCACCGGGGATGTCGCGGTCATCGACGCCGACGGGATGCACCGGATCGTCGGGCGGGAATCGGTCGACCTGATCAAGTCCGGCGGCTTCCGAGTAGGGGCCGGGGAGATCGAGACCGCCCTGCTCGGCCACCCCGGGGTGGCCGAGGTGGCTGTCGTGGGATTGCCCGACGAGGACCTGGGGCAGCGCATCGTCGCGTTCGTCGTCGCCTCCCCGGACGGTGCAGCGAAATCCGACGAGCTGATCGCGTATGTGGCACAACAGCTGTCGGCACACAAGCGACCGCGCGAGGTGCGGATGGTGGATGCGTTGCCGCGCAACGCGATGGGAAAGGTACTCAAGAAGGCTTTGCTGCCGTAGGCTCACGCTTGCGTGATCCGAAACCAGAAGGGTGGGCCCTGCTTGTGAAGCCTATGAAGCGATTCAGTCTCGCCGTAGTCACCGTCCCTGCCGCCTTCCTTGTGGCGGGGACGTTCGTGCTCGGCGGATGCTCGAGCGTCAGCAAGGTCATCAACAAGGGCGGCGACACCACCTGTCAGGAGTTCAACAGCCACGACGACGCGAAGCAGCGGTCGGAAGTCTCCAAGATGCTCAAAGACAAGAACGGCAACGAGCCGGCCAACATGGAGCTCTCTGCGACGCGGGTCGCGGTCAGTGCCTACTGCAAGACGATAGGCAAGGACAGCGACAAGATCAGCAACGCGATGCTGTAGCGGTCGCGCGTCAATCGGCGCATTGACTGCGGTAACCGCAGGGGCCGGCAGGTTCCCAGGTCCGCATCGCGGCTTCGACTTCGTCGTCGTCGAGTGCAGCCACCGGCAGCGGCGATTGGCCACTGCGGTAACGCATGCCGTCGAGAAGGATGGCCACATAACGGCGCCACAGGTCTGCGTCGACATGGCCGGCGAACTCGCTGACCGCGCCGGCCAGGAGCCCGAAGATCGGCATGTCCGTCGATGACAGTTCGGGGCGCAGACGACCGTCGATCCGCGCCCGTTCGACGAGTCTCTTCAGGACGGGGACAAGCCGCTCTTGGGCGGCCGTCACTCGATCGCCTCCGTACCCCTTACTGAAGGCCATCTCCCGCAATCCTCGGTCGGTCGCCGTGATTTCACACATCTGCTCGACGTACCACACGAATCCCTGCCACGGGTCTGGTTGGCGCAGAGCCGATTCCGCCAAGTCTGTGAGCTGATTGAGGCCATCTTCGAAGACCGCCTCGAGCAACTCCTCCTTGCTGGCGAACCTGCGGTACACGGTTCCGACTCCCACGCCCGCATGATGCGCGACGTCGTTGAGATTGGGTTCCAGCCCCTTGCTCGCAAACAGGTCACGGGCCGCGGCCAGGACGCGCTCGCGGTTACGCTCGGCGTCTTTGCGCAGCGGCCGGGCGGTGTCCTCACTCACACTCACCCCACCGAGTGTAATGCGAACAACAAGCAAACCGGATTGACTTTATCCACTTAAATAACTTAGCTTGGCTTACCTGGAACTGCGACGTCGGCCGAACCCGGTCAACTTCGGGGAAGGCGACGATGAAAAAACTGATCGGCCGGGTGTGGCTGCCCGCCTTGATCGTGACGGCAGTCGCGGCAGGCGCCGTCACGGTCGCGCAGCTGCGGACGGTGTTCGGTTCGCATCCTGTCGTGGTGACCGACCTGTCCTCGGACAACGCGGAGGACTTCAACCCGAAGTTCGTGACCTACGAGGTGTTCGGCTCGGGCGGCATGGCCGTCATCAACTACATGGATCTCGAAGGCAAACCGCAGCGCGTTCTGGATGCGGCCTTGCCGTGGACGCTGAGGCTGCAGACCACCGTGCCCTCGGTGATGCCCAACATCCTGGCCCAGGGTGACGGCGACACGATCAGCTGCCGGGTCACCGTCGACGACGAGATCAAACAAGAGCGGACGGCGACCGGAGTGAATGCCGAGACCTTCTGCTTTGTGAAGGCAGCATGACCGCGCCGACGGACGACATGCCCACCGAGGCCATTCCGGTGGCACGTCACGCCGAGACGCCGCGGATACCCCGGTTCATCCGGAAGTTCGCGGTGCCGATCATCCTGGCGTGGATCGCCCTGATTGCCGTCTTGAACATCGTCGTCCCGCAGCTTGAGGAAGTCGGCAAGCTGCGCGCGGTGTCGATGAGCCCCAACGACGCACCGTCGATGATCGCCACCAAGCGAGTCGGCAAGGTGTTTCAGGAGTACGACACCAGCAGCTCGGTGATGATCGTGCTCGAAGGCGACCAGCCGCTGGGCGCCCAGGCGCACGAGTTTTATGACCAGATGGTGCGCGATCTGCGCGCCGACACCACCCACGTGCAGCACGTCCAAGACTTCTGGGGCGACACACTGACCGCCAAAGGTGCTCAGAGTGCCGACGGCAAGGCCGCCTACGTTCAGGTCTACATCGCCGGCGACCAGGGCGAAACGCTGGCCAACGAGTCTGTGGACGCGGTGCGGCACATTGCATCGGAGAGCCCGGCCCCGGCCGGGGTGAAGGCCTACGTGACGGGGCCCGCGGCAACCAGTTCCGATCAGAACCACGTCGGTGACAAGAGCATGGAAACCATCGAGATGCTCACCTTCGCCGTCATCACGGTGATGCTCTTGACCGTCTACCGATCCATCATCACCACACTGATCGTGTTGCTCATGGTCGTATTCGAACTGTCGGCAGCCCGGGGGATGGTGGCATTCCTGGGATTCCACAAGCTGTTCGGCTTGACGACCTTCGCAACCAACATGCTGGTGACGTTGGCTATCGCGGCCGCCACCGATTACGCGATCTTCCTGATCGGTCGATATCAGGAGGCGCGCAAAGCCGGTGAGGACCGAGAAGCCGCTTACTACACCATGTTCCACGGCACCGCGCACGTGGTGCTGGCCTCGGGGTTGACCATTGCCGGCGCGACGTTCTGCCTGCATTTCACCCGCCTGCCGTACTTCCAGACGATGGGTATCCCGCTGTCGATCGGCATGGTGATCGTGGTCGCGGCTGCCTTGACGCTGGGGCCCGCCGTCATCTCGGTGGCTGGTCGCTTCGGCCGGGTGCTCGAGCCCAAGCGTGTCACCCGGTCCCGTGCATGGCACCGCGTCGGTACCACCACCGTCCGCTGGCCCGGGGCGATCCTGGTGGCCGCCGTCGCGACATCGCTGATCGGCCTGCTCGCGCTACCCGGCTACCACACGAACTACAACGACCGCATCTACCTGCCCGATGACGTCTCGGCGAATGTGGGCTACGCGGCGGCAGTCCGGCACTTCTCCGAGGCGAAGATGAACCCGGACCTGATGATGGTCGAAACCGACCGCGATCTGCGCAACCCTGCCGACTTCCTGGTGATCGACAAGATCGCCAAAGCTCTCAAGAACGTGCACGGTATCGCCCAGGTGCAGACCATCACCCGCCCAGACGGAGACCCGGTCAAACATTCGACGATCCCGTACACCATCGGGCAGAGCGGCACCGCCCAGCTGATGAACAACGACTACTTGCAGACCAATCTGGAGAACCTGCTCAATCAGGCCGACGATCTGCAGGCCAGCATCGATTCGATGACCGAGATGATGAGCATCCAGCAGGATCTGGCCGCGGTGTCGCAACGGATGGCCGACAAGATGGCGAACACGGCGGTCGACATCGGCGAGATGCGAGACCACATGGCCGATTTCGATGATTTCTTCCGAGTGTTCCGCAACTACTTCTACTGGGAACCGCACTGCTTCGACATCCCCATCTGCCATGCACTGCGGTCGATCTTTGACACCATGGACGGCATCGACGTCATGTCCGGCGACTTCGACGACCTGGTCCCCGACATGGCGCGCATGGCCGAGCTGATGCCGCGGATGGTCGCCGTGATGCCGGCGCAGATCCAGTCGATGAAGAACCAGAAGCAGACGTTGCTCAACCAGTACCAGGTGCAGAAGGCCCAGCAGGACCAGAACATGGCGATGCAGGAGAATTCCACCGCGATGGGCGAGGCGTTCGATGCCGCCAAGAACGACGACTCGTTCTATCTCCCGCCGGAAGCCTTCGACACCGCCGATTTCAAGCGCGGCATCAAGCTGTTCTTGTCTCCCGACGGACATGCGGTGCGGTTCACCATCATTCACCAAGGCGATCCGTTGACCCCCGAGGGAATATCGCGCATCGAACCGCTCAAGGTCGCGGCGGCCGATGCGATCAAAGGAACACCGTTCGAGGGGGCCAAGATCTACCTCGGCGGCAGCGCAGCGATGTTCTACGACATGCAGCAGGGCGCCAACTACGACTTGCTGATCGTTGCGACGGCCGCACTGGTCCTGATCTTCATCATCATGATGGTCCTGACCCGCGCCGTGGTGGCCGCAACGGTGATCGTCGGCACGGTGGTGCTGAGCCTTGGCTCGGCGTTCGGCTTGTCGGTGGTGCTGTGGCAACACATCGTGGGCATCCCGCTGCACTGGATGGTGCTGCCGATGTCGGTCATCGTCCTGCTCGCCGTCGGTGCGGACTACAACCTGCTGCTGGTCTCGCGCATCAAGGAGGAGATCCACGCGGGCCTGCACACCGGGCTCATCCGCGCCATGGTCGGCACTGGCGCGGTGGTCACGGCCGCAGGTCTGGTCTTCGCCTTCACCATGGCTTCCATGTCGGTCAGCGCGTTGATCGTGATCGGCCAGGTGGGCACGACCATCGGACTGGGTCTGCTCTTCGACACCCTGGTGGTGCGGTCCTTGATGACACCGTCGATCGCAACCTTGCTCGGGCGCTGGTTCTGGTGGCCGCAACTGGTGCGTCCGCGCCCGGTTCCGCAGCCCTGGCCGCAGCCGGTTCAGCGGGACCGGGAGCGCGAGGAGGCCCTGGTCTGATGCGACGCGGTGCGACCATGTACCGATGACGCGGTTCGGTCAGCTGCCGTAGAGGTGCAGCGCCCGGCCTGTCACGGTGGCGATGTCGCCGCTGAGCTTCGCGATGGGCGGACCGCCGCGCTGATGGATCACGTTCGCCAGCACGATCACGTAGGTGTCCGACCCGGGGTCGATCCACAGCGTCACCCCGGTGAAACCGGTGTGCCCGAAGCTGCCGATGGGAAAGACGACGCCGCGCGGGAGGGAGTGCGGCGTGTCGATGTCCCAGCCAAGACCCCGCAGGTTCTGCCCGGGTATGGCCGGATAGTGCGGGGCCAGCAGCGGATCGGTCGCGTTAGGGGTGGCCGCGATGGCTTGCTGGGCGGCGTCATTCGCCGCTGCGAGCTGGGCAGCGTCGTGCCCGGGCTGCTGCGGCGACGTCATCAACTCCACAGTCGACTGCCGCAGCGGAAACGCACTCGGGCGCCCCGCGAGGCGGTCCAGCAGAGCTTGGGCGAACCGGCCGACGTCGTGCGCCGTGGAGAACACCCCGGCACTGCCGGTCACCCCGCCCATACGGCGCGCCGTCGGGTCGTGCACGGTGCCGCGCAGCAACCGGTCGTAGTCCGGGTTGATGACCGGGGTGTCCTCGTCATGTGCCGTCGGTGCGATACGCGCCAGCAGACCAGTACTCCACGAACCCGGCGGACACTCGGCGACCGCGGGCGCGTCCTTGCCGAGCGCGATGGCCGTCCCGCGGATCTGTTGTGGTCCACAGGCTTTGGCTGCGGGCAGATATCGGGTCTCCGTCATGCCCAGCGGGGCAAAGACGTTGTCCTGCACGTAGACATCCAGCGGTTGGCCGGTGATCTTCTCGACCAGCGTGCCGAGGATGATGAAGCCGATGTCGGAGTAATGGAACAGCTGGCCTGGATCGAACTCCAACGGTGCGGTGAGTGCGCGATGAATGCCGTCGGCTTTGTCAGCCGCCGTCAGACCCCACGGACCCTGGTGACTCAGGTCGCCGCCGATGCCCGAGGTGTGCGTCAGCAGCATGCGCAGCGTCACCCGGGCGCGCCGGGGGTCGTTGTCCGCATTGAACTCCGGCAGATACGTCTGCACGGGATCGTCGATCTGGATGCGGCCCTGTTCGTAGAGCTGCAGAACGGCCGTGGCCGTCCCCAGCGATTTCGTCAGCGACGCCAGATCGAAGATGGTGTCCTCGGTCATCGGCTCGGCAGGGGAGGGCAGTTCGTCCAGGCCCGGTTCGCCGGCGAGCTTGCGTGCGCCGAAGGCCCGGTGGAACACGACCTTGCCGGCGTGCCCGACTCGGACCACCGCGCCCGGCAATCGGGGTTCGGCAACCGCATCGTCGACGAGTTGGGAGACGGGTGCGACCAGTTCCTCTTGGGGCGCGTAGGCGGTGTCGTCGCGGGGTAGCGGCGGAGCGCTGGTTGCGGCCGAAGTGTTGGTGACCGGCGGCGTGGGCGCCGGGCGGGCGCATGACGGTGCGGCCAGCGCGAGCAGGGCGACGCCCGTGGCGCAGGCCCGGGTGGTGTGCGATCTCGCGGCCGTCACCAGGTCGACGGTAGTCGGGTGGGTATCCGCCGTCCTCGGGGTCGGGGCCTGCGATCAGCCGTTCGGACATTGGAATAGATGCGCGTGGCGCAAGGTTGATCGCGTCGCCCGGTGATCAGCCCGCGAACCACCGGACACCGAATCAGGAGAAGCGATGGCAAGCGCGTCAGCGAAGAACGGGCCCCGGGTGGCCGTGGTGATCGGCGGCTCCGGCGGTATCGGCGGCGCGGTCGCGCGCCGGCTGGCCGCCGACGGCATGGCCGTCGCCGTCCACTACTCGGGCGGTGCGGCGGCGGCCGAGGCCGTCGTCGAGACGATCACCGCAGCCGGTGGAACGGCGGTAGCACTGCGTGGCGATGTCGCCGAGCCGGGAGAGATGACGAAGCTCTTCGATGACGTCGAGGCGCGCTTCGGCGGACTCGACGTGGTGGTCAACACCGCGGCGATCATGCGGCTGGCCCCGCTGGCCGAGATGGAGCTGGAGGACTTCGACCGGCAGCAGCGGGTCAACGTCCGGGGGACCTTCGTGGTCTCCCAACTCGCCGCCCGCCGACTGCGTCGCGGCGGCGCACTGGTCAACTTCTCCACCTCGGTGACCCGGCTTCGGCAGCCGGGCTACGGCGGCTACGCGGCAACCAAGGGCGCCGTCGAGGCGATGACCTTGATCCTCGCCCGCGAACTGCGCGGCCGCGACGTCACCGTCAACGCGGTGGCACCCGGGCCGACCCTCACACCCCTGTTCACCGACGGCAAGACCGCAGAGGCGATCGCCGCCCTGGCGGCCGCCGCACCCCTCGAACGACTCGGCACCCCCGAGGACATCGCCGAGTCCGTCGCGTTCCTGGCCGGGCCCGGCGGCCGCTGGGTCAACGGCCAGGTGCTCTTCGCCAACGGCGGTATCGCCTGACGCCGCCCGCAGCGCGGATCAGTTGGCGTGCAGGGCCTCGTTGAGCGCGATGCCCTGGCCGTCGCGGGCCACCACCTCGACCGCGCCGGTCGTCGAGTTGCGGCGGAACAGCAGGTTGTTGCCGCCGGCGAGGTCGCGGGCCTTGACGGTCGTGCCGTCGGGCATGACGACCTTGGTGCCGGCGGTCACGTACAACCCGGCCTCGATCACGCAGTCATCACCCAACGGGATCCCCAGCCCGGCATTGGCTCCCAGCAGGCAACGCTTGCCGATCGAAATCACCTGGGTCCCACCGCCGGATAGCGTGCCCATGATCGAGGCGCCGCCACCGACGTCGGAGCCGTCGCCGACCACCACGCCCGCCGAGATGCGGCCTTCGACCATCGAGGCGCCCAGCGTGCCGGCGTTGAAGTTGACGAATCCCTCGTGCATCACCGTGGTGCCGGACGCCAGGTGCGCACCCAGCCGCACCCGGTCGGCGTCGGCGATGCGCACCCCGGACGGCAGCACGTAGTCGACCATGCGCGGGAACTTGTCCACTCCGTAGACGGTCACCGGGCCGCGCCGGCGCAACCGGGCCCGCACCGACTCGAAGCCCTCGACCGCGCAGGGCCCGTAGTTGGTCCACACCACGTTGGTCAGCACCCCGAACAACCCGCCGGCATTGAGCCCGTGCGGTGTCACCAGCCGGTGCGACAGCAGGTGCAGCCGCAGGTAGCCGTCGTAGGCGTCGGCGGCGGCGTCGTCCAGCGAACCGATCACGGTGCGTACCGCCACGGTCTCGGTGCCGCGGTCCTCGTCACGCCCGAGGAGCTCCGCTAGATCGGTGGGTACGTCGTCCGCGTCGAGGCGGGTCGTTCCGGGTTCACCCGAGCCGCCCAACTCCGGTGCGGGAAACCAGGTGTCGAGTACCGATCCGTCTGCGGCCAGCGTCGCGAGTCCGACGCCCGAAGCTCCAGTCACGCCGGTCAGGCTACCCCGGCGGTCAGCGAGGCTCGACGAAGGAGAGGCGAAGCTGGACCGCCGAATCAACCCGGACGGCTGGACGGATGACGACGACCCGCTTCGCCCGGCTCCGCCGCGCTCGCGATCGCCGTTAGGCTGGCTGCGTGCTGGACCTGCGCTCCGACCCGATCGCACTGACCGCGGCGCTGGTGGACATTCCCAGCGAGTCGCGGCACGAAGCGCGGATCGCCGACGAGGTGGAAGCCGCGCTACGGGCCCAAGCGCCCGGTTTCGAGATCATCCGCGACGGCGACGCGGTGCTGGCCCGCACTCGGCTGGGGCGCCCGACCCGGGTGCTGCTGGCCGGGCATCTGGACACCGTCCCGGTCGCCGGCAACCTGCCCAGCCGGCGCACCAGCGGCGAAGAGGGCGACGTGCTGCACGGCTGCGGCACCGTCGACATGAAATCCGGCGACGCCGTCTTCCTGCACCTGGCCGCCACCGTCACCGAGCCCGCCCATGACTTGACCTGTGTCTTCTACGACTGCGAGGAGATCGATGCGGCGGCCAACGGACTGGGCCGCATCGAACGTAACCTGCCGGACTGGCTGGCGGCCGACCTCGCCATCCTCGGTGAGCCCACCGGCGGCTACATCGAGGCCGGCTGCCAGGGCACATTACGAGTGGTGATCAGCGCCGCGGGCAGCCGGGCGCATTCGGCGCGCTCCTGGCTGGGCGACAACGCCATCCACAAACTGGGGGGGGTGCTGGACCGGCTCGCGGCCTACCAGCCCCGCAGCGTCGACATCGACGGCTGCGTCTACCGCGAGGGGCTGTCGGCGGTGCGCATCGACGGCGGGGTGGCCGGCAATGTGATTCCCGATGCCGCCAGTGTCACGGTGAACTTCCGCTTCGCCCCGGACCGCAGCCCGGATGAGGCGCTGGCCCACGTGCGTGAGGTGTTCGACGGCCTGGACGTGGTGATCGAGCAGACCGACGCCGCCGCCGGCGCCCTGCCGGGGCTCACCGCGCCCGCCGCGGCCGCACTGGTGGCGGCCGCCGGCGGGCAGGTGCGGGCCAAGTACGGATGGACGGACGTCTCCCGGTTCGCCGCCCGCGGCATTCCGGCCGTCAACTACGGTCCCGGCGACCCGAATTTGGCCCACTGCGTCGACGAGCGGGTGCCGGTTTCTCAGATCAGCGCGGCGACCGAACTGCTGCGACGGTTCCTCTCGGGTTAGTCACCGCCGGTTGCGGCCCGGGCCGCCGCCAGCGCGGCCCGGCCGAACGCGCAATCGACCTCGTCACACAGTCGGGCCAGCGGCTCGGCGGTACGGGCATCGCCGAGCCGGATGGCGGTGTGCCAGGCCTGCAACGCCACCGCTGACTGTCCGCTGCGCTCGGCCATCCGGGCGGCGTCGCGGGCAGCGGTGATCGCGCCGTGCCGGTCGCGCATGCCGGCCCGTTGCCAGGCGCGTGCCATCCCCAACTCCGGGGCGAACAGCGCCGACTTGGTTCCGTGCCGGGACTCGGCTCGGCTCAATGCCTTTGCCGCGCCGGCGATGTCGGACTGGCGGGCCAGGGCGGTGGCCAGCAGTGTCAACGACAGCGGACCCCATGAGTAGCCGGTGCGTTCCAGGGTGGCCGCGGCCGGCACCAGCAGCTTGGTCGCGGCTTCGAAGTCATCGGCCGCGATCAGCACCTGTGCCACCAGCACGTCACCGATCGCCCGACCGGGCTGGGCCAGCTCGGCGAAATCGGTGAACTGCCGGGCAAGTTCGCCTGCCTCGGTGAGCCGGTCCGTCATCAGCAGCACGGTGATCTCGGCCAGCCCGACGGTGAACCGCAGGAGTCCGGGATGTTCGGCGTCGGTTGCCCGGCGCGCCAGCGGCCCGACGGCGTCGAATCGGCCGGCCCGCGCCGCACACAGGGCCGCGGCGCTGCCCGCCCAGGCCACCGCCATGTCGTCGGCGGCGGGGTCGGCCAGCACCGCGGTGGCGGCCTCGGCGGCACGGCTAATGCTGCCGGCGTTCATCGCGAAGGTTGCGCCGAGCGCGTCCAGGGTGATGCGCGGGCTTGCGCCGGTGACCCGGCCGCGGATGGCGGCCAGGAATGCGGTGGCGCGTTCGGGTTCGCCCAGCATGAAGAACTGGTTGGCGGCCCGCGGCAGCGCCCAGGCCAGCAACTCCGGCTCGGACAGCCCGGCCGGGTCGACCGCGGACAGCACGGCGTCGGCGTCTCGCCCGCGGCCCTGCCAGCCCAGCGCATGAGCCAGCGCCAGCCGGGCCGGTAGGCCATCGGAGCGGTCCAGCGCACTGCGGGCCAGCCGCTCACCCAGTTCCAGATCCCCCAGCCGCAGCGCCTGCTGCGCCGCGGCCACCACGTCCTCGGCGGGCTGGGGTGCGTCGCTGTCGGCCGCCAGCGCCGCCAGCCGCAGCTGCTCGCCGACGTGCGCGCAGGGCCGCTCCGTCAGCGCGGCGACCACCTCGGTGCGCAGCTCGCGGGCGGCCTGCCCGTCCGGGCCGCCCAGTGCTTTCAGCGCCCGCTCGGCGAACAGCGGGTGGGCGGTGTAGACCACCGGGTCCGGTCCGTCACCGCCGCGGGTGCGGGTTTCTACCGCGCCGAGTTCCTCGGCCTGCTGGATCGCCTCGGCACTGGTGAGGCGCGTCAGGTCGGCCAACACCAGCGGCTCGAGCACGGCCAGGTAGTCCAGTGCCGACCGTGCGGCGGCCGGCAAACCCGCCAAAAAGGCGTCGACGTCACCCGCGCCGGTCGCCTCGTTCGGTGCCGTGATGTCGATGCGGGCCAGCAGGTCGTCGCCCCACAGCGCCGCGATCGGCGGCGGGGCCGCCGGCGCCGCGTCGGCGCGCCCGGTGATGATCATTCGGGCCGAACCGGTCAGTGCCAGCTGGTAGACCAGCGTCGCCGAGAGGATGTCGAGCTGATGCGCGTCGTCGATCACCAGCAGCAACTCGCCCCCCTCGAGGTCCGCGCGGCCGGCGTTCGTCAGCGATTCTCGCGCCGCCCGCAGCAGCGCGGCGGGCTTGCCGATGTCGGCGACCCGGACCAGATGGCTGAGGGCGCCGAACGGCACCGTTCGCTCCGCGGGGGTTCCGATCACCCAGCGGACGTGGGTCGCGGGGTGCCGGCGGGCATGGTCTTCGGCGGCCAGCCGGGCGAGGGTCGACTTGCCGCAGCCGTCGGGTCCGAGCACCACCGCGCCCGCGCGTGCCCCGTCGGCGTCGAGCGCCTCGGTGAGCCGGTGCAGGGCGGCCGAATGCTCGGGAACGTTCCACCGGATCGGCATCGCGGAGATTTTACGGTCTGAGCCACCCGCCGGTTAGCCTTTCGGATGTGCGGGGCAGCGAATGGGCGGTGTGCGTCTACTGTGCGTCCGGCCCGACCGATCCGACGCTGCTGGCGTTGGCCGCCAAGGTCGGTGCGGCGATCGCCGAGCGGGGTTGGACGCTGGTGTGGGGCGGCGGCAACGTGTCCGCGATGGGCGCGTTGGCGGTGGCCGTCCGGCAGCACGGCGGCCGGACCGTCGGGGTGATCCCCAAGGCGCTGCTGCATCGCGAGGTCGCCGACGTGGAATCCGACGAGCTGATCGTCACCGACACCATGCGAGAGCGTAAGCAAGTCATGGACGAACGCTCGGATGCGTTCCTGACCCTGCCCGGCGGGATCGGCACGCTGGAGGAGCTGTTCGAGACGTGGACCGGCGGGTATCTGGGCCTGCACGACAAACCGGTGGTGCTGCTGGACCCCGACGGCCACTACGCGGGGCTGTGGACATGGCTGGCCGGGCTACTCGATGCCGGGTTCGTGTCCCGGCGGGCGATGGACCGGCTGCTGGTGGTCGACGAACTGGAGGCGGCGCTGGACGCCTGCTCACCCGGTACTGCCGGTACCGATTAGGCTGAGTCTTCGCAGGCGACCCGCCGCGCCCGGCTCCGCCGCGCTCGCGATCGCCTGGGACTGTCTTTTAATGGTGCGAAACGGGAGAACAGCGTGTCCGATCACAACTCCGGCGCGGTCACCCGGGTGGGGCTGACCGACATCGTGACCCGGCTGCCCGGGTTGGTGGCCGACGCCCCGGCGATCCTGCGGGGGATGCGGACTGGGCTGCTGGCCCGGCCCACTTCCAAGTCGTCGATCGGCAAGGTGTTTCAGGACCGCGCCGCCAGATTCGGCGACCGGGTCTTCATCCGGTTCGACGAACAGCGGCTGACCTACCGCGAGGCCAACGAGACGGTGAACCGCTACGCCGCGGTGCTGGCCGCCCGCGGCATCGGCCACGGCGATGTCGTCGGGATCATGCTGCGCAACTCGCCCAACGCGGTGTTGATGATGCTGGCCGTCGCCAAATGCGGCGCGGTCGCCGGCATGCTCAACTACCACCAGCGTGGCGACGTATTGGCCCACAGTCTGGGTCTGCTGGAGGCCAAACTCGTTGTCGCGGAATCGGATCTGGTGAGTGCTGTGCATGACAGCGGCGCCCCGGACCAGCCGGAGACCGTCGAGGAGTTGGAGCGGCTGGCCGCCACCGCACCCGACGGCAACCCGGCGTCGGTGGCGGCGGTGCTGGCCAAGGACACCGCGTTCTACATCTTCACCTCGGGCACCACCGGCTACCCCAAGGCCAGCGTGATGACCCACTACCGGTGGCTGCGGGCGCTGGCGACGTTCGGGGGCATCGGCTTGCGGCTGCGCAGCACCGACACGCTGTACTGCTGCCTGCCGCTCTACCACAACAATGCGCTGACGGTCGCGGTGTCGTCGGTGCTCAACGCCGGCGCGACGCTGGCGCTGGGAAAGTCGTTCTCCGCCTCGCGGTTCTGGGACAACGTGATCGCCGCCGACGCGACGGCGTTCGTCTACATCGGCGAAGTCTGCCGCTACCTGCTCAACCAGCCGCCCAAGCCGACCGACCGGGCGCACAAGGTGCGCGTGATCGCCGGCAACGGGCTGCGGCCGGAGATCTGGGACGAGTTCACCCACCGGTTCGCCATCAAGCGGGTCTGCGAGTTCTACGCCGCCAGCGAGAGCAACAGCGCCTTCCTCAACGTGTTCAATGTGCCGCGAAGCACCGGCGTTTATCCGCTGCCGCTGGCTTACGTGCAGTACGACCCCGACACCGGCCAACCGCTGCGCGGCGAGGACGGCTGGGTGCGAAAGGTGCCCTCCGGGCAGCCCGGGCTGCTGCTGAGCCCGGTGAACCGATTCTCCCCGTTCGACGGCTACACCGATCCGGAGGCCAACGAGAAGAAGCTGGTGCGCAACGCCTTCAAGGACGGTGATTGCTGGTTCAACACCGGTGACCTGATGCGCCCGCAGGGCATGGGGCACGCCGCGTTCGTCGACCGGCTCGGCGACACCTTCCGGTGGAAGGGCGAGAACGTCGCCACCACGCAGGTCGAAGCCGCCCTGAGCGCCGATGAGTCGGTCGAGGAGTGCGCCGTCTATGGGGTCGAAGTGCCCGACACCGGTGGCCGAGCCGGGATGGCCGCGGTCAAACTGCGTGACGGCGTGACGTTCGACGGGGCCGCGCTGGCCCGTACCGTCTACGAGCAGCTGCCGTCCTACGCGGTGCCGCTGTTCGTGCGGCTGGTGGAGTCGATGGCGCACACCACCACATTCAAGAGCCGCAAGGTGGAGCTGCGAGATCAGGCTTACGGCTCCGAGGTGGCCGACCCGCTGTATGTGCTGGCCGGCCGGGATGAGGGCTACAAGCCCTACTACGCCGAGTACCCCGGCGAAGTGGCCGCGGGCCAGTGTCCACGGGGCTGACGCCGCGGGTGCGGCGTCACCGGGCACCATAGACGGGTGCAGTCCACGTTCTGCGGTCGTCCGGTGGCGACCGACCGCGCGCTGATCATGGCGATCGTCAACCGCACCCCGGACTCCTTCTACGACGCGGGCGCCACCTTCAGCGACGAGGCGGCCAAGGCCGCGGCGCACCGGGCGGTGGCCGACGGTGCCGACGTCATCGATGTCGGCGGGGTCAAAGCCGGGCCGGGGCAGACCGTCGACGCCGACACCGAGACCGCCCGGGTGGTGCCCTTCATCGAGTGGCTGCGCGGCGCCTACCCCGACCAGCTGATCAGCGTCGACACCTGGCGCTCGGAGGTGGCCAAACGCGCCTGCGCGGCCGGCGCGGACTTGATCAACGACACCTGGGGCGGAGTCGACCCGGGCCTGCCGGCGGTCGCGGCGGAGTTCGGCGCCGGCCTGGTCTGCTCGCACACCGGCGGCGCCGCGCCGCGCACCCGCCCGTTCCGGGTGAGTTACGGCGCAGCCGTAGACGGGGTGGTGGACGCGGTGCTCGACGAGGTCACCGCGGCCGCGCAACGGGCGGTGACGGCCGGGGTGGCGCGCGAGAAAGTGCTGATCGATCCCACCCATGATTTCGGCAAGAACACCTTCCACGGGCTAGCGTTGTTGCGACACACGGAGAGGTTGGTCGATACCGGATGGCCGGTATTGATGGCGCTCTCCAACAAAGACTTCATCGGGGAGACTCTCGGTGTGGGTCTGACCGAACGACTGGAGGGAACGCTGGCGGCCACCGCACTGGCGGCGGCCGCCGGAGCCAGGATGTTTCGGGTACACGAGGTCGGGCCGACCCGGCGCGTGCTGGAGATGGTGGCATCGATCCAGGGCGTGCGGGCCCCGACCAGCACAGTTAGGGGACTTGCATGACCGACCTGGTCGCGGGGCTGGGCGATACCCGGCTGGCCGGGCGTACCTGGAGCCGCCCGGACTGGACGGTTGCAGAGCTGGTCGCCGCCAAGGCCGGTCGCACCATCTCGGTGGTGTTGCCCGCGCTCAACGAGGCGGAGACCATCGGAACGGTGATCGACAGCATCACCGGCCTGGCCGGAGGCCGGTCCGGGGGCCTGGTCGACGAGTTGATCGTGCTGGACTCCGGTTCCACCGACGACACCGAGATCCGGTCCATCGCCGCCGGCGCCCGCGTCGTCAGCCGCGAGCAGGCCGTCCCGGAGGTGGCACCGCAGCCTGGAAAGGGCGAAGCCCTGTGGCGGTCGCTGGCCGCGACCAGCGGCGACATCGTGGTATTCGTGGACTCCGACCTCATCGACCCCGACCCGATGTTCGTCCCCAACCTGGTCGGTCCCCTGCTCACCGGCGATGGCGTCCACCTCGTCAAGGGCTTCTACCGGCGGCCGTTGAAGGTCAACGGCACCGAGGACGCCACCGGTGGTGGTCGCGTCACCGAGTTGGTCGCCCGCCCGTTGCTGACCGCGCTGCGCCCCGACCTGGGGGCCGTGCTGCAGCCCCTTGGTGGCGAGTACGCGGGCAGTCGTGAGCTGTTGGCGTCGGTGCCGTTCGCACCCGGCTACGGGGTCGAGATCGGCCTGCTGATCGATACCTACGACCGGTTGGGGCTGGAGGCGATCGCTCAGGTCAACCTGGGCGTGCGCGCACACCGCAACCGCCCGCTGGCCGAATTGGCCGTGATGAGCCGCCAAGTCGTCGCCACCCTGCTGTCGCGGTGCGGCGTCCCCGACTCCGGGGTGGGTCTCACCCAGTTCTTCGCCGACGGCCCAGACGGTATGGACTACCTGCCGCGCACCACGCCGCTGTCGCTGGTGGACCGGCCGCCGATGAACACGCTGCGCCAGCGCTGACCCCGGTCGTCCCGCGTGCGCCGGTGGTGGTGGCGGACTCCCGCGATGAGGCACTATCGATCCCGTGACACTGGTGTTGCTGTATCTCGTTGTGCTCGTCCTCACCGCGCTGCTGTTGTTCGGGGTGGCCAGCGTGCTGTTCGGCCGGGGTGAGCAGCTGCCGCCGCTGCCGCGGGGGACGACGGCGACCATGCTGCCGGCGTCGGGGGTCACCGGCGCCGATGTCGAGGCGGTCAAGTTCTCCCAGGTGCTGCGCGGCTACAACACCGGCGAGGTCGACTGGGTGCTGGAGCGCCTCGGTGCCGAACTCGACCAACTGCGTGGGCAACTCGCCGCAGCGCAGGCACTCGCCGCAGATCCGTCGAGATCGCGTTGAGCAGCCCGCCCGACGACGGCCGGATCCGGTGTGGCTGGTCCGAGGGGTCGGCGCTGTATCGCGATTACCACGACCAGGAGTGGGGACGGCCGGTGCGGGAGACGGCCGCACTTTTCGAGAGGATCAGCCTGGAAGCTTTCCAGAGCGGGTTGTCGTGGCTGGTGATTCTGCGTAAGCGGGAGAACTTCCGGCGCGCGTTCGCCGATTTCGACGTCGAGACCGTCGCGCGCTACACCGACGCCGACGTGGCACGGCTGCTGGGCGATGCCGGCATCGTGCGCAACCGGGCCAAGATCGAGGCGACGATCGCCAACGCACGAGCAACCCTCGATCTCGGGTCCACTGAACTGGCGGAGCTGTTGTGGTCATTCGCCCCGCCGGCCCGCCCCCGCCCGGTCGATCTGTCGGCTATTCCAGCCGTCACACCGGAATCGACGGCGATGTCGCGGGAATTGAAGCGTCGCGGGTTCCGATTCGTGGGGCCCACCACCGCGTACGCGTTGATGCAGGCCACGGGCATGGTCGACGATCATTTGCGGACCTGTTGGGTGCCGCCGGAAGCCGTCTAGATCCACTAAACTGCGGCTACTGAATCGGGTCTTGTGCACGAGGCGTCGCCGATAGGGGAGAATGGCGGAGTGAATTTGCAGTTCGATGCCGGACGCTGCGACCGCGGTGCACACCCGGCGCAGATCAAGGGCACGGCCGATGGGCTTGTACCTGGAGGGAGTACTCGATGGCGGCGATGAAGCCCCGGACCGGTGACGGTCCGCTGGAAGCGACCAAAGAGGGGCGCGGCATCGTGATGCGGGTACCTCTCGAGGGTGGCGGACGGCTGGTCGTCGAGTTGACTCCCGACGAGGCCGCTGCACTCGGTGACGAACTCAAGGCCGTCACGAGCTAGGCGATCGCAAGCGCGGCGGAGCCGGGCGAAGCGGGTCGCCGTTATGACCTAGGCGATCGCAAGCGCGGCGGAGCCGGGCGAAGCGGGTCGCCGTTATGACCTAGGTCCGGCGCGGCTGGCCGTCCACCTGTCGATATATCGCCAGGGTCTGCTCGGCCACCCGCGCCCACGAGAAGGTCTCGACGCAGCGGAGTCTGCCGGCGTCGCCATAACGTCGTGCCCGCCCGGGGTCGCTGATCAGCGCGTTGACTGCGTCGGCAAGACCCTTGCGATAACCGTCCGGGTCGGTGGCGTCGTAGTGCACCAGCGAACCGGTCGCACCGTCGGTCACCACCTCCGGGATGCCGCCGACGTCGGACGCCACCACCGCGGTGGCACAGGCCATCGCCTCGAGGTTGACTATGCCCAACGGTTCGTAAACCGAAGGGCAGACGAACACTGCTGCCGCCGAAAGTAATTCGCGGATCTGTCGCGCCGGCAGGGTCTGCTGGATCCAGAACACCCCGCTGCGGGTGGCGGCCAGCTCGGTGACCGCGGCGCTCACCTCGGCGGCGATCTCCGGTGTGTCGGGGGCGCCGGCACACAACACCAGTTGCGCATCGGGGTGGAATCGGTGCGCGGCGGCCACCAGGTGGGCCACCCCCTTCTGCCGGGTGATCCGGCCGACGAACGCCACCATGGGCCGGTCCGGGTCGACGCCGAGTTCGGCCAGCATCGACGACTCGGACGCGACCGACTGCGGGCGCCACACGTCGGTGTCGATGCCGCTGTAGATGACGTGCACGCGGTCGGGCCGCAGGTCCGGGTAGACGCGCAGCAGGTCGTCGCGCATCGCCGAACTGACCGCGATCACGGCGTCGGCTGCGGTCGTCGCCAGCTGTTCCGCCCAGGACGACACCCGGTAGCCGCCGCCCAACTGCTCGGCTTTCCAGGGCCGCAGCGGCTCCAGCGAATGCGCGGTCAGTACGTGCGGGATGTCATGGAGCAAGGCCGCCAGGCGGCCGGCCAGGGCGGTGTACCAGGTATGCGAGTGTGCGACGTCGGCCGTGCCGACGGCGTCGGCCATCGTCAGGTCGGCCGAGAGGGTGCCCAGGGCCGGATTCGCGTCCCGCAGTGCCGGATCCGGTTGATGTGCCAGTGCGCCCGGTCGGGGCGCACCGATGCAGTGCACGTCGACGTGACACAAGCGCCGCAGCGCCTCCACCAGGTTCGTCACATGGACGCCCGCACCACCGTAGATCTCCGGGGGGTATTCCCGGGTCAGCATTGCCACCCGCATAACCCGCACGGTAGCGGTCGAGGGCGGCTGGGTGCGCGGCGGATGAGCCGGACAATCTGTAAGAACCTCGTCAATCGTGCGGTCCGCCTGGCAGGGCTTCGAAACGGCCGATAGGTTTGGGGCTATGAGGGAATTGCCGCACGTGCTGGGCATCGTCCTGGCCGGTGGGGAGGGCAAGCGGCTGCACCCGCTGACCGCGGACCGGGCCAAGCCGGCGGTGCCATTCGGCGGCGCCTACCGCTTGATCGACTTCGTGCTGTCGAATCTGGTCAATGCGCGCTACCTGCGGATCTGCGTTCTGACGCAGTACAAGTCGCACTCGCTGGACCGGCACATCTCGCAGAACTGGCGATTGAGCGGCTTGGCGGGGGAGTACATCACCCCGGTGCCGGCGCAGCAGCGGCTCGGGCCGCGCTGGTACACCGGCTCCGCCGACGCCATCTATCAGTCGCTGAACCTGATCTTCGACGAAGACCCGGAATACATCGTGGTTTTCGGTGCCGATCACGTGTACCGGATGGACCCCGAGCAGATGGTGCGCTTCCACATCGACACCGGGGCCGGTGCGACGGTCGCCGGGGTCCGGGTGCCGCGCGCGGAGGCGTCGGCGTTCGGTTGCATCGACGCCGACGAGTCCGGACGGATCCGCAACTTCCTGGAGAAGCCGGCGAATCCGCCCGGTACGCCCGACGACCCGGACAGCACGTATGTGTCGATGGGCAACTACATCTTCACCACCAAGGTGCTGATTGACGCGATCCGTGCCGACGCCGACGATGACCATTCCGACCACGACATGGGTGGCGATATCATTCCGCGCCTGGTGGCCGACGGGATGGCCGCCGTCTACGACTTCTCCGACAACGAGGTGCCCGGCGCCACCGAACGTGACCGTGGCTATTGGCGCGATGTCGGAACCCTGGATGCGTTCTACGACGCCCACATGGACCTGGTGTCGGCGCACCCGATCTTCAACCTGTACAACAAGCGCTGGCCGATCCACGGCGCGACGGAGAATCTGGCGCCGGCGAAGTTCGTCAACGGAGGATCGGCCCAGGAGTCGGTAGTGGGTGCGGGCAGTGTCATCTCGGCCGGCTCGGTTCGCAACACCGTGTTGTCGTCCAACGTCGTAATCGACGACGGCGCGATCGTGGAGGACAGCGTCCTCATGCCCGGGGCGCGGGTGGGGCGCGGCGCCGTGGTGCGCCACGCGATCCTGGACAAGAACGTGGTGGTCGGCCCGGGCGAGATGATCGGTGTCGACCTGGAGAAAGACCGTGAGCGGTTCTCGATCAGCGCCGGCGGCGTGGTCGCCGTCGGCAAGGGCGTCTGGATCTAGCGGGTCGCTGCCAGGGCTAGAACGGTTCCTCGGCGCCGCCCGGGTTGCAGCCGTTGGCCAACAGGCTCAGGGTGCTGACGACCGGGCGCCACGGCTCCAGATTCCAGCTGGTCTTGCCGGGTTCGATGAACTCGGCAAACTGCCAGTGGCACAGGAACTGTTCGCGCATCCCCGATGTGTTGGCGTCCGGGTCTCGTTTCACCACCTCCGACCAGGCCTGCTCACCCTGGCGCAGCGTGCCGGTTTCGCCGGCTTCGGTTCGCCCGGTGTCGGTCGGATAGACCCGCAGGCTGGTCCCGCCGTCGTAGGTCACCCATTGGGTGTGCTCGACGTAGGGGGCCGCGCCGATCCCCGAGGCGCCCAGCCAGCCACCCGAGCCGCCCAGTCCACCGGCACCGCCCTCGCCGCCGAGACCCCCGTCGCCGCCGCGGCCGAACAACAGCCCGCCCGCACCGCCGTCGCCGCCGGCGCCGCCGTTGCCCGCCGCGATGTCCGCCGAACCGGCACCACCATCGCCGCCCGCACCGCCGGCCCCGCCGCTGCCCATCCACCAGCCTCCGTCACCTCCGGCGCCGCCGACCCCGCCGTCAATTCCGAGATCGCCGACGCCCCCGACTCCACCGGCACCGCCGATGCCCATGAACCAGCCACCGGCACCGCCGTCGCCGCCGGCGGCACCGGCGCCACCCAGGCCGCCCGCGCCACCGTGGCCGAAGAACCCGGCCATGCCGCCCATGCCGCCGACACCGCCCGCACCGTCGATACCCGCACCGCCATTGCCGAATAGGAACCCGCCGTCGCCGGCGTCACCGAACCCGCCCCACTGACCGAACATGCTGGTGTTGACGTCGTCGAATCCGTCGATGCCGTCGCCGATCAGGTCGCGGCCGAACAGCGTGACGAACGGTGCGTTGATCAAGCCGATGCTGAACTCCCCGAATGGACTGGTGATCCACTCCTGCAGGCCGGCGTGCAGCGGACCGTAGAAGAGCTGGTCCAGCCATGCGGCGGTGTCGAGGGATTGGCCCGGACCCGGCAGCGCCAATATCGCGTCGATCGCCGACGAGAACATGCCATTGGTCGCCGGATCGAGCTGGCCCACCCAGGTCTGCGCCAGTTCCATCAAGCTGCCCAAGTTGAGGCCGGGATCCGTCGTGTCGACGGCTGCCATCGGCTCAATCAGCTCGGTTCCCCAGTCCCAGTCCGCCTGTGCGGTCGGGGCCGTCGTTGCCGGGGTGATGCCGAGCAGGACGGCGGCACCCAGCGCGCCGGCCATTCGGTTGGGGGAGAGTGCCCGAATGCCGCCACTGCCTCGCCGCGGTCTGCGCATGGCTCGACCAGCCTCCCTAAGACTCGCAAGTCGCCTCTAACAGGCCGGGTTAACAGCTTGCGCTTAGGGGACTGTAAGCCAAAGGAGTTCAAAAGTGGAATAACGGCTACCAAAAATGCGGAATCAGGTGGTAACGGACCCGTTGGGTGTACTCGCGGTAACCGCCGAGCTCTTCGGTGAGCAGCCGCTCCTCGTCGCGGATACGCAACACCAGCAGGGCCACCCCGGGCAGCAGGAACACCAGCCCCCAGTAGGAGCCGAGCGCCAGCGGGACCCCGATCATCAAGATGACGTTGCCGGTGTACATCGGATGTCGTACCCACCCGTACAAGCCCGTCGAGACCAGCGTCTGACCGGCTTCCACGGTGACGTTGGCGGCCGCGTAGCCGTTCTGGACGACTACCAACATGGCGACACCGAGTCCGATCGCCACCAGCACATCGCCGAGCACCGCGACTGCTGCCGGTACCGCCGACCATCCGAAGCGGTGATCGAGTGCGCTGAGCACGAACATCGCCGGGAAGCAGATGAATATGGCAGTGATGACGATCCGCTGCACCGGTCGGCTCTCGGCCAGTGGCCCGGCCCGCATCCGCCGATCCAGCGCGGCCGGATTGGTGCGCATCAGGTAGACGCTGGGAATCCAGGTGGACAGTGCGAACACCGCGAGAAATGCCCAGGCCTGCCAATAGTGCAGAGTTCCGGCCGGCACGAACAGCAGCACTCCGAATACGATCAGGCCTAACGAGGCTGAAACCAATCCCTTGCCAATAGTTTTCACGTCTACCTCCTCACATGTTCAGGTCTCTGCGGCGGAAAGTCAGGGCGCCCAGAGCAATCAGCGCGGCGTCGATCGCCAACAGCACCGCCAGCGGCGCGACGCTGAATCCGCCGTCGCCGACCAGTGGAATATGAGTGAACGGCTCGAGGTTGAGGACCCACTGCGGCAGGCCGGAGATCGTGCCGAGCAGATACAGCGCGACGAACCCGATCAGCACCGCCCAGGCGGCGGGAGCGAATCTCGGGGCGATCCCGAACAGTGCGACGGTCACCGCCGCGGGTAGCCAGACCGCCGGCAGCTGTACCGCGGCGCTGCCGATCACGGTGGCCAACTGCCCACCGACATCGCCCACCGCCACCCCGTAGACGACTCCGGCCACCACGCCGGCGGTCAGTATCGCGATGGCCGATCCGGCCAGCGCGATCACGACATGACTTGCCAGCCAACGGTTTCGCCCGACCGAACCGGCGAGCAGGGTCTCCGCGCGCGAAGCTGACTCCTCCTGCTGTAGTCGCAGCACCAGCGAAACCGCGAACGCGGCCGCCACCATGCCCAGCATGGTGAACGCCACCGCGACGAATGCCTGCTCCAGTGCTGCGGTACCGCCCAACCGGACGACGATGTCGCGCGCGCTGTCGCTGCCGACCTCGTCGCCGATGCCGTGCACCACGCTGCCGACCAACAACCCGTAGAGCACCAGACCCACCGTCCACAGCAGCAGCGCACCGCGATCGAGCCGCCACGCCAGACCGAACGCGCCGGCCAGCCCCGGCGCCCCCCGGCGCGGTCCCGGACGATCGGCCAGCAGCCCGGCACCGACATCACGGCGGGCGGCCAAGCGGTAGGCCAGCCAGGTGAGCGTGGCCGTCGCCGTCAGATGCAGGACCAGCACCGGCCAGCGGTCACCCCCGTAGGGCCGCACCTGTAGCGACCAGCCCAGCGGTGAGAGCCACGACAGCGCGCCGGACCCCGCGTCGCCGACCGCGCGCAGCGTGAAGGCGGCGGCCAACACGCCGAACGCCGCGCCGCGGGCGAACCGGGCGCCGGGGGGCAACTGTGCGGCCACCGCCGCCACGGCGGTGAACACCAGCCCGGAGCAGGCCAGCGCTGCACCGAACGCCCAAGAACCCGCCGCCGGAACCTCGGTGGTCAGCAGCCCGGCCGCCCCGATGACACCGGTGGCGACCGACGCCCCGAACGCCAACAGCAGCGCGCCGGTCAGTCCGGCATAGCGGCCCACCGCGGTCGACTCGATCAACTCGGTGCGGCCGGTCTCCTCGTCGGCGCGGGTGTGCCGGATGACGGTCAGGATCACCGCCACCGCGATGAGCGAGTGGAAGATCCCGGCCTTCCAGATGCCCACCGCACCGAGGGTGTCGTTGTAGACCTGGCCGTACACCGCGCGCTGCGCCGGACTGGCCATGATGGTCGCGGCCAGCCCGGCGCGGTCGGCTGCGGTGGGGTAGATGGACTCGATGCTGGCGATGTAGACGTTCGCCAGCGGCAGCGACAACAGCAGTACCCAGAGCGGCAGGACGACGCGGTCGCGGCGCAGATAGAGCCGGAGCATGCCGAGGGTGCCGGAGAAGTCCGATCGGCGCGGGAAGGGCCGGGATGCCGACTGTGCTTGGGGCGCTGCGGCGGTGATCATGCCCGCACCGTGTCGTAATGGCGCAGGAAGAGCTCTTCCAGCGTCGGCGGACGGCTGGTGAGGCTGCGTACTCCGGCCGCACCGAGCACGGCAATGAGCTCACCGAGGCTGTCGCTGTCGACCTGCGCGTGCAGCACGGTGCCGGTGTAGCGCACGTCGGCGACCCCCCGAATCCGCGTGAGGTCGCCCGGATCGCGCATCAGGTCGGCCTGGATCGACGTGCGGTGCAGGTGGCGCAGCGAATCCAGTGAGCCGCTCTCGATGACCCGCCCGGCGCGGATGATCGTCACCCGCTGGCACAGTGCTTCGGTCTCGGCCAGGATGTGGCTCGACAGCAGGACGGTGGCCCCGCGCCGGCTCGCCTCGGCGACACACTGCTGGAATATGTTCTCCATCAACGGGTCCAGGCCGCTGCTGGGTTCGTCGAGCAGCAGTAGCCGAGCGTGCGAGGAGAAGGCTGAGATCAGGGACACCTTCTGGCGGTTGCCCTTCGAGTAGGTGCGAGCCTTTTTGGTCGGGTCGAGGTCGAAGCGTTCGATCAGCTCGTCGCGCCGCTGTTCGTCGATCCCGCCGCGCATCCGGGCCAGCAGGTCGATGATCTCGCCGCCGGACAGCGACGGCCATAACGTGACATCACCTGGTACGTAAGCGATCTCACGGTGCAAATCGACCGCGTCCGTCCAGGGGTCGCCGCCGAGCAGGCGCACGCTTCCGCTGTCGGCCTTCACCAAGCCCAGCAGGATCCGGATAGTGGTCGATTTGCCGGCGCCGTTCGGGCCGAGGAAGCCGTGCACCTCGCCGCCGTGCACCGTCAGATCCAGCCCGTCCAGCGCCTTGACCTGACCGAAATGCTTCTCCAGTCCACGGATTTCGATCGCCGGCCAACGGTTGTCAGGTCGCATCGGTTCCCCCTTGTTGGGCTTGTCGGAAGGCGTCATACATGGTGCGGTCGGTCAGCAGGCCCTCGGTGTACAACTCGAGTGCGGGTAGGACCATGTCGCGGGCGTAATCACGTAGCACGGCCCGCAGATCGGTCGAGTTCTCGTGCATCTGCAGATACAGCAGGAATCCGCCACCGTTGTTCATGGCCAGGAAACGGGCCCGGGCTTTCGGGTCGCGGCTGGGTTTGAGGGTGCCGGCGCGGACGCCCTCGTCGAGGTAGCCCTCGGCGTTGTCGATCATCCGGCGCCACAACGTGTCTGCCAGCTCGCCACCGGACTGCATGCTGCGGACCAGGTAGGCCATCATCGACGCGTAGGACTCGATCTCGGCCATGGCGGCGAACCAGGTCGCCGGGTCGGCCGAGCGCATCGCCTCGGATTTCCCGCTGCGGATCTCTTCGGCGACGAACTCGTCGCAGGCCTTGCGCAGCCCTTCCTTGGAACCGAAGTGGTGAATGACCAGGCCCGCGCTCACCCCGGCGGCTTCGGCGATCGCTCGCACGCTCACGCCGAAGCCATGCCGGCCGAATTGCTCGATCGCCGAATCGCGGATTTTCGCGCTGGCCGTCAGGTCCGCTGAACGCATGTTCAATATGCTAAACAGCCGTTCAATAGAACGTCAAGCGCTACCGCGTGTGCTCGGACGGCCTCTAGAAGTGGTAGCGGAGGACCACGTTTCCCCTCCGCGACACCGTGGTGCTGTGGGCGGACAGCTGGTTGATCAGACGAAGGCCCAGCGGGAACTGGGCGACTTCAGGCTGGCGCGTGCACAGGATCTCGTCGAGCAGTTTCAGCTTGGGGTGCCAGGATTCCGGGTAGCGCGGGTCGTCGAAACCGGGGAACTTGACCACACCGCGGATGGATTCGGCGACGGGAAAGCGCTTTTGGGCCCAGACCGCGAACTTGCTGTAGCCGTTGAAGGCGATCTCCCCGCTGGGAAAGTGGCCGATGATCCGGCTCACCAGGGAGATCATCTCCTGTTCGGAGAGAAACGCGATCAGCCCGTCGGCAACCGCCACGACGGGCCGGTCGGTAGGCAGGGCCTCCAGCCAGGAGGGGTCAGTCAGGTCGGCGCCGACCCCGTGGGGCGTGGCACGATCGGGCAGTAGTTGCCGCCGGGCGTGGATGACCTCCGGAAAATCGATGTCATACCAGTTCGCGGTGGCCGGCGGGATGACCCGAAGCGCCCGACTGTCCAAACCGGCACCGAGGTCCAGGGCGACCGCGTCGGGGTGGCAAGCGATGAATTGTCGGGCGATTTCGTCCAATACCTTGGCCCGATGTGCGATGTAGATCGCGCTGCTCCTGGGGATTCCGAGCTTCTTGTAGTCGTAATCGACGCTCCGGACCACCTCGTCGGCGGTCCTGTCGCCCAGGATGGGGTGGGGCAAGCAGTTGTCGAGCGCTCGGCCGCACAGCGTCAACCACAGGCTTGCCTGCAGCGGCGAGAAAACCGGAAGGGCCATTGCCATGTGGTCACTCATCCGTTCTTGTCGCGGTTGTGGGCAGGGGTGGTCACATCGACTGAACGCATGTTCAATATGCTAAACACGCGTTCAGTCGAGCGTCAAGCATCTGCGGTGAACGTGCGTAAATCCGGAAGATCGGTCGGCGTGTCCACCGGGGACGCGCGCCCTCGCGAGGGGGCGGGGTCAGTCTCGGACGGCGGCCAGTAGTCCGTCGCCCAGTGGGATCAGTGCCGGGGTCAGCCGCTCGTCCTCGGCGATCAACCGCGCCGCTTCGCGCACCGCGATCACCTCGGCGTCGTTGGCCGCCGGGTCTCCGGCCCGGCCACCCAGGGCCGCCCGGTGGACCACCACCACACCGCCGGGCCGCAGCAACCGGACGGCCTCCAGCACGTATTCGGGCTGGTCGATTGGGTCGGCGTCGACGAAGACCAGGTCGTAGGACTCGTCGGCGAGACGGGTCAGCACCTCCTGGGCGCGGCCGCTGATGAACCGGGTTCGCGACGGCCCGATGCCGGCGTCACCGAATGCTTGCTTGGCGGTGCGCTGGTGTTCGGGCTCGATGTCGATCGTGGTCAGGACACCGTCTTCGCCCATACCCGACAGCAGCCATAGTCCGCTGACGCCGGCCCCGGTGCCGACCTCGACCACCGCCTTGCCGCCGCTCAGCTTGGTCAGCAGACTCAACAACGCGCCCACCGCTGCGCTGATCGACCCGACGCCGATCTCGCCGGCCCGGTCGCGGGCGGCCGCCAGGACCGCGTCCTCGGACATCGAGCCCTCGGCGTGCGCCAAAAGGGCATCGGCCCGGCTGTGCGGCGGCTGCGGCCGGGAAGTGTCGTCGGTGCTGGCCATGTGCGCAGCGTAGGACAAAGTCGCGGGCGAGCGTACGCAGGCTCGCCCGCCCGACACGCCCGGGACGAGGTCCGTGTCCGAACCGTTACCTGGAGCCGTAGGCGCACCGTGCAGCGCATTCGAACACAAGTTCACAGTCGGCGTTCAGTGCCAACACAGAGCCGACACACCGCGGTACGCAACGGTATCGGCATGGAACGAGGTAGGAACCGGCCTCGAGACGCTCGGAATACGAGGGGCCCGTCGCACGTTGATCGCGATAACGCGCTGTCGTCGCCTGACGGCGGCCCTGATGCGGAGGACGTCGCCATAACCACGTTGCTGCCCCCGGTCGCCATGTCGCATCCGACCACCCACTCGGACCGATACTCCGACACCGACTGGACCGAGCCGTCCGAGGAGCCGCAGGGCACCGCGGTGTTCGACGCCACCGGGGACGTGGCGGCCATGCCGTCCTGGGACGAACTGGTGCGCCAGCATGCCGACCGGGTGTACCGGCTGGCCTACCGTCTGTCCGGCAGCCAGCAGGACGCCGAGGATCTGACCCAGGAGACCTTCATCCGGGTGTTCCGCTCGGTGCACAACTACCAACCCGGGACTTTCGAGGGTTGGCTGCACCGGATCACCACCAACCTGTTCCTGGACATGGTGCGCAAGCGTGGCCGGGTCCGGATGGAGGCGCTGCCGGAGGATTACGACCGGGTGCCGGCCGACGAGCCGGACCCGGAGCAGATCTACCACGATGCGCGGCTGGATCCCGACCTGCAGGCGGCGCTGGACTCGCTGGCACCGGAGTTCCGGGCGGCCGTCGTGCTGTGCGACATCGAAGGCCTGTCGTACGAGGAGGTCGGCGCCACTCTCGGGGTCAAGCTGGGCACCGTGCGCAGCCGCATCCACCGAGGTCGCCAGGCGTTGCGTGAGTACCTCGCCGACCGTCCCGGCCAGCGCGACGGTGCAGCGTTCGGCGGTGTCGCGGCCGGCTGAGGCTGGCCGCAGACACCCGGGTTGCCGCGTTGGCGCGCAATATCGCGCTACATTCTTATAAGGACGAATCTTATGGGGCGTAGTTCGGTGTAAGCGCCAGGGCTAAGGCCGGTGTGACGGAAGGAGTCCGGTGGTGACGGACCGGGGAGGTGTCTTCCGTCGCGCATTCTCTTGGCTTCCTTCGCAGTTCGCCTCGCAGAGTGACGCGCCAGTCGGTGCCCCGCGCCAGTTCGGCTCCACCGAGCACCTGTGCAGTGAAGCGGTCGCCGCCTACGTCGACGGCGAGTTGCGGATGAACGCGCACCTGCGCGCCGCCCACCACTTGTCGCTCTGCGCCGACTGTGCGGCCGAAGTGGAGTATCAGGGCCGGGCCCGGTCGGCGCTGCGGGACTCGCATCCGATCCGGATTCCGTCCGCGCTGCTCGGCCTGCTGGCCCAGATCCCCGATTGTCCCGCCGAGTGCCCTCCCGACGAGCCAACCGCCCGGTTCGCCGACGGCAAGCCGCAAGACCGCCGCAAACGTCGGTAAGGTGGGTGCGATGCGGCGCCAGCGCCCCGTAGCGCTTCGCTTGCGGCGCCTCGAAGCCGACGCGGGACCGGAAGAGGAATAGGTGAGCTCCAATAACGAGAACGCCGGCGGTAACCGCCTGGCGCCGCGGCCCGTCTACCGGCCCCCCGTGGACAGCGCGTCCAAGAAGGCCTTCGGCCGTCCCGACGGGGTGCCCGGATCGTTCACACCGGCCGATGTGCGGCCCAAGAAATACCGTGATCAGGGTGCGTACACCCCACGTGACCTGCCGCCCGACCCGGTGCTCAAGGAGGCGTTCAGCCGTCCCTTCGGCGCCGGCACTTCGCTGCAACGCCATCCCGCCGATGCCGGTGCGATGGGCCGCAACGGCAAGCCGGACGAGTTCACCGAGACCGACGACCCGTGGCGTGACCCCGCCGCGGGCGCCGCACTGGGTGCGCCCGCCGTGGTTCCGCCACGGCCGCGGGTGCCCGGCGAAGTGGGCGGTCGCCTCGGGGTGCGCGACGTGCTGTTCGGTGACCGCGTCTCCTACCGCGCACTGGGCATGCTGGCCGCGATCGCGCTGGCGATCGGCATGCTCGGCGGTTGGGTCGGGCGCACCACCGCGCAGGTCGTCGAGGCGTTCACCACCTCGAAGGTGACACTGTCCACCAAGGGCAACGACGAGGAGCCGGCCGGGCGGTTCGCCAAGGTCGCCGACGCGGTCGCCAATTCGGTGGTGACCATCGAGTCCGTCAGCGACGACCAGGGCATGCAGGGTTCCGGCGTCGTCATCGACGGCAAGGGCTACATCGTCACCAACAACCACGTCATCTCCGAAGCGGCCAACAACCCCAGCAAGTTCAAGACCACGGTGGTGTTCAACGACGGCAAAGAGGTGCTGGCCAACCTGGTGGGACGCGACCCGAAGACCGACCTGGCCGTGCTCAAGGTCGACAACGTCGACAACCTGAGCGTGGCCCGCCTCGGCGACTCCGACAAGGTGCGGGTCGGCGACGAGGTGATCGCGGCCGGAGCCCCGCTGGGGCTGCGCAGTACCGTCACCCACGGCATCATCAGCGCGGTGCACCGGCCGGTGCCGCTGTCGGGCGAGGACTCCGACACCGACACCGTCATCGACGCGGTTCAGACCGACGCCTCGATCAACCACGGCAACTCCGGGGGTCCGCTGATCGACATGGATTCGCAGGTCGTCGGGATCAACACCGCCGGAAAGTCCTTGTCCGACAGTGCCAGTGGGCTGGGTTTCGCGATTCCGGTCAATGAGATGAAGATGGTGGCCGACGCGCTGATCAAGGATGGCAAGATCGTGCACCCCTCGCTGGGGGTGAGCGCCCGGTCGGTCAGCAATGCCATCGCCTCCGGCGCGCAGATCGCTAACGTCAAGGTGGGCAGCCCCGCGGAGAAGGGCGGCATCCTGGAGAACGACGTGGTGGTCAAGATCGGTGACCGCACCGTCGCCACCGCAGACGAGTTCGTCGTGGCGGTGCGCCTGTTGGAAATCGGGAAGGAAGCGCCTGTCGAGGTGGTCCGCGACGGACGCCATGTCACGCTGACCGTGACCCCCACCGGCGACGGGTAAATGCTCGGCTGATGTTTGCCAATGTCGGCTGGGGGGAGATGCTGGTCCTGGTGGCGATCGGGTTGGTGATCCTGGGCCCGGAGCGGCTGCCGGGAGCGATCCGATGGACTGCGGGCGCGTTGCGTCAGGCCCGCGAGTACGTCACCAGTGCCACCGATCAGCTGCGCGACGAGATGGGCCCCGAGTTCGACGATCTGCGTGTGCCGCTCAGCGAATTGCAGAAGCTTCGCGGGATGACGCCGCGAGCAGCCCTGACCAAGCATCTGCTCGACGGGGACGATTCATTGTTCACCGCAGTCGGTGCATTGGCCGAGGATCCGCGCGCCGTGGTGCCGTCACCGGCGGCTCCCAAGCCGGCGCTGGGAGAGCCAGCCCCGTTCGACACCGACGCGACTTAGCCCACCGGCTCAGCGTCGTGTGTTGCCGGTGTCCAGGCCCAGCGACATCCCGACCAGTCCGCGTCCGCGGGTGGCCAGTTGGTCGGCGATCCGACGCAGCTCCTTGCCGGCGACGGAGTCCAGCGCGAGCACCACGGGGGACCCCGAGTCTCCGCCGGTCACCATCTCGCTGTCGATCGGCACCTGACCCAGCAACGGCACATCTCGGCCCATTGCGCGGGTCAGCCGCTCGGCGACCCGCGCGCCGCCGCCCTCGCCGAACAGGTGCATGGTGGATCCGTCGGGCATCGCCAGCCCGGCCATGTTCTCCACCACGCCGACGACCTGCTGGCGGGTCTGCAGGGCGATCGCCCCGGCCCGCTCGGCCACCTCCGCGGCCGCCTGCTGCGGGGTGGTCACCACCAAGATCTCGGCTGGGGGGACCAACTGGGCAACCGAGATCGCGATGTCACCGGTGCCCGGCGGCAGATCGAGTAGCAGCACATCCAGGTCGCCCCAGTAGACATCGGCGAGGAACTGCTGCAACGCACGGTGCAGCATCGGGCCCCGCCACACCACCGGCGTGTTGCCTTTGGTGAACATCGCGATCGAGATCACCTTCACGCCGTATCCGATCGGCGGCATGATCATCGAATCGACCTGGGTGGGCAGCGCCGTGACGCCCATCATCCGCGGCACCGAGTGACCGTAGATGTCGGCGTCGAGCACCCCGACCGACATGCCGCGTTCGGCCAGCGCGACTGCGAGGTTGATCGTCACACTGGACTTGCCGACCCCGCCCTTGCCCGAGGCGATCGCGTAGACCTTGGTCAGCGATCCCGGTTGGGCGAACGGAATGACAGGTTCCTTGGCGTCGCCGCGCAGCTGCTTGCGCAACTCGGCGCGCTGCTCGTCGCTGAACACGTCCAGGGTCACCTTGACCGGTCCGGTGCCGGGCACGTCGCTGACCGCATTGATCACCATGTTGGTGATCTCCGATTTCATCGGACAGCCCGAGATCGTCAGATAGATCGTGACGTGCACGCTGTGGTCGTCAGCGATCTCGATGCTCTTGACCATGCCCAGCTCGGTGAGAGGACGCTGGATGTCGGGGTCGAGCACGGTGCCCAGCGCGGCGTAGATCGCGTCGTGCAGGGCTGCGGTGTCATCTTGATTCTTGGACATCAAAGACGAGTCTAAGCCAGTCCTCGACCGCCTCCGACAGTGATCTTGGTCAAGCCGGTGGTCCGGCTTGCGGCGCCTCCGGCGACGTGGCTGCGGGTGCCGGTGGAGCCGCGATCGCAGGGCCCTGTGCCGGCAGTGCGGGCGGTTCGTCTGCGGGCGCTGCCGGCGCCGGGGCGACGGCGTAGGCAGGCATCGGCGCCGGAGGTACGGGCGGCGCCTCCGGCGGACCGAACGGGGCCGGCGCGACGCCGACAGTGGCCGGTGGAACGGCGTAGGGCGGTGCCGCGGGGGTAGCCTCCGCCTGCGGCTCAAGGCAGATCATCCGGCAGGCCGCCGAGGGGCGTGGCAGCTGCTGCTCGGTGCTGTTCATCCAGGGCGTGGGCCAGGGCAGGTTCCCCGATTGGCCACCCGCGCCCGACTGACCCAGGTCGATCAGGGACGATCCGGCGGTCTGCTGGACCGGAGACATGCCGTGCATGCTGAACGACTCCGGCCCGAGGCCCTCCGGGTGTTCCAGGTGTTCCAGGTGCAGGTCCGCGATCGGCGGTGCCGGGCCGACGATCGGTGGCAGATCCACCGGCGCCACCCCGGTGGCGTAGGCCGCCGCCCAGCCCATCACGTTCTCCGCATAGGCCATCGAGTTGTTGTAACGCAAGATCGCGGTCATGACCTGCGTCTGCTCGCGCAGGTTGAGCCCCCCGCTGCACAGGTATCGCGCTGCCGCGAGCGTCGCGTCGTAGACGTTCTGCGGGTCCGCTCTTCCGTCACCGTCACCGTCGGCGGCATAATGCGACCAGGTTCCGGGCAGAAACTGCATCGGTCCCATCGCGCGGGCGTAGACAACCCGTCCGGGGGCACTGCTTTGTACGATGACTTCGTTTCCGGGCAGCGAACCGTCCAGCGACGGCCCGTAGATCGGCTGCAGCACGGTGCCGTGAACATCGGTGGCGCCACCGTTGGCGTGTGCCGACTCGATGCGGCCGATTCCTGCCAGCAGATTCCAGCTGATCCCGCATCCCGGGGCGGCGGTCGCCATCTGATGTTCGGCGTTGCGATAGGCCGCCAGTGCCGTTTTGGGAATCCCCAACGTGCCCGGCGCGTAGACGACCGCAGCCGGTTGCACCGACGGGGCGCCCGCGGCCACGTGCAGGTTCGGTTGCGGGCGCTGCACCGCAACGACGGCGGGGCCCGACGAGTGACCGGAGGAGGCGGTGTTTATAGCGGCCGCCAGCGGCGTCACCGCGGCATTGCGCAGGGGAAGCGAGGTCGACGGTGAGCGGGGCGTTGCGCCAACGGCGCCGGCGAACACCAGCGGGGTGATGAAGGTCAGGCCGAACGCCGGACGCAGGGCAGCGCGCGCTGCCCGCCGCCATCTGGCCGCGCGGGACAGGTGCTCGGCTGCGCTGCCCCCTGTAGGCACTCGACCGCCCTTTGTCCGCCGTGATAGAGCCGTACTGAAACCGCCTGGGCTTCGTGAACTAGGTCACCATACCCAACACCGGTCCCGGTGGTGTCGGTTATGCCGTCCGTCACCAGGTCAGCCCGGCCGGCCGGGTCCGGACTCCGGAGCGGCGGGTTTGGACTCGGGCCGCAGGTCTTCGAGCAGCTCCCGGAGCCGCTCGAGTTCATGGTGCAGGTAGTCGCGGGTGGCGACCTCACCGACCGCCAACCGCAATGAGGCCAGTTCCCGGGCCAGATACTCGGTGTCGGCCTTGGTCTGCGCGGCCCGGCGGCGGTCCTCGTCCAGGCTGACCCGGTCCCGGTTCTCCTGGCGGCTTTGGGCCAGCAGGATCAGCGGCGCGGCGTAGGCGGCCTGGGTGGAGAACGCCAGGTTGAGCAGGATGAACGGGTAGGGATCCCACTTCAGGCTGACCGCGTAGACGTTCAGCACAATCCAGGCCACCACAGCAATGGTCTGCATCGCCAGGTAGCGCCCGGTGCCGAAGAACCGCGCCACCGATTCGGTGAGCTGGCCCAGGGTGTCGGGGTCGATCCGCAGCCCGGGGATCCGCGAGGTGCGGGGGGTGGAGAGCCGCTGCAACGGCGAGCGGTCGGTCACACTGGCCTCCCGGCGAGTTTCGGCCCCAGGTCCGGCTCGGGGGTTTCGCGCCAATCATGTGGCAGCAGGTGATCCAGCACGTCGTCGACGGTCACCGCCCCCAGCAGGTGATTCTGTTCATCGAGCACCGGGCCGCAAACGAGATTGTAGGCGGCGAAATACCGGGTCAGCTCGGCCAGCGACACTTCCGGGTTCAGCGCAGGCAGGTCGGAGTCGACGATCCCGCCGATGAGTTCGGCCGGCGGTACCCGCAGCAGCCGCTGCAGCGGCACGCAGCCCAGATACCGGCCGGTCGGGGTGGCGGTCGGGGGGCGTGTCACGAATACCAGCGATGACAGCGCCGGGGTCAGGTCCGGGTCGCGCACCCGGGCCAGTGCCTCGGCTACCGACGTGTCGGCGGTCAGCACCACCGGATTGGACGTCATCAACCCGCCGGCGGTGTCGGGGGAGTGCTCCAGCAGGCGGCGCACCGGGTCGGAATCGTCGGGGTCCATCCGCGCCAGCAGCAGCTCCGCGTCGTTGGGGTTCATCGCACCCAGCAGGTCGGCTGCGTCGTCTGGATCCATCTCCTCCAGAACATCGGCCGCGCGTTCGGTGCCCAGCTGGCCCAGCACCGTGGCCTGACGCTCCTCCGGCAACTCCTGCAGGATGTCGGCCAGTCGCGCGTTGTCCAGCGCGTGGATCACCTCATAGCGCCGCTTGGGCGGCAGGTCGCGGAGGGCGTCGGCGACCTCGATCGGCCGCCAGCCCTCGAATTGTTGCAGCAACTGGGCCACACCCTGGCCGGGCATGGCCAGCGCGGACGGTGTCAGTCCCTGCACGGTGCGCCAGTCCACGATGTGCACGCTGGCGCGCCGTCCCAGCCGCCGGGAGTGGCGCACGGCGATCCGGGTGACCAGCCAGTCGCGGGTGCGGCTCTGCTCGATGGCCAGGTCGGTGATCGCCACGTCGACGCCGGCAAGCTCGGGCAGTTCGGGGTCGGTGACCCGGACCTTGGTGTCCAGCACCTGCCCCAGCACCAGCACTTCACCGGGCCGCTGGGTGAACTTGCGCAGCGAAACGGTTCCGGTGTTGAGGGTGACCGCGTTGGGTTCGATCGCCGCGACTCGGAGAATCGGTACGAAAATACGTCTGCGAGTGGGCAATTCGACGACGAGTCCGAGGACGCGTGGCTGTTGACGCACAATGCTGAGACTGACGACGACATCGCGGACCCGCCCGACGGATTCGCCGAACGGGCCCAGCACCAGCATCCGCGCGAGCCGTGCTGCGTAAACCCTGTTGCTCGACGCCATGGTTGAAAGGGTAGGAGTGTTTAGGTGACCAACGCATATCGCCCCCGCCGTACGTGTCTGTCGGTACCGGGCAGCAGCCAGAAGATGATCGACAAGGCCAAGGGCTTGCCCGCCGACCAGATCTTCCTCGATTTGGAGGACGCCGTCGCCCCGGCCGCCAAGGAGCAGGCCCGTGCCCGGGTGGCCGAAGCACTCACGGCGCCGGACTGGACGGCGCCGCTGCTGGGCGTGCGGGTCAACGACTGGACCACGCCGTGGACCCACGCCGACCTGATCGAGGTGGTCTCGGCCGTAGGCGCTGCTCCCGGCGCTGTGCTCGACGTCGTGGTGCTGCCGAAGGTGTCCGACGCGTCCCATGTCCAGGCCCTCGACCTGCTGTTGACCCAGCTGGAGACCGTCCACGGCCTGCCGGTCGGGCAGATCGGCATCGATGCTCAGATCGAGGACGCTCGCGGGCTGACCAACATCAACGCCATCGCCGCGGTGCCCCGGGTGCAGGCGCTGGTGCTCGGCCCGGCCGACCTGATGGCCAGCCTCAACACCCGGACCCTGGAGGTCGGCGAGCAACCGGAGGGATACACCGAGGGCGACGCCTACCACCACGTGCTGATGACGATCCTGGTCGCCGCCCGTGCTCACGGGATCGCCGCCGTCGACGGGCCCTACTTGAAGGTTCGGGACGTCGAGGCGTTCCGGCGGGTGGCCGGGCGTTCGGCTGCGCTGGGTTATGACGGCAAATGGGTATTGCACCCCGACCAGATCGCGGCGGGCAATGAGATCTTCAGTCCGCGGCAAGCCGAGTACGACCACGCCGAGCTGATCCTGGAGGCCTACGCCTGGCACACCTCGCAGGCCGGCGGCGCTCGTGGCGCGGTGATGCTCGGCGACGAGATGCTCGACGAGGCCAGCCGCAAGATGGCATTGGTGGTGGTCGGCAAAGGCCGAGCAGCCGGGATGCGCCGTGCGGCACCGCCGTTCGAGCCGCCGAGCTAGGCATCAACACCGGGTCAGTGCAGGGCGACCATCGCCAGGATGAATGAGAGAACCACTGCGGCGCCGCCGACCGCGGTGCCGGCCACCGCGATCCCGTGACCGGCCTCACCGGTCCTCTTGATCTGGCTCAGCGCGACGACACCCAATATCGCGCCGACGACCGCCAGCGGCCAGAACAGTAGGCCGAGCAGCGCGACGACCAGGGAGCTGATCGCCACGACGTTGGTCTTCTGCGGCTGGCCCGGATTGAAGTAGCCCCCGGGATAGGGCGTGCCGTAGCCCGCCGGTGGGTAGCCGGGCGGTGTGCCGTAGCCGGACGGGTAGCCGGGTGGTGTGCCGAAGCCCGGGTAGTCGGTCGGTGCGCCGTAGCCGGGCGGCGGATACCCGCCGGGCGGAGGGGGCGGCGGATAACCGCCTGCCTGCTGGGGCGGGGGATAACCGCCTTGCTGGGACGGCGGATAACCGCCTGCCTGCTGGGGCGGCGGATATCCCCCGGGCGGCGGAAATCCGCCGGTCGGTGGGGGAAATCCGCTCGGCGGTGGGGGTGGCGGAAATCCGCCTGGCGGGTAACCGGGCGCCGAGGGAGGATAGTTGTCGAAGCCCGCCGGGTAGGGCCAGCCGCCCTGTTCGGGCCCGGGTGCACCCGCGTCCGGCCAGGGTTGATCGGCATTGGCTCGTGGATTCTCGCCAGAATCGCCGCCGGGAGCTGTCATGCTGTTCAACCTAGCGGATGCGCCGGGACCCAAGGCGTGACGGCGTGCCTGCCCGCCATCCGGGTACCTTGTCGGAGCGAGGAGAGAGAAGCCCCATGACCAGCCCTTTTCAGTCCGGACCGACCCCCGATCCGCTCGGCGCGGCGGCGGCCGCTCCGGGCCGGCGTGACGTGGCCCGGCTGCCCACGCCGCCCAGAGGCTGGCCGATCGGGGCTTATCCCACCTACGCCGAAGCGCAGCGCGCGGTGGACTATCTGTCCGATCAGCAGTTCCCGGTGCACCAGGTGACGATCGTCGGTGTCGACTTGATGCAGGTCGAACGGGTCACCGGTCGGCTCACGTGGCCCAAGGTGCTCGGCGGCGGGGTGTTGACCGGGGCCTGGTTGGGTTTGTTCATCGGTCTGGTGCTGGGCATCTTCAGCGCCAACCCGACCCAGGCGTTGGTGACGGGCCTGATCGCCGGGGTGTTCTTCGGTTTGATCACGTCGTCCGTCCCGTACGCGATGGCCCGCGGCACAAGGGATTTCAGTTCGACCATGCAATTGGTCGCGGGTCGCTACGACGTGCTGTGTGACCCGCAGAGTGCCGAGCAGGGCCGGGATCTGTTGGCGAAGCTGACCCTCTGACGGGTGTTGTTGCACAGCGCGGGCGCCCGGCCTTACCGTTCTGGCACGGGACGGCAACGGGAGGCGGATGGCGTGGCGAGTCGGCGCGGTCGCGTGCGGCGGCTGGGCGCGGCTGCGCTGGCGGCACTGACCGTCGCATCCGGATCGGCCTGCGGCGCGACCGGGCAGACCGGTGACGGCCTGGTGATCAGCGTGTACACCCCGGCCAACGACACCGCGACGTTCCGCGCCATCGCCCGGCGCTGTACCGAACAGGCCGGTGGTCGCTACCGGGTTGAACAGTTCAGCCTGCCGCGAGCCGCTGATGATCAGCGCCTGCAACTGGCCCGCCGGCTGACCGGCAACGACCGCACGCTGGACGTGATGGGCCTGGATGTGGTGTGGACCGCGGAGTTCGCCGAGGCCGGCTGGGCGCTGCCGCTGTCGGCCGACCCGGCCGGGAAGGCCGAAGCCGATGCCGCCGACGACACCTTGCCCGGCCCGCTCGCGACCGCCCGCTGGCGACAGCAACTCTATGCCTCCCCGATCATCACCAACACCCAATTGCTCTGGTACCGACCGGATCTGATGGGTAATGCGCCGCAGACTTGGGATCAGATGGTCGCCGAGGCGGCCCGATTGCACGCCGCCGGCGAGCCGAGCTGGATCGGGGTGCAAGCCAAGCAATATGAGGGTCTGGTGGTGTGGTTCAACACGCTGCTGGCAAGCGCCGGGGGGCGGGTGCTGGACGACGACGGCAAGACCGTCACCCTGACCGACACGGCCGAGCATCGGGCCGCCACCGTCGCGGCGCTGCGGATCATGCAGGCGGTTGCGAGCGCCCCGGGTGCTGACCCGTCGATCACCCAGAGCGACGAGGGCACCGCGCGGCTGGCTTTCGAGCAGGGCAAGGCGGCACTGGAGGTCAACTGGCCGTTCGTGTTGCCGTCGCTGCTGGAGAACGCGGTCAAGGGCGGAGTCGGGTTCCTGCCCCTGGACCGGCGTTCGGACCTGGCCGGCAGCATCAACGATGTCGGCTCGTTCGCGCCCAGCGACGCCCAGTACCGGATCGCCTACGACGCCAGCCGCAATGTGCTCGGGTTCGCGCCCTATCCCGCGGTGTCGCCGGATCATCCGGCCAAGGTGACCCTCGGCGGGCTGAACCTGGCGGTGGCCCGGACCACCCGGCATCGTGCGGAGGCGTTCGAAGCGGTGCGCTGTCTACGCGATGTGGCCAATCAGAAGTACGTCGCGATCGAGGGCGGTCTGCCCCCGGTGCGCGCTTCGCTGTACTCCGACCCGCAATTTCAGGAGAAGTACCCACACCACAACCTGATTCGCGATCAACTCACCAATGCGGCGGTGCGCCCGGCGACGCCGGTCTATCAGGCGGTGTCGATCCGGATCTCGGCGACGCTGGCGCCGATCACCGCGATCGATCCAGAACGCACCGCCGACGAGCTCACCGTGCAGGTGCGCAAGGCCATCGACGGCAAGGGGCTGATCCCGTGAGCGCCCGCAGGGATTCCCGGGCCGATGACGCCAGATCGCAGCGGCGGCTGGCGGTGGCGCTCGTCGCCCCGGCGGTGATCCTGATGCTGACGGTGACGGCCTACCCGATCGGCTACGCGATCTGGCTGAGCCTGCTGCGCTACAACCTGGCCACCCCCGACGACACCGCGTTCGTCGGCCTGGCCAACTACCAGACCACCCTGACCGACGCCTACTGGTGGACCGCGTTCGCGGTGACACTGGGCATCACCGTGGTCTCGGTGGCGATCGAATTCGTGCTGGGGTTGGCACTGGCCCTGGTGATGCACCGGACTCTGTTCGCCAAGGGCATGGTGCGCACCGCGGTGCTGGTGCCCTACGGCATCGTCACCGTGGCCGCCGCCTACAGCTGGTATTACGCCTGGACGCCGGGCACCGGCTACCTGGCCGGACTGTTGCCCGCCGGCAGTGCGCCGTTGACCCACCAACTGCCGTCCCTGGCCATCGTGGTGCTGGCCGAGGTGTGGAAGACGACGCCGTTCATGGCGCTGCTGCTGCTGGCCGGGCTGGCCCTGGTGCCCGAGGACCTGCTCAAGGCGGCGCAGGTCGACGGCGCCGGCGCCTGGCGGCGACTGGTGAAAGTCATCCTGCCGATGATGAAACCGGCCATTCTGGTGGCCTTGTTGTTCCGCACACTCGACGCGTTCCGCATCTTCGACAACATCTACATCCTCACCAACGGCTCCAACAACACCGGCTCGGTGTCGATCCTGGGCTACGACAACCTGTTCAAGGGCTTCAACGTCGGCCTGGGTTCGGCGATCTCGGTGCTGATCTTCGTCTGCGTGGCGTTGATCGCTTGGGTGTTCGTCAAGGTGTTCGGCGCCGCGGCGCCGGGATCGGACCAGAAATGACCGATCCTCGCCGACGCGTGGCGTGGCTGATCATCGACGTGGCAGTGGTGGTCTACGCGCTGGTTCCGGTGCTGTGGATCCTGTCGCTGTCGCTCAAGCCGACGTCAACGGTCAAGGACGGCAAGCTGATTCCGTCGTCGGTGACCTTGGATAACTACCGCGGTATCTTCGCCGGGGATGTCTTCGGCTCGGCGCTGGTCAACTCGGTGGGCATCGGGCTGATCACCACGGTGATCGCGGTGGTGATCGGCGCGATGGCCGCCTACGCTGTGGCGCGACTGGACTTCCCCGGCAAGCGGCTGCTGGTCGGGGCCGCGCTGTTGATCGCGATGTTCCCCCAGATATCGCTGGTGACACCGATTTTCAACATCGAGCGGACAATCGGGCTCTTCGACACCTGGCCGGGGCTGATCATCCCCTACATCACCTTCGCGCTGCCGCTGGCGATCTACACGCTCTCGGCGTTCTTCCAAGAGATTCCGTGGGACCTGGAGAAGGCCGCCAAGATGGACGGTGCCAGCCCCGGTCAGGCGTTCCGCAAAGTGATCGCACCGCTGGCGGCGCCCGGAATCGTGACCGCGGCGATCCTGGTCTTCATCTTCGCCTGGAACGACCTGCTGCTTGCGTTGTCGCTGACGGCGACCAAAGCCTCGGTCACGGCGCCGGTAGCGATCGCCAACTTCACCGGCAGTTCGCAGTTCGAGGAACCGACCGGCTCGATTGCCGCGGGCGCGATGGTGATCACGGTGCCGATCATCATCTTTGTTCTAATCTTCCAGCGACGGATCGTCGCGGGGCTGACCTCCGGTGCCGTGAAGGGATAGCAGGATGGCAGAGATCGAACTCCTCCACATCAGCAAGAGCTACCCCGACGGCGCCGTGGCGGTCAAAGATCTGTCGCTGACCATCGCCGACGGCGAGTTCATCATTCTGGTGGGCCCGTCGGGCTGCGGAAAATCCACGACGCTGAACATGATCGCGGGTCTGGAGGAGATCTCGTCGGGGGAGCTGCGCATCGGTGGTGAACGCGTCAACGAGCGGGCTCCCAAGGACCGCGACATCGCGATGGTTTTCCAGTCCTACGCCCTCTACCCGCACATGACGGTGCGGCAGAACATCGCCTTCCCGTTGACCCTGGCCAAGATGAAGAAGACGCAGATCGCCGAGAAGGTCGCGGAGGTCGCCAAAATCCTCGACCTGTCAGCTTTTCTGGATCGCAAGCCGTCGCAGTTGTCCGGCGGGCAGCGTCAGCGGGTCGCCATGGGAAGGGCGATCGTGCGGCAACCCAAGGCATTTCTGATGGATGAGCCGCTGTCGAATCTGGACGCCAAGCTGCGGGTGCAGATGCGCAGCGAGATCGCCCGGCTGCAGCGGCGACTGGGCACCACCACCGTCTACGTCACGCACGACCAGACCGAGGCGATGACGCTCGGCGACCGGGTGGTGGTGATGCACGGGGGGATCGCGCAGCAGATCGGCACCCCCGACGAGCTTTACGAGCGGCCCGCCAACCTGTTCGTCGCCGGTTTCGTCGGCTCACCGGCGATGAACTTCTTCGCCGGCACGCTCACCGCGACCGGCGCGCGACTGCCGTTCGGTGAGGTCCCGCTGGCCGCGGAGGTCCGCGAGGCGATCAGTCGCCACCCCGAGCCACACGGCAACGACGTCGTCATCGGTGTGCGCCCCGAGCATCTCGGTGACGCCGGGCTGCTCGACGACGCCGGGCGGTGCAGTGCTGTCACGTTCGGGGCTCGCGTCGATCTCGTCGAATCTCTCGGCGCCGATAAGTACCTGTACTTCACCCCGAACGAATCGGCCGGCGCCCCAACCGAAGCCGAGCTGGTGGCAAGGGTTCCCGCCGCGTCGAAGGCGGTTGGCGGGCAGCCGATCGAGCTGGCGCTGGACCCCGGCAAAGTGGTGGTGTTCGACGCCAAGTCCGGGGTAAACCTCAGCGTCGCGCCGGCCGGCCGGTGAACCGCCGGTGAGCGACGACCTGGACCAGGTGCGCGAACACCTTCGAGCACACTTCGCCGCCGCGGGCATCACCTCGGAACCCGATACCGCACGCGTGACGTTCCTGGGGGTCGAGCCCATCGAAGTGCTGCGGTTCGGCCCCGGGCCCGACCGGATGGTGCATTACGTCTCGGTGGGATGTTCGCGGCATCCGATGGGGGATCCCGGCCAGATCTTGGCCGACCCGGTGCATGGGCCCCGCGCAGAAGTCGTTCTGCGCCTTCGGAATGCCGGCTCCGATGCCGGGTTGGCCCGCAGTCTCGCTGCGGTGGCGGCCGCGCCGGCGGTGGAGGGGCTGGTGCTGGCGACAGACGCGCTGATGGACCTCGGCGGGCCGTTGTGGACCCGGCAGTCGGGCGCGGTGCCGTTCACCGCGGTGCTGCTGGGCGAGAGTCACATCGCCGAATTGGCCCTGGCGCAACCGCGCGAGCCGGTGCGGTTCTTCTCGGCCACCCCGATCACCGCGACCGAGGCGGCCTGGGTGCGACTCAAGGGTGCCGACGCGATGCGGGAAGCGTGGCGGACCGACGGGGTGGACGTTTTCGACCCGGACCGCCGCGCCTCCCAGCCCCGCTAACGGCTCAGAGCCAGCCGTTGCGGCGAAATGCGCGGTAGAGCACCGAGCAGACGCCGGCCATGGCCACCAGCACCACCGGGTAACTGAACGTCCAGTGCAGTGCGGGCATGTGGTCGAAGTTCATTCCGTAGATGCCGGCGATCATGGTGGGGACGGCGATGATGCCGGCCCAGGCCGACATCTTGCGCATGTCGGTGTTCTGCTGCATGCCCACCCGCGCGAGTGCCGCCTGCACCAGCGCGCTGAGCGTCTCGTCGTAGCCGGCGATCTGCTCGGCGGCGCGGGTCTGGTGGTCGGCGACGTCACGCAGGTAGCGCCGCACCTCTTTGGAGATCAGGTCCTTGTAGTCGGTCTGCATCCGCTGAAACGGGATGGTCAGCGGTGCGACCGCGCGCCGCAGTTCGACGACTTCGCGCTTGATCTGGTAGATCGGCTCGACGTCGGTGCGGGTGCCCGGAGCGAACGCCACCTCCTCGATGGTGTCGATGTCGCTTTCCATGAGGTTGGTCACCTCGACGTAGCGGTCGACCACATAGTCGGCGATGGCATGCATCACCGCGTACGGGCCCAGTCGCATGTGCTCGGGGTCGGCGTCCATCCGCTTGCGGACATCGGAGAGGCCGCTGTGTTCGCCGTGGCGGACGGTCACGACGAAGTTCTTGCCGACGAAGATCATGATCTCGCCGGTTTCGACGATCTGCCGCGGCAGCACCACCGATTCGTGCGGGACGTAGTTGACGGTTTTGAGCACCAGAAAAGCGGTCTCGTCGTAACGCTCCAGCTTGGGCCGCTGGTGGGCGTGCACAGCGTCCTCGACGGACAGTTCGTGCAGGTCGAAGGTCGTGGCCACGGCCTGCATCTGGCGTTCATCGGGCTCGTGCAGGCCGACCCAGACGAACCCCTCGCGACCGTTCGCCTCGATCTCGCGCACCTTGGCCATCGCGCCGGCGGGGGTGAACTCCCCGGCAACCCGGTCGCCGTCGGCGTAGACGCCGCAGTCGACCAGCACCCGGGGAGCCGAGTCGCGCAATGCCGTCATGGTGGCCTCCCTCCCGACGCATGTGCCGGTCAAATGCTACGCGCCCGCCCCCAAACTGACCGGTCAGCGCGGTTCGGCCCGGGTCCGGAGTTTCGGCGCAGGCGGGGGTGCGCTAGTTTCGACCCGGACCAATCCAGACCAAGCCGAACCCGTTCGAGGAGCACTTGACGTGAGCAAAACCCCGCTCAAGGTGGCCGTCACCGGCGCCGCCGGCCAGATCGGCTACAGCCTGCTATTCCGTCTGGCCAGTGGCTCGCTGCTGGGCCCCGACCGGCCGATCGAACTGCGGCTGCTCGAGATCGAGCCCGCGCTCAAGGCGCTTGAGGGCGTGGTGATGGAGCTCGACGACTGCGCATTCCCGCTGCTGTCGGGCGTGCAGATCGGCTCGGATGCGAACAAGATCTTCGACGGCGTCAACCTGGCGCTGCTGGTCGGCGCCCGCCCGCGTGGGCCGGGCATGGAGCGCAGCGACCTGCTCGAGGCCAACGGCGCGATCTTCACCGCCCAGGGCAAGGCTCTCAACGCGGTTGCGGCCTCCGATGTCCGGGTGGGTGTTACCGGCAACCCGGCCAACACCAACGCGCTGATCGCGATGACCAACGCCCCCGACATCCCCAAGGAGCGGTTCTCCGCGCTGACCCGCCTGGACCACAACCGGGCGATCTCGCAGCTGGCCGCCAAGACCGGCGCCAAGGTCACCGACGTCAAGAAGATGACGATCTGGGGCAACCACTCCGCGAGCCAGTACCCCGACATCTTCCACGCCGAGGTCGGCGGGCGTAACGCCGCCGAGGTGGTCGGGGACCAGGCCTGGATCGAGAAGGACTTCATCCCCACCGTCGCCAAGCGTGGCGCGGCGATCATCGACGCGCGCGGCGCCTCGTCGGCCGCCTCGGCAGCTTCCGCGACCGTCGATGCCGCCCGGGACTGGCTGCTGGGCAGCCCGGACGGGAACTGGGTGTCGATGGCTGTGGTCTCCGACGGCTCCTACGGGGTGCCCGAGGGCCTGATCTCGTCGTTCCCGGTCACCACCTCCGGTGGCGACTGGAGCATCGTGCAGGGTCTGGAGATCGACGACTTCTCCCGCGGCCGGATCGACGCTTCGACCGCTGAGCTGGCCGAGGAGCGCGAGGCGGTCACCGGGCTGGGCTTGATCTGAGCACGGCCGGCGCCCACCGGCGCTGGCCGTTGCCGGTCGAGATGAACCAGCGCAGTACCCTGGACTATCGATGCCCGAGAACCTTGCGAACGCGGTGAATAACTCGCCGATTGTCATCGGAGACGAAGAGATCTTCGAAGCCCACATGGGTGGAAAGATCTCCGTCGACCTGAAATCGCCGTTGGACAGCCAACGCGCGCTGTCGATCGCCTACACGCCCGGCGTGGCTCAGGTCAGTCGCGCCATCGCGGCGGACCACACGCTGGCGGCCCGCTACACCTGGGCACACCGGCTGGTGGCGGTGGTCAGTGACGGTACGTCGGTACTCGGGCTGGGTGACCTCGGTCCGGCGGCGTCGCTGCCGGTGATGGAGGGCAAAGCGGCGCTGTTCAAGACCTTCGCCGGCCTGGACTCCATTCCGATTGTGTTGGCCACCAAGGATCCCGACGAGATCGTGGAGACCCTGGTGCGGCTGCGTCCGTCGTTCGGGGCGGTCAACCTGGAGGACATCTCGGCCCCGCGGTGCTTCGAGATCGAGCGGCGGGTGATCGAGGCGCTGGACTGCCCGGTGATGCACGATGACCAGCACGGCACCGCGATCGTGGCGTTGGCGGCCCTGCTGGGCGCGGCCAAGGTGCTCGACCGCGACATCGCGTCGCTGCGGGTGGTGGTTTCCGGTGCCGGCGCCGCGGGCGTGGCCTGCGCGAATATCCTTCTGTCCAAAGACATCTCGGAGATGGTGGTGCTGGATTCGCAGGGCGTCCTGCATCAGGGACGCACCGACATGAACGAAGTCAAGGTCGAGCTGGCGCAGCGGACCAATCCTCGTGGCCTTACCGGCGGCCTGGCCGAGGCACTGGCCGGCGCCGACGTATTTCTGGGTGCCTCCGGTGGAGTGGTCCCGGAGGAGCTGATCGCGTCCATGAACCCGGGCGGGGTGGTGTTCGCGCTGTCCAACCCCGACCCGGAGATCCACCCGGATCTGGCGGCCAAGTACGCGGCGATCGTGGCGACCGGCCGCAGCGATTTCCCGAACCAGATCAACAACGTGTTGGCGTTTCCCGGAATTTTCCGGGGCGCGCTGGATGCCGGCGCACGCCGCATCACCGAGGCGATGAAGTTGGCTGCCGCCGAGGCGATCTACTCCGTCGTCGCCGACGATCTGGCACCGGACCGCGTCGTCCCCAGCCCGCTGGACCCTCGTGTCGAGCCGGCCGTTGCGGCGGCGGTCGCGGCGGCCGCCGACTCAACGTCCTGAGCACACGGTGCCGCGCCCGGTAAGACAGCACCTGCGCCGACTGGCGCTCGGATGGGTCGCCCTGCTGATCGCCGGTTGCCATCACCCGGCGCCGCCGTCACTGAGCGTGGGAGCCTCATCGGACCCGCAATCGCAGGTTCTCGCGCACCTGTACGCGAGCGCCTTGCGCGGCGCCGGCACCGCGGTGCGGATCGAACCCGTCGCCGATCCGATCGCCGGGCTGGATGCCGGAGAGCTCACCGTCGTTCCCGGCTTCACCGGTCGGCTCCTGGCAGTGTTCGCCCCCGACTCGGTGGCGCGCTCCGACCGGCAGGTCTACTGGGCATTGGCGGGCGCGCTGCCGGAGGGCATCGCGGTCGGCGACTATGCCATGAGCGCCGGCGACAAGCCCGCCCTGGTTGTGACGAAAGCAACCGCGACTTCGTGGGAAGGCACCGACCTGCGCACGCTGGTACGGCACTGCGCGGGGTTGGTTGTCGGCGCGGTTGCGGGTGCGCGGCCACCCGCTGCGGTGGGCCGGTGCACATTGCCCAAGCTGCGCGAATTCCCTGATGGCGCAGCATTGTTCGCCGCGTTGCGTAGCCGTCAGATCACAGCCGCGTGGTCCAGCACCGCCGATCCGTCGGTGCCCGATGACGCCGGCGACGCCGTGCTGCTCACCGACGCCCACCCGGCACTGGTGCGCGCGGAGAATGTGGTGCCGCTGTATCAGCGCAATGCGCTGACCGAACCTCAACTGCTGGCGATCAACCAGGTGGCCGGTGTGCTGGACACCGCTGCCCTGATCGACATGCGTCGCCGGGTGGCCGACGGAGCCGCTCCGCAGACGGTCGTGGATGCCTTCTTGGAAGAGCACCCGCTCGGGCGGTAGCCCCCGCTACCGAGGCCCGAACCTGCCGATGACGAACGCGAACAGTCGCTGGTATCGCGAGCCGGTGAGGCGCACCAACAGGTCGAGCGCCCGGGCGTCCGTTCCGATCAGTACGCGGGCCCGATTCTTTCGGACGCCGTCCAGGATCACCCGGGCGGCGTCTTCCGCGCTGGTGGAGGCCAGCTTCCGGTCGAAGAATTCGGCCATGGCAGCGGCGTCGACACCCTCGACCGTGGTGGCGTTACGGGCGATGGCGGTCTTGATGCCGCCCGGATGCACCGTGGTGACCTTGACCGGGTGCTTGGCTATGGCCATCTCCTGGTGCAACGCCTCGGTGAAGCCGCGGACGGCGAACTTGGCCGCGTTGTAGGCGGCCTGACCGGGCATCGATAACAGCCCGAACAGGCTGGAGATGTTGATGACGTGCCCGTCGCCCGAGGCGATCAGGTGCGGCAGGAACGCCTTGGTGCCGTTGACTACGCCCCAGAAGTCGACATCCATCACCCGCTCGATGTCCTTGAAGTGGCTGGCCTCGACGTCGCCGCTGAAGGCGATGCCGGCGTTGTTGTAGATCTGGTTGACCTTGCCGAAATGGTCTTTGACCTCATCGGCGTAGGTGATGAACGCCTCCCGCTCGGTGACATCGAGCCGATCGGCCTTGACCTGCACTCCCAGCGCGGTCAACCGCTGCTCGGTCTGGGCAAGTCCCTCGAGGTCGACATCGCTGATCGCCAGTCGCGCGCCCGCGCGGGCGAGCTCGACGGCCAGTGCCTGTCCGATCCCCGAACCGGCGCCGGTGACGACGGCGACTTTCCCGGCGAATCCCTGCATGGTGCTCTCCCAGCGGTCGGTGGTCAACGGAGTTTATCCGGTACCGCCGGTATCGGGGCTCGGTGCCCCGGCGAGCGTGCGCAATCCCGGTCATTCGATCGGCGCGTCGGCCGGGGACACGCACGCTCGCGCAGAAAAAACTAGCCGAACGCCTCGTCGCTGCCGATGTCTCCTCGGCCGTGCGGCTTCGTCCCTCAGCCGAACGCCTCGTCGATGATCTCCTGCTGCTCGACGGCGTGCACCTTCGACGATCCCGACGACGGCGCCGACATCGCCCGCCGGGAGATCCGCTTGATCCCGGTCAGCTTCTCGGGCAACAACTCCGGCAGCTCCAGCCCGAACCGCGGCCACGCCCCCTGGTTGGCCGGCTCTTCCTGCACCCAGAAGAACTGCTGCGCGTTCGGGTAGCGGTCCAGGGTTGCGGCGAGCCTCCGCTTGGGCAGCGGGGCCAGCTGTTCGACCCGCACGATCGCCACGTCGTCGCGACTGTCCTTGTCCTTGCGTGCGGCCAGCTCGTAATAGATCTTGCCGCTGGTCAGCAGGACCCGGGTGACCTTGCTGCGGTCGCCGTCGCCGTCCTGGTAGGTGGGCTCCTCGAGCACCGATCGGAACTTGACGTCGGTGAAGTCCTTCACCTCGCTGACGACGGCCTTGTTGCGCAGCATCGACTTCGGGGTGAACACGATCAGCGGCCGCTGGATTCCGTCGAGGGCGTGCCGGCGCAGCAGGTGGAAGTAGTTCGACGGGGTCGACGGCATCGCGATCGTCATCGAACCTTCCGCCCACAGCTGCAGGAAGCGCTCGATGCGCCCGGAGGTGTGGTCGGGGCCCTGACCCTCATGGCCGTGCGGCAGCAGCAGCACCACGGTGGACAGCTGACCCCACTTGGCTTCACCGGAGCTGATGAATTCATCGATGATCGACTGGGCGCCGTTGACGAAATCGCCGAACTGCGCCTCCCACAGCACCAGCGCGTCCGGATTGCCGACCGTGTAGCCGTACTCGAAGCCGACCGCCGCGAACTCCGACAGCGGTGAGTCGTAAACCAGGAACTTGCCGCCGCTCGGGGTGCCATCGGGGTTGGTGGCGAGCAGTTGCAACGGGCTGAACTCCGCACCGTTGGCGTTGTCGATGATCACCGAGTGCCGCTGCGAGAAGGTGCCGCGACGGGTGTCCTGCCCGGACAGCCGGATCAGCTTGCCGTCGGCGACCAGCGAACCCAGCGCCAACAGTTCGGCGAACGCCCAGTCGATCTTGCCCTCGTAGGCCATTTCACGGCGTCGCTGCAGCACCGGCAGCACTCGGGGGTGCGCGGTGAAGCCGTCGGGAATCGCCATGAACGCGTCACCGATGCGGGCCAGCACCGCCTTGTCCACCGCGGTGTTCAGGCCGCGCGGCACCTGCTGCTCGGACTCCACCGATTCACTGGGCAGCGCGACGTGCTTCTCGAGTTCGCGGATCTCGTTGAACACCCGCTCCAACTGACCGTGGTAGTCGCGCAGGGCGTCCTCGGCCTCTTTCATCGAGATGTCGCCGCGGCCGATCAGGTCTTCGGTGTAGCTCTTGCGGACGCCACGCTTGTTGCCGATCACGTCGTACATGGCCGGGTTGGTCATCGACGGGTCGTCACCCTCGTTATGCCCGCGGCGGCGGTAGCACAGCATGTCGATGATGACGTCCTTGTGGAACTTCTGCCGGAAGTCCACCGCCAGCCGCCCCACCCAGTCACACGCCTCGGGGTCGTCGCCGTTGACGTGGAAGATCGGCGCCCCGATCATCTTGGCGACGTCGGTGCAGTACTCGCTGGAGCGCGAGTGGTCCGGCGCGGTGGTGAACCCGATCTGGTTGTTGACGACGATGTGGATGGTGCCGCCGACCCGGTAGCCGGGCAGCAGCGCCATGTTCAGCGTCTCGGCCACCACACCCTGTCCGGCGAACGCGGCGTCGCCGTGCAGCATCATCGGCACCACCGAGAATGCCGGCTGCTCGCTGCTTTCCGAGGCGCCCCGATCCAGTAGGTCCTGGCGTGACCGGACCAGTCCTTCCAGCACCGGGTCGACGGCCTCCAGGTGTGACGGGTTGGCCGTCAGTGAAACCTGAATGTCGTTGTCGCCGAACATCTGCAGGTATACCCCGGTGGCACCGAGGTGGTACTTGACGTCGCCGGAGCCGTGTGCCTCGGCCGGGTTGAGGTTGCCCTCGAACTCGGTGAAGATCTGCGAGTACGGCTTCCCGACGATGTTGGCCAGCACGTTGAGCCGGCCACGGTGCGGCATGCCGATGACGACTTCGTCGAGCCCGTGTTCGGCGCATTGGTCGATCGCTGCGTCCATCATCGGGATGACGGTCTCGGCGCCCTCCAGTGAGAAACGCTTCTGTCCGACGTACTTGGTCTGCAGGAAGCTCTCGAACGCCTCGGCGGCGTTCAGCTTGCTCAGAATGTATTTCTGTTGCGCCACAGTAGGTTTGATGTGCTTGACCTCGATGCGCTCCTGCAGCCACTGTTGCTGTTCGGGCTCGAGGATGTGGGTGTACTCCACCCCGACGTGGCGGCAGTAGGCATCGCGCAGCACCGAGAGGATCTCGCGCAGCTTGCGGAAGTCGCCGCCGGGCAGGCCCTCGACCTTGAACTCCCGGTCCAGATCCCACAGCGTCAGGCCGTGCGTCAGCACGTCGAGGTCGGGGTGGCTGCGGAACCGGGTGTTGTCCAGCCGCAGCGGGTCGACGTCGGCCATCAGGTGGCCGCGGTTGCGGTACGCGGCGATCAGCTCGACGACGCGGGCGTTCTTGTCGACGATCGAGTCCGGGTTGTCCGTGCGCCACCGGATGGGCTCATAGGGGATGGACAGTTCGAAGAAGATCTCGTCCCAGAAGGCGTCGGAGAGCAGCATCTCGTGCACGGTGCGCAGGAAGTCGCCCGATTCCGCGCCCTGGATGATGCGGTGGTCGTAGGTCGAAGTGAGGGTGATCAGCTTGCCTACACCGAGTTCCGCGATGCGTTGCTCGCTGGCGCCCTGGAATTCGGCGGGGAACTCCATGGCGCCGACGCCGATGATGGCACCTTGACCGGCCATCAGCCGGGGCACCGAATGCACGGTGCCGATGGTTCCGGGGTTGGTCAGCGAGATCGTCACGCCGGCGAAGTCCTCGGCGGTCAGCTTGCCATCCCGGGCGCGGCGCACGATGTCTTCGTAGGCGGCGACGAACTGCGCGAAACGCAGGGATTCGGAGTCCCTGATGGCCGCCACCACCAGGGAGCGCTTGCCGCCGGCACCCTGCAGGTCGATCGCGAGCCCCAGATTGGTGTGTGCCGGGGTGACCGCGTTCGGCTTGCCGTCGACCTCGGCGAAGTACCGGTTCATGTTGGGGAACTGCTTGACCGCCTGCACGATCGCGTAGCCCAGCAAATGGGTGAACGAGATCTTGCCGCCGCGGGTGCGCTTGAGCTGGTTGTTGATGACGACGCGGTTGTCGATCATCAGCTTGGCCGGCACGGCACGCACACTGGTGGCCGTCGGCACCGTCAGCGAGCTGGCCATGTTCTTGACCACCGCTGCGGCAGCGCCACGCAGCACCTGCACCTCGTCGTCGGCGGCCGGCGCGGGGGCCGGTGACTGGGCGGGCTTTGCGGGCTTCGGATTAGCCGGGGCTGCCGGCGCGGGGGCGGCAGCCGGAGCGGCCTGGGCGGGCGGAGCAGCCTTGGCGGGCGGAGCAGCCGGCGCGGCCGTCAGCGCCGCCGGCGGTGAGGTGGGCGACCCATCAGCGCCGGGCTTGTAGTCGGCCAGGAACTCGTGCCAGCTCGGATCCACCGAGGTCGGATCGTCGCGGAATTTGCGGTACATCTCCTCGACTAGCCATTCGTTCTGACCGAAGGGTGAATTCATACCGCTCACGACAGTTACTCGCCTCTATTCCTGTATTCCCGATCGTCCGGCGAGGCATCTGGGCGGTGCCCGCCTGCCTGCATAAAGGCTAGCCTCTCCCGGTTATTCCGCCACCGGTGTTCGGTTGATCACGCCGACGGTTACGCGGAGCTGGCATCGTCGGCCGGTAGGGCCGGCAGCAGGTGCAAGGTGACCGGCCAACGGTTGGCGGCGGGGCCGAACGCCTTGCGGGAATTGCCGATGATCCTCTTGGCCATCATTCGGTTGCCGAGCGCCCCGATCACTGCGCCCAGGCCGACCGGCAACAGCTTGCCGAACGCCAGTGCCCCCCGCCGCAGGGTGAAGCGCTTGACGAAGTACCGCAGCAGCCGGGAGTTCAATTCCGACACCGCCGGCAGTGGCAGTGCGGCAACCCCGGCCGACCCCTCAGCGAGCCACGCGCCGCTGGTGCGGCCCGAGCCGAGTAGGTCGGCCATCGCGCCCTTGCCCCGGTCGCCGACCAATACCGCCAGCACCAGGGCGCGGCGCCGCTCGCGGTTGTCGACCGGAATGCCGTGCACCTCGGCGACGGAGAGCACGAAGAACGCGGTGGCCTCCAGGAACACTGCGGTCTCCCCGGCGACCGCCGACAGCGCGAGCAGCGTGCCGATGGCCGGCACCGCCGCCGTGGCGCCCACTGCGGCACCGCTGGCGGTCGCCGCCGCCAGGTACCGCTTCTCCAACTTCTCGACTACCTGCGCCGGGCCGGCGTCGGGATCACTGTGGCGCAGCCGCTCGACATAGGCGCGCACCGCCGGGCCCTGAACCCGCTCGCTGCGCTCGATGACCCGTGACAACACCCGGGCCGCCATGCTGGGCTTCTCACCGCCGGGTTCATGCGGCGGTCCCAGCTTCGCCTCTCCTCCGTCGAGCCTTGCTGAACCGCCGGGTTCATGCGGCGCTCCCAGCTTCGCCTCTCCTCCGTCGAGCTTTGCTGAACCGCCGGGGGAGGGCGCCGGGTCCTGCGCCGACCGCCGTCGTCGAAAGATGCCCATGGTTGCCTCCCATTCCCGGTCGCGTGTTCTTCAGGCTAACGCTCCGGTGCGGGTTTACCCGCTTCAACCGGCCGGTAGCCGCCCGGCAGCGAATCACCACGCCAACGCTGCGAGTTGTTCCGGGCAACGTCTGTCCGTAGCGTCGCATGAGGTGGCCTAATGTCCGGACCGTAGAGCGCAGCGAGGGGAGGGGCGGCGCTTGAGCACTACGAGCAGCCGGACTCGACCCGGCGGTTTAGCGAGGCTCGCCGGAGGCGAGGCGAAGCTGGGACCGCCGCATGAGCACGGTGACCATGCGAGACGGGCCGATGCTGTGCGTTTCGCTCGAGCCGGTTCGGTGGATTCGCCCAATCCGTGGAACGCGCTGTGGGCGATGATGCTCGGATTCTTCGTGATCCTGGTGGATTCCACGATCGTGGCCGTCGCCAATCCCAGCATCATGGCGGCGCTCGACATCGGCTACGACACGGTGATCTGGGTTACCAGTTCCTACCTGCTGGGCTACGCGGTGCCGCTGCTGGTCGCCGGGCGACTCGGCGACCAGTTCGGCCCGAAGAATCTCTACCTGGTCGGGCTGGCGGTGTTCACCGGCGCCTCACTCTGGTGCGGTCTGGCCGGCGGGATCGAGATGTTGATCACCGCGCGTGCGGTGCAGGGTGTCGGCGCCGCGCTGCTGACACCGCAGACCCTGACGGTGATCACCCGGACATTCCCCGCGGACCGTCGCGGCATGGCGATGAGCGTGTGGGGGGCGACCGCCGGCGTGGCGACTCTGATCGGACCGCTGGCGGGCGGGGTACTGGTGGACCGGCTGGGCTGGGAGTGGATCTTCTTCGTCAACGTCCCGGTCGGCGTCCTTGGCTTGGTCCTGGCGTTCGTGTTGATCCCCGAACTGCCGGTCCACCGGCATCGGTTCGACCTGATCGGGGTGGCGCTGTCGGGGATCGGGATGTTCCTGGTCGTCTTCGGCCTGCAGGAAGGCGAGTCACAGGCGTGGGCGCCGTGGATCTGGGCGCTGATCGTCGGAGGCATCGGCTGCCTGGCGGTCTTCGTCTACTGGCAGGCTGCCACAGCAGGCGAGCCGCTGGTCCCGCTGCACATTTTTCGTGACCTCGACTTCGGCCTGGCCAACGTCGGTGTGGCCGTCATCGGCTTCGCGGCCACCGCGATGGTGCTGCCGCTGATGTTCTACGCGCAGGTGGTGTGTGGGATGTCACCGACCCGGTCGGCCCTGCTCACCGCGCCGATGGCGATCGCCACCGGTGTCCTCGCCCCGCTCGTCGGCAAAATCGTCGACCGGGCCCACCCCCGATCGGTGGTCGGGTTCGGCTTTTCGGTGCTGGCGATCGCGCTGACCTGGCTGTCGATCGAGATGACGCCCACCACTCCGATCTGGCGGCTGCTGCTGCCGTTCGCGGCGATCGGCGTCGGAATGGCGTTCATCTGGTCGCCGCTGGCGGCAACTGCCACCCGTAATCTCCCGCCGCACCTGGCCGGCGCCGGCTCCGGGGTCTACAACGCGACCCGCCAGGTCGGAGCGGTGCTGGGCAGCGCCGGCATGGCCGCCTTCATGACGTCGCGGATCTCCTCCAACCTGCCGCCGATGCCGGGGGGCGTGCAACCCGGGACCGGGGCCCGGCAACTGCCCGAGTTCCTGCACGAGCCGTTCGCGGCGGCGATGTCGGAGGCGACGCTGCTACCCGCCTTCATCGCCCTGTTCGGCGTGGCCGCCGCGCTGTTTCTGGTCGGCTTCGTCATCACGCCGGCCCGCCGGACATCCCGGCTGATCGACAACGTCGACGACTTGGACGATTTCAGCGATTACGACGATTACGGCGACCTCGACGAACTCGATGACGGGATCCAGCTTCCCGGTGCGCGCGTCGTGGAACGCGTCAGCCTGCCCCGCCACATCGCGGCCTTGCACGCGGCCCGCGAAATCGAAGTCGACGAACCGACCGAGCTGATCCCGATCGTCGCCCCGAGCGAGCGGCAACCCACCCACGAAGTGCGGCGGGCAGCCCGTCATGAGGATCCCGCGACCGAGCCGCTGACCGTCGAGATCCCGCGGGTGACGGCACGGATGTTGAAGACACAACCGACACCGTTGAGCCGCAACGGTTTTCATATCGACGCCGGACGTCATTTCCGTCCGGTCGTCAACCGGGCACCGGCGCCGGACGTGCTGGCCAAATTCGGGATCTCCGGCAAGAGTTCGTCGCGCCGCAATCGGCATTACCGGGAGGACCCCGACGACACCGACCGCATCGGGCGGCACTCGCACCGCGACGGCCGACGCTGAGGCGCGGCCGGCCAGCCGGCTACCGGGCGGTGTTGCCGATGATCTCCACGCCGGCGCCGTTCCAGTGGAACTTCGCCAGCCCGGTCAACCCGGCGATGCCGCTGGCGTTCTTCAGGGCCACCGTGTCGGCGGTGCAATGTGCGAGGTCGATCCCGTTGAAGCCATAGGTGTCCGGCACCGATTGCGGAACGAACTCTCCGCGATGAAAGAGCACAGCACGGGTACTCGGCTGTTCGGCGTTGGTATTGGCCTTCACGATCACCGCAGACAGGTCGGCGCACTCGTTGTAGTTGCCGGCGAGCGGTTCCGGGTTCCACGGTTGACCGCTGCGCGGGTCGCGGGGTAGCTCCGAGACGGCCTTGGCGATCGCCGGTGCGGCCAGGTTCACCGCACACGGATCGGCCGGCGCCTTGCTGCGGGCGGTCGCCGACGCGGTGGTGGGAGCGTCAGGCGCAGCGGCTGGGCTGGTGTTCTGCGGTGTTTTGGCGACGGTGGAATCGCCCGAACTGCAACCGGCCAGCAGCGCCGCGGACAGCGCGCCCACGCCGACGAACAGGCGTAACGGTTTTGCGGCCAACACACCGGGCACCGTACCGGGGCGCACCCCGCAACTCCGGGAGGCGGGGCCGACCGACTGATGCTTCCTGGCCAACTGTGGCGAAAGGTCGGCGCGGTTGCCCGTAGACTGCTAGGCGCTATGACCTCGCCTGATGCCCCCGCTGGGTCCGTCCCGGACCTGCCCGCCCCGTCCGACTCGGACACGCCTGCCCCGAACTTCGCCGACCTGCAGATCCACCCTTCGGTGCTGCAGGCCGTCGCCGACGTCGGCTATGAGACGCCGTCGGCCATTCAGGCCGCCACCATCCCGGCCCTGCTGGCAGGCTCCGATGTGGTCGGCCTGGCGCAGACCGGCACCGGCAAGACGGCCGCGTTCGCCATCCCGATCCTGTCGCGTATCGATACCGCCAGCAAAGCCACCCAGGCGTTGGTACTGGCGCCCACCCGGGAGTTGGCCCTGCAGGTCGCCGAGGCGTTCGGGCGCTACGGCGCGCACCTGCCGCGGGTCAACGTGCTGCCGATCTACGGCGGTGCGTCCTACACGGTGCAGCTGTCCGGGCTGAAGCGCGGCGCCCAGGTGGTGGTCGGCACCCCCGGGCGCGTCATCGACCACCTGGAACGCGGCACCCTGGACCTGTCGCACCTGGACTACCTGGTGCTCGACGAGGCCGACGAGATGCTGGCGATGGGATTCGCCGAGGACGTCGAACGCATCCTGGCCGACACCCCGGAATACAAGCAGGTGGCGTTGTTCTCGGCGACGATGCCACCGGCGATCCGCCGGATCACCGCCAAGTACCTGCATGATCCGGTGGAAGTCACCGTCAAGGCCAAGACCGCGACCGCGGAGAACATCACCCAGCGCTACATCGAGGTGGCCGGCCCGCGCAAGATGGACGCGCTGACCCGAGTGCTCGAGGTCGAGTCCTTCGAGGCGATGATCGTGTTCGTCCGCACCAAGCAGGCCACCGAGGAAGTCGCCGAAAAGCTGCGATCCCGAGGGTTTTCCGCGGCGGCGATCAACGGTGACATCGCGCAGGCGCAGCGCGAGCGCACCATCACCGGGTTGAAGAACGGTAACGTCGACATTCTGGTCGCCACCGATGTCGCGGCCCGCGGACTGGATGTGGAGCGCATCTCACACGTCGTCAATTACGACATTCCCAACGACCCCGAGGCCTATGTGCACCGGATCGGGCGTACCGGTCGGGCCGGCCGGTCCGGGATCGCGCTGCTGTTCGTCAGCCCGCGGGAACGTCATCTGCTCAAGCTGATCGAGAAGGTGACTCGGCAGAAGCTGGTCGAGTCCGAGCTGCCCAGCGTTGATGACGTCAACGCCCAGCGGGTGGCGAAGTTCGCCGACGGGATCACCGCCACGCTCAACGGGCCGGGCACCGATGTGTTCCGCAGTCTGGTCGAGGAGTACAGCCGCGAACACAACGTCCCGATGGCCGACATCGCCGCGGCCCTGGCGCTGCAATCCCGCGACGGGGAAGCGTTCCTCATGAAGCCGGAACCGCCTGCGGCTGAACGACGGGCGCGGGAGAAGTTCGATCGGCCCGACCGCAAGGACGGCCGCAAGGGCCCTCCGAAAGAGGGTTTCGCCACCTACCGGATCGCGGTCGGCAAGCGGCACAAGGTCAACCCGGGTGCGATCGTCGGAGCACTGGCCAATGAGGGCGGCCTGCAACGCAGCGACTTCGGCCACATCAGCATCAAGGTGGACCACTCACTGGTGGAGCTGCCCGCTAAACTGTCGGGCAAGACGCTCAAAGCGCTTGAGCAGACCCGCATCCAGGGCCAGTTGATCAACCTGCGCCGCGACCGGCCGTCCGGCAAGCCCGACCGCCACGGCGACGGGGGGACGCACCGGAAACGGATGGGATGACGCTGCCGAAGGAGGAGGTCGCCCAGGGCGGACTGGAGCAGGTCGCTCACGTCGATCGGATCGCCTCGCTGACCGGTGTGCGCGCAGTAGCCGCGATCCTGGTCGTCGGCACACATGCGGCCTACACCACCGGCAAATACACCCACGGCTACGCCGGCCTGCTGGGTTCCCGGATGGAGATCGGGGTGCCGATCTTCTTCGTGCTCTCCGGTTTTCTGTTGTTCCGGCCGTGGGTCCGGGCCACCGCGTTCGATCGTCCGGCGCCCTCGGTGCGCCGCTACGCCTGGCACCGGGTGCGGCGCATCATGCCCGCCTACATCGTCACCGTGCTGCTGGCCTACCTGATCTATCACTTCCGCACCGCCGGCCCGAACCCCGGCCACAACTGGATCGGGTTGGCGCGCAACCTGACGCTGACCCAGATCTACACCGACAACTACATGTTCGGCTTTCTGCATCAGGGCCTCACCCAGATGTGGAGCCTCGCGGTGGAGGTCGCCTTCTATGTGGTCCTGCCGGTGCTGGCCTATCTCACGCTGGTCTGGTTGTGTCGGCGGCAGTGGCGGCCGGTGCGGCTGCTGGCCGGGTTGACGGCGGTTGCGGCGATCACCCCGGCCTGGCTGATCCTGGTGCACGAAGGTGACTTTCTGCCCGACGGCGCCCGGCTGTGGCTGCCGACCTACCTCATCTGGTTCGTCGGGGGAATGGTTCTGGCTGTGCTGCAGGCGATGGGCGTGCGCTGCTACGGCTTCGTGGCGATTCCGTTGGCGCTCATCTGTTATGTCATCGCGGCCACCCCGATCGCCGGGGAACCCACCACCTCACCCGCCAAACTCTCCGAAGCCCTGGTCAAGGCCGGCTTCTACGCGGTGATCGCCACCCTGGCGGTGGCGCCGCTGGCGCTGGGCAACCAAGGCTGGTACGCGCGGCTGTTGGCCAGCCGGCCGATGGTGTGGCTGGGGGAGATCTCCTACGAGATCTTCCTTGTCCACCTGGTGCTGATGGAGGTGGTGATGGTGGAAGTACTCCGCACGCCGGTCTACACCGGGTCGATGTTCAACCTGTTCGTGGTCACCATGGTGGTCACCATTCCGGTGTCGTGGCTACTGCACCGGTTCACCCGGGTGCGGACCTGAGCCGGTCCGGCGCGACCACCACCGGGACGACGAACTGCATCAGCATCGCCCGCTCGTCGTCGGCGTCGCGGCCCGGAAAGCTCAGCAGCGACGTCATCACCCGCACCACCCAACGGGCGCGCTGCCGGGTGTCGCTGTCGTCGGTCCCCAGCGCGGACAAGAACGTCGTGACCATCACGGTGATGACGTCGGACCGCTCGGCCATCGCGGTACCGATCGGCGGACCGGTCTCGGCGAACCACGACGCCAGCGCCGGGTTGCTCCGCACCAGCGCAAGCGACTCGGTGATCCCGGTGAGCAGCCGTTGCACCGGATCGTCGATCCCGGCCAGCCGCTGGGTCAGCTCGTGATACAGCGCGTTGGCCCAGCGGTGCACGTAGGCGGCGTAGAGCGCGTCGCGGCTCTCGTAGTAGCGGTACAGCGTGGCGCGGGAACACCCTGCGGCGCGGGCGATTTCATTCATGCCCACCGAGTCGGGTTCATGCTCGGCGAATAATTTCTCGGCCGCGTCGAGAAGCCTCTCGGCGGCCAATTCACCGCGCTGATCGGACAGCCAGGTCCGCCCGGCCATCATGACTCCACGGTAAAGGGCAGCGACAGCGGTCGGCGGACGTAACTGCCGCCGGCCCAGCGGATCCCGGCTTCGTCGATTGCATAGTCCGGACAGCGGGCGAGCAGTTCCTCCAGCGCCACCTGCGCCTGCATACGTGCGGCCTGGTTGCCGATGCAGTGGTGGGCGCCGTAGCCGAAGGTGAGGATCTGGCGCGGCTTGCGCAACACGTCGAGGTCTTCGGCGGTCGGTCCGAAGTGGCGTTCGTCGCGGTTGGCCGAGCCGTACAGCAGCAGCGCCCGGCGACCGGCCGGGATGGTGGTGTCACCGATTGTGACGTCGCGGGTGGCGGTGCGGGCCAGGCCCTGCACCGGTGAGGTCATCCGCAACAGTTCCTCGATGGCCTCGTGGATCAGTGCCGGGTCGTCGACCAGCAGCCGGCGTTGATCCGGGCGCCGATGCAGCAATTGGGTTGACCCGCCCAGCATTCCGGTGGTGGTGTCGTTGCCGCCGGTCACCATGGTGAACGCGAACGCCAGGATCGCGAAGATCCCGGCGTCGTCGCCCGGGGCGCCCATGCCCGCGGCGACCAGATGCGAGACGGTGTCCTCACCCGGGTCGGTGCGGCGCCGTTCGATCAGCCCGGTGAAGTAGGTCATCATCTCGATCACCGCGTCACCGGCCGAGGCGACCCCGTCCTCGCTGACGGTGGCCGCGACGATCGCGTCGGTCCAGCGGTCGAACTGGGCCCGGTCTTCCTGCGGCACCCCGAGGAAGTGCGCTACGACCATCGACGGCAGGGGTTTGAACAGTTCGGCGACAATATCGCCCGAGCCGCCGCCCGCGCGCAACCGCTCGATGCGCTCGACGGTGAACTCGCGCACCTGCGGTTCGAGTCGCTTGACATGCGCGGGGGTGAAGGCGCGGGCCACCAGCTTGCGGAATTCGGTGTGCTTCGGCGGGTCCTGCATCACCATCGGAGGATTGTCGGTCAGGCCGATCATCTCCAGATCGCCGTAGTTGATGGTCAGGCCCTTGGCGGACGAGAACGTCTCGTGGTCGGAAGCGGCCGCCCAGACATCGGCGTGTCGGGAGAGCACGTAGTAGTCCTGGTCGGGATCCCCGGCCGGGATCACGTGGTGGACCGGGTCGTGATCACGCAGCGCGGCATACATCGGGTAGGGGTTCGGCCAGGTTTCGGCGTTACAGGGCACGAACCTCGGGTGAGACAAAGTGGTCGGCATGTCTTATTAGTACGACAATCGACGCCATCCGTCAATGGGGTCTATTCCCGCGAGGGAGCGTGTCCCCGGTCAACACGCCGGGAAAATTCCCGGATTCACGCACGCTCGCACACAGGAACGAGCTAGATCCCCGAACCGGGGTTGAGAATGTTCAGCGGGTCGAGCGCGGCTTTGACCCGCTGGTTGAGTGCCATCGCCTCGGGACCCAGTTGCTCGGCCAGCCACGGCCGCTTCAGCCGTCCGACGCCGTGCTCTCCGGTGATGGTGCCACCCAGCGCCAGCGCCAGATCCATGATCTCGCCGTAGGCTGCCTCGGCCCGCCGCACATGGTCGGGGTCGCCCGGGTCGTGCACGATCAGCGGGTGGGTGTTGCCGTCGCCGGCGTGCGCGATCACCGAGATCATCAGCCGGTTTTCGGCGGCGATTCTCTCGATGCCAGTGATGAGGTCGCCCAGTTGCGGTAGTGGGACTCCGACGTCCTCGAGCAGTAGGGGTCCCTTGGCCTCGACGGCCGGAATGCAGAACCGCCGGGCCGCGACGAAGCCTTCGGCCTCGACCGGGTCGTCGGTGGAGAACACCTCCTTGGCGTGGTGTTCGGTGAAGACCTTGGCCATCAGCTCGGCGTCCTCGGCCCCGGCGTGGCCCCGCTCGTCGGAGGCGGCCACCAGCATGGCGGCGGCGTCGCGGTCCAGTCCCATCCGCAGTTGGTCCTCGACTGCATTGATCGCCGCCTTGTCCATGAATTCCAGCATCGAGGGACGCAACCGCGCCGAGACGTCGAGCACTGCCTCGACCGCGGTGGCCACCGACTCGAACGTGGCCACCACCACCGCGGAGTTGGGTTGGGCCGGCAGCAGTCGCAAGATCACCTCGGTGATCACCCCGAGCGTGCCCTCGCTGCCGACGAACAATTTGGTCAGCGAGAGCCCGGCGACGTCCTTGAGCCGCGGCCCGCCCAGGCGCACCGCGGTGCCGTCGGCCAAGACCACTTGCAGGCCCAGCACGTAGTCGGTGGTGACGCCGTATTTGACGCAGCACAGACCGCCGGCGTTGGTGGCGATGTTGCCGCCGATGCTGCAGATCTCGAACGACGACGGATCCGGCGGGTACCACAGCCCGTGCGCGGCGACGGCCTTCTTCACCTCGGCGTTGAACAGGCCGGGCTGGCAGACCGCGGTACGGGTGACGGGGTCGACGGTGATCTCGCGCATCTTCTCGGTGCACAGCACGATCCCGCCGTCGAGCGCGGTGGCGCCGCCGGATAATCCGGTACCCGCCCCCCGGGTCACCACCGGGACCTGGTGGGCGGTGGCCCACCGCATCACCTGCTGCACCTCCGCCGTGTGCAGCGGACGCACTACCGCCAGCGGTTGGCCCGCCTGCGGATCCAGCGCGTTGTCCTGGCGGTAGCCCGCGGTGATCGTCGGATCGGTGACCACCATGCCCTTGGGCAGGTCGGCGATCAGCTGGGCCAAGGCATCGGCGTCCACGACGTGATCCTAACCGCGGGAAAACCCGGCCGGACCTGAGCGCTCTACGCGGAAATCAGTTGCTGAGCACGCTGAAACGACACACCCAGCACCTCACCCACATCACGCACCGCCACCCCATGTTCTGCCAGGCGTCGAGCAAGATCACGGACTTCGGCCTGTGCAGCCGCGGCGTGACGCTCCGCCAACTCCCGATTGCGGGCCACTTTTTCCGCCTCGGCTGTCACGTTGATGCCGTCGACCTCGATCGTGATGTTCAGTCCCACCTGGGATGGCGCGACATCGGTGACGGTACAGACGAAGTCGATCGCCTGCCTGGGCACGTCGGCGAGCCGGCGGGCCTGCGTGGTGTCGCCAACGTTGACCGATCCCTCCGAAGTGACGTAGCCGGCGAGTTCTGGAATGGTGATCATCCACCATCGGTCATCACGGGTGACGTTGACTTGGTAGGTCTGCATCTCAGTCCTCCTTGCAGTTGGCGGCGCAGGCGCTGATCGCGGCGTCGACCTGACGGCGCACGCCCGGGCTGATGGTGCGATGACCATCGGCCAGCGAGATGCTGTAGCGGCCGTGCGAGCAGGTCCACATGGTGTGACTGCCTTTCCCGTCGCGACGGGTGAAGCCGGCAGTTTTGAGCTGCTTGACGATTTCTCGAGTGGGCGCCGGTGCAATCACAACACTAGTCTAACCGGGTAGACAATTTCCAGTCTACTGTTGTAGACACATAATATTGCTGCTTGAAATGCGCGTCAGCCGGCGTCGAACATCGCGGCGAACAACGAGCCCAGATCGGTGGGGGCGGTCTGCTCGACCAGCTCGGACATGTTCGCCCACTGCTGGGCGGCTTGTTCACCCATCTCCGTCGGCCAGGAATTGGTGGCGGTCAGGATCGTGGTGGCCAGGTCGTCGCGGGCATTGAGCAGCCCGGCAACGATCCCGCCGTTCGGGTCGAGCAGTGCGTCATTCAGCAGTGAGCCGGCCGACCCGGGCAACAGCAGCGACAGCACGGATTGCGCTGCCGCCAGCTGGAACGGCTGGCTGATATCGCTCCACAGCAACGGCAGGTTGTTGGCCACTGCAGTCATGCTGCCGAATGGATCGCTGGTGAACCCGTGCCACACCGCGTCCCAATTCGGGCTCAGTGCGTCGGTGAAGCGCAGTGCCAGCGGTGTTTCCGGCTCCTCGCCGAAGACCGACGCGAAATTGTCACTGCCGATCAGGCCCTTGAGCCCGGAGAACAGCAGTTCCTGTATCAACCAGCTGGGTTGGGCGTGCATCCGGGACACGTCCAGGGCGTAGTCATAGGACAGCACCCGCTGGGTCATGTCGGCGGCGTATTCCGCCGGGCTGACGGTCGGGGTGTCGTCGGGCAGGTACTGGGCCACGTCGGCCACCGACACCACCTGAGTCGTCACCTCCGTGCCCGTCGGGTCGGTTCCGTCAGGAAGGTTTTCGAACCGCGCGAAGATCTCGCCGTTAGGGATGCCTCCGGTGTCCAGCCAGTTCGCCACGCCCGGGTTGGTGGCGCTGACGACGTAGTAGGTGTAGCCGTCGGCCGACTGAAACGCCGTGGTGTTGTTCAACGTGGTCTGCGCCAGCGTGAAAGGCAACGCCGCCCCGTAGACGTTCATCAGCTCGATACCTTTGTACGCGGCTTCCACATCCGGCACTTTCACGATCAACGCCTGACCGGGGTCCAGGTCGAAATTCCCCGCGGAGACGTCCGCGCTCGGCAGGCCGGTGAGGAACAGGCTCGTCTCGGTGGCCAGCGGGCTCATGGTGTTGGCGGGCTCCGCGATCCCCGCGATCTGGGCGAGCCCCATGTTCTGGGTGTTGAAGGGGCCGGCGATCTTGGCGAAGGCACTGAACAGGGTGGTCAGGGCGCCGTCGATCGACGTGATCTTCGGCGGCACCGTCCCGTCGTCACTGGGAAAGAACCCGCCCTCGGGGATGGCGAAGAACGGTGGGCAATCTGCCACGCAGTGGATGCTGATGTTGCTGGGGCCCTTCGCCCAGTCGCCCAACATATCCCGGACCAACAGCGAGGCGGCCCCCTGGATGGTGGCGCTGTCGTCGTCGATGAAGTTGACCGCGCCACTGGGCGCATCGGGGCCGATGTAGACGGTGAAGGTGCCGTCGGGGTTGACCACCAGATCGTGGCCGAGTTCGAGGCTCTCCTTGCTGACGGCCTGTGACCCGGTGATCTGCTCGGTGGCGATGGCGAATGCCTCGGTTCCACCGCCGAGCGTGCCGGTGAGCTCATAGGTCGCGCCCGGGGCCAGGCCTGCCGTCACGTGGTAATTGATGTCGGGGGTGAAGAACTGGAAGAACTGCCGGGAGTTGGCGGCGTCACCGGCTATCACTTCGGGCGAGTGGAAAAACCATCCGCCGAACAACTCGGTAACCCGGGATACCCCGGACATGAGCAATTCGTAATTCGTATTCTGCAGACCCGTCATCAGCATGGCGACGCCGTCCGGTGTCGCGAACGGCAGTGCCGCGTCGTCGGCCGCCGCCTGCTTCATCACGTCCAGAAGGGCGTCGATCGCCTGTTGCACCTCGGCCGACACCGACGTCAACGCCACCCGCGGCGGAGGTTCCATGGTGGCCTGCTGGAGTGTGATCGCCAGGGTGCCGACCACCGCGGTTGTCGCGAGCCCGGCCGCGCGCAGCGCGCGGGCCCGACTCGATCTGTCGGCCGATCCTTCAGCCCGCCTCGCGGCCATGGGACCCCTTTCCGATCAAATATGACAACTATTTGGCATATGAATGACAGCTGACAGTAAGATGAGACGCGACGCTACCGTCGGATGAACGTGAGCGCAAGGCTCTGGGCTGGGTCCGCTGCGACCTGAGGTGAGCGCAGCCGAGCGACATCACTACATCCGCGAAATCCGGGCGACAGCACAGCAGCTCTCTTTGTAGCGCCGTTTCTCAATAGTGCGGCACCCGGCGGCAGGATGGTGTCATGCACCCGCACCCCCGCACCGGCCGGCCTTTCGACTCCCCGGTGCATCCCGGCACCGGTTGGCCCGGCGACCCGGCCACCCCGGAAACCCCGCAGGCCCCTGATGCCGCCCGGGTGGCCCAGCTGGCCGGCCAAACCGAGTCGATCCCCGAACTGGACGCGCTGATCAGCGTGTGCCGGGCCTGCCCGCGGCTGGTGAGCTGGCGCGAAGACGTGGCCGTAACCAAACGGAAATCCTTTGCCGACCAACCCTATTGGGGACGTCCGGTGCCGGGCTGGGGGTCACCGACGCCGCGGATCGTGATCGTCGGGCTGGCACCCGCCGCCAACGGAGCGAACCGCACCGGCCGGATGTTCACCGGCGACCGTTCCGGCGACCAGTTGTATGCCGCTCTGCACCGGGCCGGCCTGGTCAACCAGTCGACCAGTGTGGACGCCGCGGACGGCCTGGATACCAACGCGATTCGGATCGTCGCCCCGGTGCGCTGTGCACCGCCGGACAACAAGCCGACGACGGTCGAGCGCAACACCTGCGCGCCCTGGCTGGATGCCGAGTGGCGGCTGCTGGCGCCGCACGCGCGGGTGTTGGTGGCGCTGGGCGGCTTCGCCTGGCAGGTCGCGTTGCGGATGGCGGCCGACTTGGTGCCCAAACCCAAACCCAAGTTCGGGCACGGCGCGGTGGCCGAACTCGGCCCGACGCTGCGGCTGCTGGGCTGCTATCACCCCAGTCAGCAGAACATGTTCACCGGTCGGCTCACCCCGGCGATGCTCGACGACATCTTCGGCCGGGCGGCGGAGCTGGGGGGACTATCCGGCTGAGCCGTCGCGTTGACTAATAACGTGCGCCTATCCGTCCTTGACCTCGTCCCCGTCCGCACCGACCAGTCGACCGCCGACGCGCTGGCGGCCACGGTCCGGCTGGCCCAAACCGCCGACCGGCTCGGCTTCACCCGCTACTGGGTGGCCGAGCACCACAACATGCCGTCGGTCGGCGCCACCAGCCCGCCGGTATTGCTCGCCTACCTGGCCGCACAGACGGCGCGGGTGCGGCTCGGCTCCGGCGGGGTGATGCTGCCCAACCACGCCCCGCTGGCCGTCGCCGAACAGTTCGCGCTGCTGGAGGCCGCCGCGCCGGGACGCATCGACCTGGGCATCGGCCGGGCACCCGGTTCGGACCCGGTTACCTCGTTCATGCTGCGCGGCGGTAGGGAAGGCGCGGCCGAGCAGGAGATCACGAATTTCCCCGACTATCTCGATCAGGTGCGGGCGATGATGAGCAGCCGCGGCGTGCAGGTCCAACTGCGCGACGGCGATTACCTGCTCAAGGCAACCCCGGCCGCGGCGAGCGAGCCGCGGTTGTGGCTGCTGGGGTCGAGCATGTATTCGGCGCGGCTGGCCGCGGCCAAGGGCCTGCCGTACGTGTTCGCCCACCACTTCTCCGGCCACGGCACCGAGGAGGCGCTGGCCTACTACAGGCAGCATTTCACCCCGAGCGAGGTGTGCCCAGAACCGACGACGTTCCTGACCGTCAATGCGGCCGTCGCCGAAACCCGCGATGAGGCAACGGCATTGATGCTGCCCAATCTGCAGATGATGGCGCGGCTGCGGACCGGGCGACCGCTGGGGTCTGTCGATCTCGTCGAGGACGCGCAGGCGGCTCCGGTGTCCGACCAGGAGCAGCGCATCGTCGACGGCGGGCTGCAGCGCGCGGTCGTCGGCGCACCCGCGCAAGCGGCCGACCAGCTCAAGGCGCTGGCCGAGCACTTCGACGTCGACGAGGTGATGGTCAACCCGGTCGCGTCGGCCTACCGCGGCACCGACCCGGCCACGGCGCCCGGGCGCGAGCAGACGTTGGAACTGCTCGCCAAGGAGCTGTTCTAACGGTCGAAGATCGTCGACCCGAACCCGCTGGGCCGGTAGTCGATGTAGATCGGGTTCTCCGAGAACGGGAAGTAACCGCTGTTCATCGAGGTATTCGCCCAGACCCACGGGCTGTTCGTCGCGGTGGTGGTGTAGGAGTACAGCAGCGTCTGGCCATCGGCGGTGTACACCGAAACCTCGGTGCCGACCGGCAGTTGCGAGCCGATTCCGGCGCTGGGAACCAGCCACTGGGGGACACTGCCGAACATGCCGCCGGAATCGATCGAGGTGGAAACCGCTTGTGGCACACCACCGTTGATTGAGACCATGGTGTCCACGAACGGGGAACCGGGCACCGACAGCTCCGGGTCCAACTGGTTGGGGCCGAAGACCACCTCGCCGCGGGTGGCGTCGATGAGCACACCCTGGTTGAGTGCGCCGGGCAACGCCGAGATGATCGTCGAGGTTCCGGAGAAACCGTTGTTCGGCCCGATGCCGAGCACGCCGACGATGTGGTACTGGTTGAAGTACTGCGTCATCAGGGCGGTCGACGCCGGGTCGACGACATTGACCGCGGTGGGATCGGTGACCAGACCGTCGAAGCAGGTGCCCGCCTTGTCGCAGAAGCCGACCGTGGTGTCGTAGGTGTGGTAGCTGTAGGACTGGCTCCCCAGGCCGGCGTAGCTTGCACTGCCGGAATAGACCGAGTCGCCCAGGCCTTGACTGTTGCCCAGGATCGTCAACCCGGTCGAACCGGTGTCGATCTGCACCGCGACCGGCGGGCCGCCGTTGATCGAGATGTAGACGATCGGGCTGATCCCACCGTTTTGCAGATACAGCGGGATGGTGGCGTTGACGAGGCCGTCCGGGCCGCCGGTGGTCCCATCGGCTCCGGCGCCCGAGCCGGCGCCGCCACTGCCTCCGGCGCCGTTGGCGCCGTTGCTGCCGACCTTCCCACCGTCACCACCGGTTCCGCCGTTGCCACCGTCACCCCCGCCGGCTCCGGCGCCGCCGGCGGCCACCGCGCCCGCCGCCCCGCCATCGCCGCCGTCACCGGCCGACCCGCCGTGCACGTTGATTGAGGCGAGGGTGGTGTCGCCGCCGTGGCCTCCGTCGCCGCCGTCACCGCCCGCGCCGGCATTGCCTCCGTTGCCCGCGTTGGCGCCGGAGCCTCCGGCGCCGCCCGTCCCGGCATTGCCTCCGGCGCCGCCCGATCCGCCCGCCCCGCCACTGGAGCCCTGCGGATAGAAACTGCCGGTAGCGTCCCCGCCGTCGGCGCCGGCGCCGCCCACTCCGCCGTTGCCACCCTTGCCGCCGGTGAACCCGGCATCGCCGACACCGCCGGTCCCGCCGGCTCCTGCCGCTCCACCATCGCCGCCGTCGCCGCCGATCCCGACCGGCGCCTTGTTGATTCCGGGCTGGGCGTAGGAGCCGCTGCCGGGGGCACCGCCGTCGCCGGCCGTCCCCCCGTGGCCGCCGTTGCCCCCGGTTCCGCCCGCATTGGACACCCCGGTGCCCCCGGTGCCACCGCCACCGCCGATGCCGCCGCCACCTCCGGCGCCGCCGTCTCCGTTGGTGCCGAAACGACCGTGCTCGCCCAACGCGGCGTTGCCGTGGTAGGCCGCCCCGCCCGCGCCGCCGGAGCCGCCGGTGCCACCGGCACCACCGTCGAAGCCGGTGCCGCCGCCGGAGGCGCCGTGATCGCCGAGCCCGCCGTGGCCACCGACGCCGCCGGATCCGCCGTCGCCACCGCTGCCGTATTGGACGCTGTTGGCCACGTCCAGCGTGGCGATGCCGTTGCCGCCGCCGTTGCCGCCGGCGCCACCCGCGCCGCCGGCGCCGCCGTTACCGGTGCCGGCGCCATGCGCGCTGAGGCTGCTGCCGCCGGCCCCGCCGACACCACCCGTTCCGCCGTTTCCGCCGCTGCCGGGCAGGGTGGCGCTCGGGGGAAGCGCGGATTGGTCCAGGCCGCGGCCGCCGTCAGCGGCTGCGCCACCGGCCCCGCCTGCTCCGCCGTTGCCGTCGCCGAGGGAGTTGCCGCCGGCGCCGCCGTTGCCGCCGTTACCGCCGGTGCCGGCGTTGCCGTTGTTGAGAGCGGCGGTGCCGTTTGCGCCGGTGGCGCCGTTGCCGCCGGCTCCACCGGCTCCGCCGTTGCCGTGCAGGCTTCCGGTCCCGCCGTCGCCGCCCTTGCCGCCGCTGGCACCTGCGGTGGTTGCGGTGTAGCCGTTTCCGCCGTTTCCGCCGTCACCGGCATGGGTGGTCAACGCTGTTCCGGTTGCCCCGCTGACGCCGTGGACGGCGCCCGTCCCGCCGGCGCCGCCGTGGCCTCCGGCGCCGACGAGGCCGCCGTTGCCGCCCCGGCCACCGTCGGGGTTGCTCGCGTCGCCGTTGGCGCCGACCCCGCCGTCACCGGGATTGCCGCCGGCCCCGCCGTTTCCGCCGTTCCCGCCGTCACCCAGCAGGCCCGCGGTGCCGTGGGCCGAGGTGCCGCCTGCGCCGCCGTTGCCGCCCGCGCCGCCGTTGCCGCCCTGCATGCCGTCGCCGCCGTTGCCGCCCGCCCCGCCGGCGACGGTCGCGTCAGCCCCAGCCGATCCCGATCCACCGGCCCCGCCGGTACCGCCGATTCCACCGGTTCCGCCGCGGCCGCCGTCGCCGTACTGTGCTGACAGGCTGGATCCGCCCGCGCCGCCGGCGCCGCCCAGTGCGCCGATACCCCCGGCGAAGCCCGCCGTGCCGGCCAGGCCGCCGGCCCCGATCCCGCCGCTGCCGCCGGCCCCGCCGTTGCCGAAGAGCCAGGCGATTGCGTCGCCGCCGGCGCCGCCGGTGCCTGCGACGCCGCCGTTGATACCGATCCCGCCGTCGCCGCCGGCTCCGCCGTTGCCCATGATCGACCCGCCGGCGCCGCCGATTCCTCCTACGGCCCCGACTCCGCCGTCGCCGCCGGCGCCGCCGTCGCCGAACATTCCGGCCGCTCCGCCGTTGCCGCCGGCCACTCCGGCGGCGCTCTGGTCGAAGCCGGTCCCGCCGTCGCCGAACCACAGGCCACCGGTGCCGCCGTTGGGGTTATCCGCCGTCCCGTCGAGACCATTGCCGATTACATAGGAGCCGAGCATTTGGTTGATGCCGGTGCTGATCTGCTCGCCGAAGGGGCTGGTGATCCAGGCCTGGATCTGGGTGTGCAACGGGTCGTAGAGGAGCTGGTCGAACAGTGCCGCGGAGTCCAACGGGCCGGACTCGGCCACCCCGGCGGCCGGAGTGAACAGCTCGACCAACCAGTCCAGGTCTGCGTCGGCGCGCGCCGGCGTAACGGGGTTCAAGCCAACAGCGGCGCCGATGGTCCCGGCGGCCAGGAACGCTCCGAGTGCCCCGCGCGCCCCGCGCCGGCGTCGCGACTGGGGGTTGGTTCGTCGGCTCATAGCCCTCACCTTGTTCCGCGTCGAGGGCGAACCCTGCTAGAAAGCACCGTTCCCGAGCGTGCGATCACAGCACAAGTTACTACCTGAAGATGCCCTTAACAACGGACAAGTGGATTCCGCAGAACGAAATATTGCCGGTTAAGTGGACGCGACGGGCGTCAAGGCCACCACCGGGATCGGCCGGGCAGTGCGCTGCTGGTAGGCGTCGTAGCGATTGGCGTTGTTGGCGTTGACGATTCGCCACAGCCGGGCATAGTCCGGGTCGTCGGGCAGCACCGGCCGCGCGGTGGCCCGCAGGCGTTTCGGCCCGACGTTGATCTCGACGTCGGGGTGCGCCTTGAGATTGTGGTACCAGCCGGGGGAGCGGGGAGCGCCGCCCATCGACGCGACGATCAGGTACGTCTCCCCGTCGCGGGCGTAGCTCAACGTCGAGGTGCGTGCCCGGCCGGTTTTCGCGCCGACGTGGTGCAGCAGCAGGTTGGGCGGCAGGCCCGGCACCCGGTGGCCGACCCAGCCGTTGGTCCAGCGGTAGATCAGATCATGGAGGCCGAGGATTCGGACGCCCACTTTTTCGAACGAGGAGAGATGGTCCATGGGTTCAGTCTGACGGCGCGGTGTCGCTGTCCGCCAGTGCGGCCCGCAAAATTCGCCCGGTCTGCTCCCGGTCCGGGTCTCGGCGCACCAGCACACCCTTGGCGAACGACAGCTTGTCGCCGCTGCGGCGCGGCACCACGTGCAGGTGGATGTGGAACACACTCTGAAACGCCGCCCGGCCGTCGTTGATCACCAGGTTGTTCCCGTCGGCGTGCAGCCCGGAGGTGCGCGCTGCCAACCCGATCCGCTGACCGACCGCCAGCATGCCGGCCAGTGCGGCCGCCGGGGTGTCGGTCAGGTCGACGAAGTGCTGTTTGGGAATCACCAGGGTGTGGCCGCGGGTGAACGGCCGGATGTCGAGGAAAGCCAGGTAGTCGTCGTCCTCGTAGATCCGCACTGCCGGGGCGTCACCGGCAACCACGGCGCAGAACACACAAGACACCCCGCCACGTTAGCCGTTCAGCGCGGCGGCCATCGCGTCGATCGCCCGGTCCAGGATCGCTCGGGTGGTTCCGAAGTTCAGCCGCGCGAACCCCTGCCCGCGGCCGAACGGGATGCCCGGGCTCAGCGCCACACGCGCGTTGGCCAGCAGATAATCCGCCGGTTCGGCCGGCAGCTCCAGATCCCGGAAATCGATCCAGGCCAGGTAGGTGGCCTCGGGATGGCTGACCCGCAGCCCCGGCACCGCTGCGGGCAGCACCTGGCTCAGATGGTCGCGGTTGGCCCGCAGATAGCTCAGCAGGCCCTCCAGCCAGTCGGCTTGGGTATAGGCGGCGATGTTGGCGCGGATACCGAGGGTGGCAGCCCCCATGGTGTGCAGCATGTTGATCTTGTCCCACTGCTCGGCGTCGCGCTGGTTGGACAGGATCACCTGGGCGCACATCAGGCCGGGCAGGTTCCAGCCCTTGGACGCCGACATCAGCGTGACTACGGTGTCGGCGGCGGCTTCGGACACCGAGGCGGCCGGAACGTGGCGGCCCTCATAGACCAGTGGGGCGTGGATCTCGTCGGCGATGACCCGGGCGCCGTGACGGGCGGCGATGTCGACGATGGCGCGCAGCTCCTCAGCGGTGAACGCGGTGCCCAGCGGATTGTTCGGGTTGCACAGGATGAGCGACCCCGCGCCGGCAGCGAACGCAGCGTCCAGAGCGTCGAGGTCCATCACGTAGCGGCCCGAATCCTGCTGTGTCATCGGGATTTCCACTCGCTGGCGCCCGGAGACCTGCAGCAGGTCGAAGAAGGGCATGTAGGCCGGAACCGGCAGCACCACCGGGCTCTCCGGGCGGGTGAGGAAACCGATGACCACCTCCATGCCCTTGAGTACGTCGGGCACCGTCCGCACCCACTCGGGCCGCGCGGGCCAGCCGTAACGCTGCTCGCACCAGCGGGCGGTGGCCACCGGCAGCGCATCCGAACCCAGCGCCGGATAGCCGAACTCCTCGTCGGCTATGCAGGCCCGCAGCGCGTCGAGCACCGCCGGTGCGGTGGGAAAGTCCATTTCGGCGATCCACAGCGGCAGCACGTCGGGCGCGAAGTGGTTCCACTTGACCGTCCGGCGCGCACGGAGCCGCTCGTCGGTCAGTGAGTCGAAGACGTCAGGCACACCGAACAGTCTGCCGGGAGATAGGTTTGCGGCGTGGCTGATCCCGATCCGAAGATCCAAGACCTGCTCGACGGGCTGGACGGCGACGCGCGTGCCGAACGCGCCGAGCTGATCGAATGGCTGCTGGGACAGGGCATCACCGCCGAGGAGATCCGCGGGAACGTCTCACCGATGCTGTTGGCGTCGCGACGGCTGGTCGGCGACGACGGCACGTACGTCTCAGCTCGTGAGATCAGTGAATCCACTGGAGTCGGACTGGAGCAGTTGCAGCGCCTGCAGCGCGCGGTCGGGCTGCCCTGGATGGACGATCCGGATGCCCCGGTGCAGATGCGCGCCGACGCCAGCATCGCCATGCATGCGCGCCGTTTCATCGAGGCCGGCATCGATGCGGAGCAGGCCCTGCAAACCGCTCGCGTGCTGGCCGACGGGCTGGCGCACGCCGCCGAATTCATGCGCTTCACGGTGTTATCGGCCATCGGCGAGCCGGGTGTCACCGAGCTGCAGATAGCGCAGCGGTCGCTGGACCTGGTGGCCGGGCTGGCGCCGATGTTGGGCCCGTTCGTCGAGGACATGCTGATGATGCAGTTGCGCCATCAGCTCGACACCGATGCAGTCACCGCCGGTGAGCGATTGGCGGGCGCACCGCTGCCGGGAGCTCGGCAGGTCACCGTCGCTTTCGCCGATCTGGTCGGCTTCACCCGCCTCGGGGAGATGGTGCCGCCCGAGGAGCTGGTTCAGCTCGCCGAGCGGCTGACCGCGCTGGGGCGCGAGATCGCCGTTCCGCCGGTGCGGTTCATCAAGACCATCGGCGACGCGGTGATGTTCGTCTGCCCGGAGCCGGCGCCCATGGTCGACGCGGTGCTGCGGCTGCTGGAGGCCGCCCAGGCCGACGACAGCCTGCCCCGGCTGCGTGCCGGCATTGCCTCGGGGGAGGCGGTGAGCCGGATCGGTGACTGGTTCGGCAGCCCGGTGAACCTGGCCAGCCGGGTGACCGGGGTCGCGCGTCCCGGGTCGGTGCTGGCCGCCGGGCCGGTACAGCAGGCGCTCGCCGACGACGACGCCTTCCGCTGGTCGTTCGCTGGGGCGCGGCACCTCAAAGGCATCAAGGGCGAGGTGAGCGTCTTCCGGGTCCGCCACGCTGCCTCTGGCTGAGCACCGGGCTGGGCTTGCTCAGCGAGGCTTGGCGCGGGTGGCTCAGTCGGTCGCGCGGGCCGGCGTGGCGTCACGTCTGTCACGTCTGTCACGCGGGGGAGGGGACATGATGATTGCCCGCCTCACTCGAAAATTCAAGGTGACCAAAGACTGGTGAGCGGTCTCGGTGCTGGTGTTAGGCGGCGTCAGT